>NZ_AP023287.1:5321140-5634149 GCF_014218295.1 Mycolicibacterium litorale
GTGTCGTTGGCCAGCTCGATGGCTTCGGCCTCGGTGCGGGCCCGGAACACCTGGGCAACCGGACCGAAGAACTCCTCGGAGTACGCGCTGCCGTCGCGCCGAACGTCGGTCAGGACCGTCGGGGAGAAGAAGGCGCCGTTGCGCTGCCCGCCGAGCACCACGGTCGCACCCTCTTCGACGGCCCGGTTCACCTGGGCTTCTAGCCGTTCGGCGGCCTCGACGGATACGAGGGGCCCGAGCTTCGTATCCGGGCTGGACGGGTCGCCGGGCTCGAAGGCCGAGATCTGGCTGACGAACTTCTCGAGGAACTCGTCATAGAGGTGGTCAGCGACGATGAAGCGTTTCGCTGCATTACAGGCCTGCCCCGAGTTGTACATGCGCGCCGCCACGGCGCTCTTGACCAGCGCGTCCATGTCGTTGGTCGACAGCGCGAGGAACGGGTCGGACCCCCCGAGTTCGAGCACGACCTTCTTCAGGTGCTCTCCCGCGATCTTGGCCACGGCGGAACCCGCGCGGCCGGACCCGGTGAGCGAGACGCCCCGCACGCGCGGGTCGGCGATGACCGATTCGATCTGCTCATTGGAGGCGAGGATGGTGGTGTACGCGTTGGCCGGAAGACCCGCCTCGTCGAAGATGGCCGCTATGGCGGCTGCCGACTCCGGGCACTGCGGAGCAGGCTTGAGAAGCACCGTGTTCCCGATCATCAAGTTCGGGGCGGCACAACGCGCTGCCATGAAATAGGGGTAATTCCACGGCATGATGCCGAGCACGACGCCGAGAGGTGTCCGCCGGATCACCGCCGAACCGGTTCCTCCGCGCAGCTGGATCGGTTCGTCGGCCAGGAACTCCTCGGCGCTGTCGGCGTAGTAGCGGTAGATCGAAGCCGAGAACGCGGCTTCCCCGATGGCCGAGGTCTTCGGCTTGCCCATCTCACGACTGATGATGGCACCGAGCTCCTCGGCGCGCTCCTCGTAGATCGAGGCGACGTTCTGCAGCAGGGTCACCCGCTCCGCGACCGTGCGAGAGCCCCACTCGGTCAGGGCGGACTCGGCGCGGCCGATGGAAGCGGTCAGGTCCTCGTCGGTGATCGCGGGATATTGCTTGATGACCTGGCCGGTGGTCGGATCGGTGACGGCATAGGTGGTCATGATGCGGTGCTTTCCTTTTCTTCTGCCAGAGTGGCGGGTGGGGTGTCTATCGGCCGTATGCGCTGCAGCCCGAGCTGATCGGTGAGGGGCGTCAGCGCGCGGCGATCTTGTCGGCGATGCGCGCGATCACGGAGGTCTTGTCGGAGCGCGAGGCCGCTTCCAGCCGATCTGCGAGCGAGTAGGCGAGATAGAAGCCGTTCGCGCCGACCCACCTCAGTGGCTCCGGCTCCCACCGCCGAGGCACGGGGCGCACCCACGCCGATGTGGAGAGAAAGCTCTTGCGGCCGGTCAGCAAGTCGGCCGCTGCCAAGCCCGCCAGATAGCTCGCCGTGAGTCCCTGTCCGGCGTAGCCGCCCATCCGCAACAGCTGCGCAGAGGAGTCGTAGTCGAGGAAGGGCGACCAGTCACGGGTGACACCGATGACCCCGCACCACGCGTGCGCGGGTTCCGCGCCGAGACCGGGAAACAGGTCGTCGATCACTCGCATAAGCGACTTGACGGTGGCCTCGTCGACCACTCCGTTTCGATCCGTCCTCGACCCGAATCGGTATGGGCGGCCCCGGCCGCCGATGGCGATACGGCCGTCGGGGGTGCGTTCGCTGTGGAAGTAGGTATGAGCGGTCGCCGACACTCCGTCGTGGTGCTCCCAGCCCACCCTCTCCCACTGCTGCGGAGTCAAGGGCTCGGTGACCAGCATGCTGCTGTTGAGCGGCAGCATCCGACGCCGCTGGCCGGGCTGGCTGGCGGTGTACCCCTCAGTCGCCACCACCACCTGACGGGCGTTGACCCTGTGCCGTCCCACACGGAGCCGGCCGGGCTCGATTCCGGTGACGCGCGCGCCCGTATAGACGGTGGCGCCGGCCTCCATCGCCAGCGAGGCCAGACGGAACACCATCTTCACCGGGTCGACGCAGTAGTTGTGCGGGCTGTGTATCGCGCCCATGAGGCCTTGCGCGTGGATCCGTTCGTAGGCCTCCTCGGCCGACATCAGGCGCATCGACGACTCGTCGACGTTCCAGCGGCGGGCCTCGGCCACGTAGTTCTCGGCGCGACGAAGCTCATTCTTCGTGCGGGCCAGCTGGGTCCACCCACCGTGGCGGGCGTCGATCTCGTCGGCACCGAGGATGTCGACCACTTCTGTGCACGCCTGCTCGAGCCGGTCCTGCATTTGTGTCACGGCTTGCGTACCGCCCGCGCCGCGGGCCAACGCGCGCCGGACCCCGACCTGCTTCGCTGACATCCAGCCGCCGTTACGGCCTGACGCCCCGAACCCGAGGCGTTCGGCCTCCAGAACGACGACGGACAGCGAGGGATTCTGTTGCGCGAGCGCCCACGCGACCCACAATCCCGACAGCCCGCCGCCCACGATGGCCACATCGCAATCGATGTCCTGCGCGAGCGTTCGAGTCGACGGCGGTGCCGGCGCTCCGGGACGCGTCAGCCAGAAAGAGATATCTCCGCGCTTCATTTTTCGATTCCTCTAGCGAGTCGCGCTTGATTCGTGAACACATGGGCGGCCGAGCGACGCATGTAAGTCGGTCATTTGACTAATTCGTTCGCCCACCTTGCCCCACGCCGCCCACAGTGTCAAGCGGACCACAGTGAGGCCGCCGCTTGGCCTGGCTCCCACTGGCACGGCGTTCTCGACCCGTCGGACGTCTCCAAGTGATGCTTGACACCGGCACGGTCGTGCCCGAGGATCAGTTGGTCAAGTGACCCAGTGTTGGGTGCGCGGGCTGACCAGTTGGTTTCGAGCCGCCACCGTCGTTGCGTCAGATCGTCCCTGGCACAGCACTTTAGGTCGCACGGCTGTCGTTCGCACCCGCACCGAGAGGCAGTAGAGGTGAGCCAGATGTTCTCCAAGGTTTTGATCGCGAATCGTGGCGAGATCGCGATACGGGCGTTCCGTGCCGCGTACGAGCTCGGTGTGGGGACGGTCGCGGTGTATCCGTACGAGGACCGTAATTCGTTGCACCGGTTGAAGGCTGACGAGTCGTATCAGATCGGTGAGCTGGGCCATCCGGTCCGGGCCTATTTGTCGGTGCCAGAGATCGTTTCCACCGCGGTGGCTGCCCGTGCCGATGCGGTATACCCCGGGTACGGCTTTCTCTCGGAGAATCCGGCGCTGGCGGCGGCGTGCGCGGAGGCGGGTATCACCTTCGTGGGTCCGTCGGCTGAGGTGCTGGAACTGACCGGGAACAAGGCGCGGGCGGTAGCGGCTGCGCGCGCCGCGGGGTTACCCGTGTTGGCGTCTTCGGCACCGTCGGCGGATATAGAGGAATTGCTCGATGCCGCAGGCGATATGCAGTTCCCGGTATTCGTCAAAGCGGTCGCGGGCGGCGGCGGGCGTGGGATGCGACGTGTGTCCGACCCTGCATCGTTGCGTGAGGCCATCGAGGCTGCGTCGCGTGAGGCCGAGTCGGCGTTCGGGGACCCCACGGTGTTCCTGGAGCAGGCGGTGGTCAATCCGCGGCACATCGAGGTGCAGATCCTGGCCGATACCCACGGCAACGTGATCCATCTGTTCGAGCGGGACTGCAGTATGCAGCGCCGCCACCAGAAGGTGATCGAGTTGGCGCCGGCTCCGAATCTGGACCCCGACCTCCGCGCGCGGATCTGTGCGGATGCGGTGAGGCTGGCCCGCTACATCGGTTACTCATGTGCCGGCACGGTAGAGTTCCTCCTCGATGAGCGCGGTCAGCATGTGTTCATCGAGATGAATCCGCGGATACAGGTGGAGCACACCGTCACCGAGGAGATCACCGACGTCGACCTGGTGTCGTCACAGCTGCGGATCGCTGCCGGCGAGTCCCTGCCCGATCTCGGCTTGAGCCAGGAGTCGATCGTCCCGCACGGTGCGGCGTTGCAATGCCGGATCACCACCGAGGATCCGGCGAATGGATTCCGTCCGGACACGGGGCGTATCAGCGCATACCGGTCACCGGGGGGTTCCGGGATCCGCCTGGACGGCGGCACACTGCTGGGTGCGGACGTGTCGGCGCATTTCGATTCGATGTTGGTGAAGCTGACGTGCCGAGGCCGCGATTTCGGTACTGCGGTCCGTCGGGCACGACGGGCGGTCGCCGAATTCCGGATCCGCGGGGTGTCGACGAACATCCCCTTCCTGGCCGCGGTACTGGACGACCCCGACTTCGTGGCCGGGCGGGTCACCACCGGTTTCATCGACGAGCGCCCCGAGTTGTTGACCGCGCGCAGCAGCGCCGACCGCGGCACCAAGATCTTGAACTATCTGGCCGATGTGACCGTGAACAAACCCTACGGTGACCGGCCGTCGACGGTCTATCCGCACGACAAGCTGCCCGATATCGACCTCAGCGTCGCGCCTCCCGCGGGCTCGAAACAGAGGCTGGCGGAACTGGGTCCACAGGGTTTCGCTCAGTGGCTCAAGGACTCCCCCGCACTCGGCGTCACAGATACGACGTTTCGTGATGCGCACCAGTCCTTGTTGGCTACCCGGCTGCGCAGCACCGGTTTGTTGCGGGTCGCGCCGTATGTGGCCCGCATGCTGCCTCAGTTGTTGTCGGTGGAGTGCTGGGGTGGGGCCACCTACGACGTCGCACTGCGATTCCTGAAGGAGGATCCCTGGGAGCGGTTGGCCGCGCTGCGGGAGGCGATGCCTAACATCTGCCTGCAGATGCTGCTGCGCGGTCGTAACACCGTGGGCTACACCCCGTATCCGGAGGTGGTCACGTCGGCCTTCGTCGATGAGGCCGCCGGCACCGGAGTGGACATCTTCCGGATCTTCGATGCGCTGAACAACGTCGCGTCGATGCGACCGGCCATCGATGCGGTACGCGCGACGAACACCGCCGTCGCCGAGGTCGCGATGTCCTATACCGGCGACCTGTCGGACCCGGGCGAAGGTCTGTACACGCTGGACTACTACCTGCACCTGGCCGAGGAGATCGCCGAGGCCGGAGCACATGTGCTCGCGATCAAAGACATGGCCGGACTACTGCGGCCGGCTGCGGCGACGACGTTGGTCAGTGCGCTGAAGTCCCGATTCGATCTCCCCCTGCACGTGCACACACACGACACCCCCGGCGGTCAGTTGGCGACGTATCTGGCGGCGTGGACGGCGGGTGCGGACGCGGTGGACGGCGCGGCGGCGCCGCTGTCGGGTACGACGAGTCAACCGGCTCTGAGCTCGATCGTGGCCGCGGCAGCGCACACCGACGCAGACACCGGTCTGGACCTCACATCGGTGTGCGATCTCGAGCCGTACTGGGAGGCGCTGCGCAAGGTGTACGCGCCGTTCGATGTCGCTGCGTCCGGAACGCCGGTCCCGACGGGACGGGTGTACACCCACGAGATCCCCGGCGGTCAGCTGTCGAATCTGCGTCAACAGGCGATCGCCCTTGGGTTCGCAGACCGGTTCGAGGAGATCGAAGCGAACTACGCCGCCGCCGACCGCATCCTGGGCCGGCTGGTGAAGGTCACACCGTCGTCGAAAGTCGTCGGTGACCTGGCCTTGGCGTTGGTCGGTGCGGGGATCAGCGCCGAGGAGTTCGCCGCGGATCCGGCCCGCTACGACATTCCTGATTCGGTGATCGGTTTCCTCCGCGGCGAGCTCGGCGACCCGCCGGGTGGATGGCCGGAGCCCTTGCGCACCAAGGCCTTGGCCGGCCGCGGGCCCGGCCGGCCGGACGCGCAATTGTCCGGCGAAGACGAGGCGGTGTTGGCGCAACCCGGCCCCAAACGGCAAGCCGTGCTGAACCGCTTGCTGTTCCCGGGACCGACCAAGGAGTTCGAGACCCACCGCGACACCTATGGCGACACCAGCCAGCTCAGCGCCAACCAGTTCTTTTACGGGTTACGTCAAGGCGACGAGCACCGCGTCCAACTGGAGAGGGGTGTCGAGCTGCTGATCGGGCTGGAGGCGATCTCCGATCCGGACGAACGCGGGATGCGCACCGTCATGTGCATCATGAACGGCCAGCTGCGACCGGTGTTGGTGCGTGACCGCAATATCGCCTCTGTGGTTCCCACCGCGGAGAAAGCCGACCCCGGCAACCCCGACCACGTCGCGGCGCCCTTCGCCGGCGTCGTGTCGATCAGCGTCGCTGTCGGCGACGCCGTGACGGCCGGGCAGATCGTCGCCACGATCGAAGCCATGAAGATGGAGGCCGCGATCACCGCCCCCAAGACCGGCACCGTCGCACGCGTCGCCGTCAATGCCACTGAACAGGTCGAAGGCGGAGATCTCCTCGTCGAGTTGTCATCGCCCGCGACCTAGCAAGGTGGCCGTGACGGAAGACGAGGTCGCGTGGGATCTGCTGGCCGACCACCGCGGATGCCTGACCGTGGCGGAACGGCACTCCGTGTCGATCAACCTGGCCGTCGGAGAGTACCGGTCGGCGATTCAAGAAGTTCTCGCCGCGGTGGTGCGCGAGGGCGATGTCCTCGCAGCAGAGTCCGCGACCAATCTGCGCGAGCTGATAGGCGCCTACGAATACGGCGCAGACCTCGGCACACTCTTCGATAGCGTGAGCCGCCGGCAATATTGACTATATTCAGACCGTGAAACCGACGGCCGCGGCTGACCGCAAACGTGCAGCGCCGCTTCGGCTCAGCGACCTGGCGGCCGCTCACGTCCGCGAACTGATCGTGTCGGGTCAGCTTCGGGCCGGGGAGTTCATCCGCCCCGAAGCGGTGGCCGACGCGCTGGGCATCAGCGCGACACCGGCCCGAGAGGGGCTCCTGCTATTGCAGACCGAGGGCTTCCTCACGGTCGAACCCCGGCGCGGCTTCTCGGTGACCGCTCTGTCCAGCGAAGACATCCAAGACATCTACGAAGCGCAGGCCCTGCTGGGTGGTGAGCTGACCGCACGCGCCGCCAAGGTGATCAGTCCGGGGTCGGTGGAGGAACTGGAAAGCATTCAAATCGACCTGGAGCGTGCGGCAGCCGCCAAGGACTACGACGCCGTGGAAGGACTCAACCATCGCTTCCACCAAGCCATCTATCGGTTGGCGGGCTCGCGGAAAATCCGCTGGCTGATCAAGTCGACGCTGCCCTATGCCCCGCGCAAGTTCTTCGCGGCCGTCGAGGGGTGGCCGGAAGCCTCCGCAGAGGATCACCGTGCGATCATCGAGCGCCTGCGCGCCGGCGACGCCGAAGGTGCGCGAGCGGCCATGGCACAGCACATCCGAAAAGCGGGCGCCCTGTTGGCTGAGCATCTGGCCGCCAGTGGCACCCTCCGTTGAAGCGCTCAGTCGGCTGAGGCGGCCCTCAGGATGCGCCGAGCGCGTTCTACCACGGGAATGTCGATCATCTGACCGTTGACGGCCGCTGCCGACCCGTTGGAGAGGTCGAATGATCTCATGACCTCGCGGGCCCATTTCACCTCGACGTCCGACGGCACTGCCGCGTCACGCACCGCAGCGATCTGCGCCGGATGAATGCAGAGCTTCGCACCCATCCCCAGCTTCCTGGCATAGTCGAAATCGTCGGCTACAGCGGCGGTGTCGGTCAACGAGGTGGTCACCCCGTCGATCGGTGCAGGCAGACCCGCGGCCGCCGAGCCCAGCACCAGCATCGAACGGTGCAGTAGCAACGCCTCACGGTCGTCAGGATCGACGCCGATCTGATTGGCAAAATCGATGCTGCCGAATGCCATCCGCACTACGCCGGGAACGCGACACAGCTCGGCTACCGCCAGCACAGCCGCTGCAGTCTCGATGAGTGGCACCACGAGCACGCCGGGCGCGACATCGGTGATGCGGTGGATGTGCGTGGGTGACTCCGTCTTGGCCAACATCACCGGAACCCGGTGCTCACCGACGAGCTCCAAATCCTCGGCATGCCAGGCGGTGTCGGCGGCGTTGATCCGAACCATCCCGGGATTCCCGGCGGCGAACCACTGTGCGACGTGTTCCCGTGCGGTCGGTTTGTCGTCTGCGGCAACCGCATCCTCGAGATCGAGAATGACTACATCGGGCTGTGCAGCAAGGGCCTTCGCGAAGCGTTCGGGACGATTGCCGGGGACGAACAGCAATGACTGAGCGCACCTGATCGTGGCGGCACCGTATCCAGCGGTCATGCGTCAGTTCCCCGCTCGGCGGGCGGCGCGACGGTCGGGTCCTGCGATGGATCGAGGCCGATCTCGGCCAGAATCGCGGCGGTGTGTTCACCGAGCGCGGGCACCGGCCCCATTCGCGCTTCGGTACCCAGCTCGATCGGTGGAAGCAGCGCCCGCACCGGACCGTTCGCCGTAGATATCGTGCGCCACCGGTCGCGCGCGGCGAGCACAGGATGGTCGAGGAACTCGCTGACGGTGTTGACGCCCGCGAAGGCGATGCGTGCGTTCGCCATGCGTGACTCCAACTCGGCGGTCGGCAGTGCGGCGAAGGCCTCTGTGATGACGGCGTTGACGTCTTCCCGGTGCGCCACCCGCAGTGTGTTCGAAGCGAACCGGGGGTCTTCGGCGACCTCGGGACGCTGCAGAACGACGCCGCAGAACCGCGACCATTCCGGTTCGTTCTGGACCGCGATGAGCAGTGTGTGGCCGTCGGCGGCCTCGAACGGTCCATACGGAGCGATCGTCGCGTGCTGGGCACCGAAGCGACCGGGCTGTCGCCCCACTCCGGCGGTGAAATGTGCGGGCTGTCCGAGCCATTCGGCGAGCGCTTCGAAGAGTGACACCTCGATGGTGGCGCCTTCGCCGGTCGTTTCGCGGCGGTACAGGGCGGCCAGGGTGCCGCTGAAGGCATACATTCCGGCGGCGATGTCGGCGATGGACACGCCGACTTTGGCAACGTCGTCCGGGGTGCCGGTCAGAGACATCAGGCCAGTCTCACACTGGACGAGGAGGTCGTAGGCTTTGCGATCGGCCCATGGACCGGAACTGCCCCACCCCGTCACCGAGACGACGATCTTGCGCGGATCCCGCGCGCGGACCTCCTCGGCCGACAGTCCCAGCCGAGCCGCTGCACCTGGGCCCAGGTTCTGCACGATGACATCGGCGCGCTCGACCAGGTCGCGCAGGACCTGCTGCCCTGGCTCGGTTTTCACGTCGATGGCGAGGGATTCCTTGGACCGGTTGAGCCAGACGAAGTAGCTCGACTCGCCGTTGACCGAATCGTCGTACTGGCGGGCGAAATCGCCTGTCCCCGGGCGTTCCACTTTGATCACCCGTGCCCCGAGGTCGGCGAGCTGCCGGGTGGCGAAGGGTGCCGCGACGGCATGCTCCAGCGAGAGCACGGTGATGCCGTTCAGCGGCAGCATGTCACTGATCCAGACCACCTCGCTTGACCAACTGCTTGGCGATGACGCCGCGTTGGATCTCGTTGGTGCCCTCCCCCACGATCATCAGCGGGGCGTCACGGAAGTAGCGTTCGACGTCGTACTCGGTTGAGTAGCCGTAGCCGCCGTGGACACGCACTGCGTCGAGTGCGATCTCCATCCCGACCTCCGAGGCGAACAGCTTCGCCATGCCGGCCTCCATGTCGCAGCGCACTCCGGAGTCGAATTTCTCCGCGGCACTGTGTAACAGTGCCCGCGCGGCGGCCAGCTTAGTGCCCATGTCGGCGAGCATGTTTCCCACCGACTGGTGCTGCCAGATGGGTTTGCCAAAGCTCTCGCGCTCCTGCGCGTAGCGCAACGCATCCTCGAACGCTGCCCGCGCCACCCCCGTGGCGCGGGCCGCGACCTGCAGCCGCCCTACTTCCAGGCCCTTCATCATCTGGGCGAAGCCGCTACCTTCGGCCGCGCCCAGTAGAGCGTCCGCGGGCACCCGGCAGTCGGAGAAGTTCAGCTCGCAGCTCTCCACACCTTTGTAACCGAGCTTGGGTAGATCCTTCGAGACCGTGAACCCGGGAACCTTCTCCACCAACAGGATGGACACTCCGCGGTGGGCGGGCTCGGCGGCGGGATCGGTCTTGCACATCAGGGCGACGAGTCCGGCGCGGCGCGCGTTGGTGATCCAGGTCTTGCTGCCGTTGATGACGTACTCGTCGCCGTCTCGGCGCGCCACCGTCCGCATCGCCTGCAGATCGGAGCCGCCGCCCGGTTCGGTGAGCGCCATGGTGGTGCGAAGCTCGCCGGTGGCCATCCTGGGGAGATAGCGCTGCTTCTGCTCCTCGGTGCCGAACAGCATGATCAACTTCGACACCACGGTGTGACCGCCCATCGCGCCGGCCAGGCTCATCCAGCCGCGGGCGAGTTCTTCGGTCACCGCGACGTAGCACGGCATCGTCACCTGTCCGAAGCCGTACGGCTCGGGGATCGCGAGTCCGAAGATCCCGATGTCCTTCATCATCTCGATGAGTTCCTCGGGATAGGTGTTCGCGTGCTCGAGGTCGCGCACCACCGGCTTGACCTGTTTCTCGACGAAGTCACGGACCGTGTCGATCAGCGACTTCTCCTCGGTCGACAGCACCATGCCGCCACCTCCCATCTCAATAGAAAATATTCTATGAACGATGTCCGGTCGATCGCAAACCGCAAACACGTGCTTGCGTGCGCGAACGGCGCGGAAGAGAAACGGCCCCACTGGCTCTCGCAAGCCGGGGGCCGTTCCGCGCTGTCAGAGCTCCTGGCGGCCGATCCGCCGGAACGCCTCCGGTCTGGCTCTGCGATAGATCGCCGCGACCGCAATACCGGCTGCAATGACGAGATACGTCACGACCACGAGGGCAACGGCGAGACCTCCGGTCAGCCCGCTGATCAGATCCATGTTCGTGGTCGCGAGGTAGAGCACAAAGGCGAAGCTGATGATGGAAACAGCGGGTGCGACGGTGGTCTTCACCACGGAGGTTCCGGATTGCGGGTTGCGCCGGAAGAAGACCAGGACCGCGACACTGGCGAGCACCATCAGCACGGTGAGGGCGTACATGCCGACACCGACCATGTTGGCGTAGAAGACCATCGGCTCGGCACTGATGAACATGAAGGGCGCGCCGAGCAGGCCGATCATGGCGGTCACCACCAACGAGGCACGGTACGGCGATCGATGCTTGGGATGAGCCTGGCCGAGCGCCTTGGGAAGCACACCGTCGTTGCCGAGCGCGTACAGGTAGCGCGACAGCATGTTCGTCAGCGTGATCACCGAGGCCAGCACCGAGTTCAGCAGCAAGACCGCGCAGATGTCCCTGAAGATCGCTCCGGCGTAGGTACCGAGCGCTTCGTCGAACATCCCCGCGGGATTCTGCGCGGCGACCTCTTGGGCCTTGCTCTGGCCGTACGCGAGGATCATGAGGCCGACGCTGATGGCGTAGAAGATCCCGACCAGTAACACCGACAGATACATCGCCCGAGGGACGGTCTTCTCGGGGTTCTTGGCCTCCTCACGAAAGATCGCCGTCGATTCGAAGCCGATGAAGCACAGGACGCTGAACAGTACCGCGATGGCGATGTTGCCCGAGCTGAAGATCTCGGA
This sequence comes from Mycolicibacterium litorale, assembly GCF_014218295.1. The sequence goes on from NZ_AP023287.1 coordinate 5,332,686, forward strand.
CTCGATGGCGGGGAAGCCGAGCCCTTCCGCGCCGCCTCGCAGGATGATGCTGAAGTCGAAGATCACGACGATCGCGACCTCGAGCACCATCGCAACGGTCAGCACCTTGGCCGACAGTTCGATGTTGCGGTAACCGACGAATCCCACGCAGGCCCACCCGAGGATCTGCCACCAGTACCAGGCGATGTCGGGCCCACCGAATCCGACGACGAGCCGATTGGCTGCCGAGCCGAAGAACGCGTAGGTCGCGGTCGCGATCAGCCAGTAGGCGAAGATCGCCAGGAACGCCCCGCCGAGGCCGGCATGTTTGCCGAGGCCCGATGTGACATACGCGTAGAACGCACCGGGGTTCGGGACGAAGCGCGACATGGTGGCCAATCCGGCGGCGAAGGCGAGAAGGATCCCCGTCGCGATCACATACGCGATCGGAGCTGACGATCCCCCGAAGCCGATCACCACGGGGAAGACCCCGGAAACACTCCCCAGTGGCGCCCCGACGGCCAGCACGGTGAGTACCAGGGCAGCAGTCCCCATGCGGCCCTGTAGCCCGGGTTTCCGCGATCTCTCCGACATCGACGAAGAGTCCGACGCCGACTGAAGGTCAGACATGGCCAAGCCTTTCTGTGTTACCGACCCGCTGGGGTCCCGGCTGTGTGTGGCGGCCCACAGGAGATGGCCAAGTCATGCTTCGGGACCGTCTGCGACGGCCCTGGCGATCGTGACGCCGACCCCGTGTGCCTGTTCGACCAGGTGTGCGTGCGTCGCAGGATCAGCGGATTCGCTTTCGTACAGATTGTAAATACCGGCTTGACCAGTGTTGATGTACTGCGCGATCCCTTCGAACAACTGCTTCGACATTGCCTGCCGGTAACCACGCCGCTCGAACGGCTCCTGCCCGAATGCCGCCAGCGCAACGAAGTGCAGCCCCCGCACCGGGGTCTCGCCCTGGCCGGCCGACCCGTACGCCCAGCCGCGGGTGAACACTCGGTCGATCCATCCCTTGAGGACCGCCGGCAGAGTCCACCAGTGCACGGGGAACGCGAGGATGACAGTGTCGGCGGAGGCGACGAGCTTCTGCTCGGCCTGCACATCGGCCGGGACAGCAACCGGCGCTCCGCTCCGCGCTGCCCGGTACACCTGGTGGTCGGCGGGACCGAAGACCGGATTGAAACCCGTGCCGATCAGGTCATGGACGGTCACCTTCGTTTGCCCCTCCGCCCTGAGCCCGGCTTCCAGCGCACGGACCATCTCTCCGGTCACCGACTCGGGATCCGGAAGGGCGGTCACGATCAGCGCGTGCCGCTTATCAGCATGTTCCATGCCAGTTCTCGCCTCCGTGCGTCTTTCGTCTGTTCTTCGGGTACGTGGTCGTCGGGCGCAGAACCGTTTCGGCAGGTATCGGCATTTCGGGTACCGCGCGCCTAACGAGGTACCGGGCCTCCGTGCACATGAACCGTCGCTGCAGAGATTGTTTTGTTCGGAACGCGAGGCTGGGACTGCCGCATACCGTCGCCCCAGCCTCGCCATCCGGTTATTACGTTGCGACCGGGGCCTTCCGGGCCCGGACCTCGACCTCCAGGGCTGCTGTCGGTTCTGCCGGTGTGCGGCTGAGGTGTCCGGGCTCCTTGAATGCGGCCGGGATGGCGCCGATCAGTTCGGCCTTGACCAGAAGAGCCATCAGCGGCGAATGCCAGCGCGCCATCGGGATGCTGCCGTCGAGGATCCAGAATCCCTCGTGGGCCGTGGGCTTGAGGACGTTGCGCATCTCGCCGTCGTTGTCGAAGCCCCAGATCGGGCCGAGCTTCTCGGCGAACTCCGCACCGAACAGGCGCTCGATGCCCTTGATGTGCGGTTCCTGTGCGGTGGCGAAGATGACGACGTCGTACTCACGTCGACTGCCGTCGTCGAGAATGATGCCCGTGGCGTCGAACCGCTCGATGTTCTCGAGCTGGAGGATGCCGATGTCGCCCCGCACGATGGCGTTGGAAGCTCCCACGTTGAGGTAGTAGCCGCCCTTGGACTTGCTCAGGTAGCTGTAGTAGAAGCCCGTCGAGTCCTCACCGGACCAGACCTTCAGTCCGGCCTTGGCCAAACCGTCGTGCAGTTCGCGGTCCGCCTCGTCCGCGAACTTCTGGAACTCGATGAACCCCTGCCGCTCCTGATGGAACACGGCACCAGCAAGGAATCTGATGTCCACAAGTTCGGTCTGCTGGTCACGGTCGAGGTAATCGGCGTAAAGCGTGTTGGCCGTAGGCAGGTCGATCACGATCAGCGGACCGCGCTGCACCATGGTCGCCGACCCCCCGGACTGCACGATGTCGAGTGCGAAGTCGTGTGCCGAGGTGCCGGTACCGATGACGAGGACGTTCTTACCCGCGAAGTCCGCACCGTCGCGGAATTCGGTGGCGTGCAGCGTCGCGCCGCTGAAGTCCTGGAGTCCAGGAAGATCCGGGATCATCGGGATGTTGCTGCCGCCGGTCGCCATCAGCAAGTGCTTGGGACGCATCACCCGGGTGCTGCCGTCGGCGAGCTTAAGTTCGGCTTTCCATTCGCCGCGCGCCTGGTCGTAGCCGGCACCGACGAACTCCGTACTGGTCCAGAAGTTCAGATCGAAGCTGGCGACGTAGCTCTCGAACCACTGCGCCATCTTGTCCTTGGGCAGGTACTCCGGGAAGCTCTCCGGGAACGGCATCATCGAGAAGTGCAGCATGTTGTGGGGCTGGTGCAGGAAGAGCGACTCGTAACGCTTGCGCCACGCATCACCGATCCGCGGGTCCTTGTCGACGATCAGCGCATCGACCCCCAGACGTGCGAGGTGCGCCGCGGTCATGACACCGAACTGGCCACCTCCGACGATGAGCACTTCCGGATCGCGGTCAGCGAACTCGTTTCGACGGCGGCAGTGCTCCGACCACCGCAACCCTGGGTTCTGCACATCGAACCGACCGCTCGGCGGCCACACTGCGGGCGCGTCCTTCAGGCTCACCAGCCGCGTCATGAGGGTACGAGCGCGCAGCATCTCCGGCCGGTCGGGATCAGCCGCCAGCACGACGTAACCGTCACCCTCACCGGTGGCCGTGCCGAAGCGGAAGAACATCTCGATGGCCGGCAGGTCGCCATCGGCCGCTGGCAGCTCGGAGGGCACGGGCCGGGACTCGTCGATCCGAAAATCCGCCGCGTTGATCTCCTCATTGGTCGCCAGGAGCAGATCGATGATCGCCTCACGGTCGTGCGACTGCCGCAGGTTCCACGTGAAAGCGACCAGATCACGCCATCCCGCCTGGGGCTCGAACAGCGCCTGCAAGGCCGATCGTGATCGGGTCGCGAGTGCGTCGCTGAACGATTGCAACCAGCTGGCGGCGCGTAACTGTGGAGTGTCAGCGCTCAGAACGACAGTCGGTTCAGTTGCGGTCATCGTCTTCCTTCAGGTCGAAACATGTTTGTGGAGAAGAAATGTGGGCGCTTCACGCAGGGCCAGCCCCTCTTGCCGGCCCTGCAACTGCTTGATGAGCCCCCTCGAGCCCATCAGAGGGGGATACGCCACACCTTCTTAGTCGGTCAGTTGACTATGTTGCGCGGTAATCTTCACTGAGACGCGGGTCACTGTCAAGCGGAACGTTTCCAGCAGGTGAGCTACCGCGCGCGGGCGTGCCACCGGAACCGGTGACGGCCCTGTCTGTGTCCGCGACACGGCCCTACATTGCCGCGCCCGCAAGGGCAAATGCCCCGCTTGACAGATGGCAAGTCGTGCGGCATCGTCCCTGTACACCTGATCTGGTCAGTTGATCTACTTCATGATCCGCCGACCATCAGCGTGGCGGCCATCGACGCGCCAGATGGCGAAAACGCCTTCCAGCAATCACAACGGAGGCCGGAAGGCACGGTCGCGGCGGCAGGTCGGCGACTCATGTGGCGTGGCGATGACATCCCACAGTCGGATGACGAACCCCGATCCTCCACTACCGAAGGAGATTGACGAATATGGATGACTTCAACGGGCGGACGGCGCTCATCACGGGTGCCGGTCGAGGCCAGGGCGCAGCGCATGCCCGCGAACTCGCCTCCCGGGGAGCTGCCGTCGTGCTGTTCGACGGACCGCAGCGGATCGAATCGGTCAAGTACGCGATGGCGACCGCCGAGCAGACCGAGGAAGTGGCCGCGGAAATTCGTCGCGACGGCGGACATGCCATCGCGGTCGCCGGCGACGTCCGCTTCAAAGACGACCTCGATCGCGCGGTGAAGGCGGCGGAGGCCGAGTTCGGGCCCGTCGACATCGCGATCGCCAACGCCGGTATCTGGGGTGAGATCGCGCCCATCTGGGAGACGACCGCAGTGGCATGGGAAGAGACGCTGGCGATCAACCTGACCGGATCATGGAACACCATCCAAGCGGTCGCCCCTCGAATGGTCGAACGCAACAAGGGCTCGATCGTGTTGGTGTCGTCGGTACTGGGCATCGACGAGGGCATGGCGGGAGGTGCGCCCTACTCGGTGACCAAGCACGGCATCATCGGCTTGCTGCGCAACGCCGCTCTCGAACTCGGCCCCCACGGAATCTGCGTCAACGCCATCTGCCCAGGATTCGTCGACACAGACATGCACCGCTGGCAGGATGCCTACAACGTGATGGCGGGACGACCGGACGGAACCCCTGAGGATCTGGTTCAGGCAGCGCGCCACTATGCGGTCTTGAAGGGCAACAAGGGAATCGAACCTGAGCAGGTCAGCAAAACGGTCGCGTTCCTGCTGTCCGACGCGGCGTCCATCCTCACCGGCGTGGTCATGCCCGTAGATGCCGGACACTCGATCATGTCCCGCGTGAATCAGTCACCGGTCGATTAGGCGGTACAGCAGAGCGTCGGCAAGCTCTGCGGTTCGGCATCTCGTGTCCATGACTGCGATTCGACACTCAGCTTGAATGGCGCCCGTCAATTGTTGGTCATTCGCCCTAGATTGTTCGAAGTTCGTTTGCCGCGTATGGATTTCAAGAACAGCGATAAGCGGATGCCAGTTCTTCCACGTGACACTGGATCGATTCCACCACACCAGGGGGTTAGCTAGTGAAGAAATACAACCTGTTCATCGGCGGCGAAGAGGTCACTCCGGCGTCGGGTAACTGGTTCGACACCGAAAACCCCTACACCGCAGAGACTTGGGCACAGATTCCCAACGGGAACGCCGACGATGTGGACAAGGCGGCCGCAGCCGCACACCATGCACTCCACAACGGGACATGGGCCGAGATGACCCCGACCGAGCGCGGAGCAGTTCTGCGGCGCATCGGCGATGTCATCGCCGAGCGGGCCGAGCAGTTGGCCGAGGTTGAAGTGCTCGATAACGGCAAGCTGTTCAGCGAGATGTCCGGCCAACTCACCTATCTGCCACAGTGGTTCTACTACTACGGGGGGCTCGCGGACAAGATCGAGGGCACGGTCGTCCCGGTGGACAAGAAGGGTTACTTCCTCTACACGCAAAGACAACCGAAGGGCGTCGTCGGAATCATCACTCCGTGGAACAGTCCTCTTCTGCTGCTTGCCTGGAAGTTGGCGCCCGCTCTGGCGGCCGGCTGCACGGTGGTCATCAAACCGTCGGAGTTCACGTCTGCCTCGACCCTCGAACTGGCCGCGCTGCTGGGTGACGCCGGCGTCCCCCCGGGTGTAGTCAACGTCGTGACCGGATACGGGCGAGAGGTCGGGGCTCCGCTGGTAGAGCACCCCCTCATCTCGAAGGTGAGCTTCACCGGCTCCGATCAGACCGGTCGCCACATAAACGTAGCCGCGGCCGACAAGTTGAAGCACGTCAGCCTCGAACTGGGCGGCAAGTCACCAAATGTCGTCTTCGACGATGCCGACCTCGAAGCCGCTGTCAACGGCGTCATCTCCGGCATTTTCGCGGCGACGGGTCAGACCTGCATTGCTGGCTCCCGGCTGCTTGTGCAGGAGACGATCCATGACGAGTTCGTCGAGCGATTGGTCGCTCTCGCCCGGACCGCACGCATGGGAGACCCTATGGAGGAATCCACGGATATCGGACCCGTCACCACTGCGGCGCAATACGACAAGGTGCTCGACTACATCGACATCGCGAAGAAGGAGGGCGCCACAGTCGCGCTCGGCGGCCGCGCCGCGGATCGACCCGAGTGTGGCAGGGGGCGGTTCGTCGAGCCGACGATCCTCACGAATGTGCGTAACGACATGCGGATCGCCCAGGAAGAGGTCTTCGGGCCGGTGCTGTCTGTCATCCCGTTCGCCGATGAAGCTGATGCGGTCGCGATTGCCAACGACGTTCGCTTCGGGCTTGGTGCAGGCGTGTGGACTTCTGATATCGCGCGCGCATTCCGCGTGTCCAACCGCATCGCATCGGGAACGGTCTGGGTCAACACGTACCGTGCGGTCAGCTACATGGCCCCCTTCGGCGGAATGAAGGACTCCGGCATCGGACGCGAAAACGGCCTCCACGCCATCGACGAGTTTCTCGAAACCAAATCCGTCTGGATCAACACGGGCGCACCGTCCACCAGCCCCTTCGTCATGCGCTGAAAGCTGCGGACTATGCCGAAGCGCACGTTGACGCCTCGTTCACGCAGTTCTGCGCGTCAGGTCCGCGACGCCGTACTGGGCCTGAACGGGTAGGTATCCGAGGAACCGACAGGACGCCGGTGACGACGAGCAGGTCGTTGCTCACCAGGAATCCCGACGCCGCGGCGCCCAGCCGGAGTAGCTGTTGAGCATCAACACCACCACCCAGCAGCTCTGCCCGACCGCCTGCGGCGAAGCAGCCACACGCGTCTCGCCAAGGGGAGACTCGCGGGGTATCGCGATCTGAACCGCGACAGCTTGCATGGTCACATGACCGAATCGATCGACCATTGCAGGGTCTCGAAGGGCCGGGTTCGGTTACAACTGCGGATCCGATCGGGTCATGTCCAACGCAGCAATTTGAGCCACGAATGTGGTCCTGCGGAAACGGCTTTCACCCCTGGATCGCTAGCGGTGACGTTCGCGACCCATGGCACCTGCACCGGCCTCGGTGAGCCTTCGAGACGTGGCCACATGGGTTCGGATCCGATCTGACAACCGGCTCGGCCTTCGGCCACAGATACACGCGGGCCCGACGCAAAAGCTGCACGTAAACTCGTCGAGTGGCATATGTGTCGACCGAAGAACGTAGGAAACAGCTAGTGGCCGCGGCGACGCGGGTCATCCGCGAACACGGCGTCTCCAAGGCCACGACCCGCCGTATCGCTGACGAGGCCGGCGCGCCGCTGGCCAGCCTCCATTACTGCTTCCGCGGTAAGGACGAACTCTACGAAATGGTCATGGAGACCCTGGGAGTGGAGGGACGAAGTCGGCTGGCGGAGTCGGTAACCGCCGGTATGGGTGTCAGTGCCGCCGCCGGCGCAATCCTCCGCGAGACCGCGGCATGGGCTCTCCAGACCTTCGAGGACCGGCTCACCGATTACGAGGTCGCCATCTGGGCCATCCGGTCCACCGAGTTCGCGCAGATCCCCAAGAAGACCTATCGGACCTGGATCAAGCACCTGGGCGGGTTGTGCCGCGACGCAAGGCGCGACGACGAGCCGGAGTACGACTACGACGCACTGGGACGGATGCTTCTGGTTCTCATCGACGGGTTCATTATTCAGCATCAAATGCTGCAGACCCGGCATACGTCCAAACAGGCCGAGGTGAGCATCGCGACGATTCAGGCGGCGATCACTTCCGGCGTGTTCAGCCGTTCATAGTCGCCACACCGGCTCGGTTGCCTGGCCGTCTTGTTCGTCGGCCCGACATGACGCCGTACACCTCCACACCGGTTGACCGGCGCGCCTCCGGGTATCCCCCGCCCCATGGCGAAGATCGGTTACTTCCTGTCGTGTGAGCAGTACACCCCCGCCCAACTCGTCGACCAGGCCAAACGGGCGGAGGCCGCGGGTTTCGAGGCACTGTGGATCTCCGACCACTTCCACCCGTGGAACGACGAGCAGGGGCAGAGCGCGTTCGTGTGGGGTGTCATCGGCGCGCTGTCGCAGGTGACGTCACTGCCGGTCACCACCGGTGTGACGTGTCCGACGATGCGCATCCACCCGGCGATCATCGCCCAGGCCGCCGCCACCGCCGCCGTGCAACTCGACGGGCGGTTCGTCCTCGGAGTCGGCACCGGCGAGGCCCTCAACGAACACATCCTCGGCGATCCGTGGCCGTCGGTGGGCGTGCGGATGGAGATGCTCGAAGAGGCCGTCGACGTGATCCGCAAGCTGCACAAGGGGGCGCCGAACGGTCGGGAGATCAGCCACCACGGCACCTACTACGAGGTGCAGGAGGCGCGCATCTACACGCTGCCCGACCAGCCGGTTCCCATCTACGTCTCGGCGTTCGGTCCGCAGGCCGCCGAACTCGCCGGCCGCATCGGGGACGGACTCGCCACCACGATGCCGGATGCCGATCTGATCAAGGCATTCCGCGCGGCGGGCGGCGGTGACAAACCGGTGCAGGCCGGCACCAAGGTCAGCTGGGACCGCGACGCCGACAAGGCACTCGACGCTGCGCACCGGCTGTGGCCCAACGAGGTGCTGCCGGGGCAGCTGGCACAGACGCTGCCCCGTCCGGGCGACTTCGCCGACGTCGGCACGCTGGTGTCGAAGGACGCGATCGCCGACGCGGTGACGTGCGGCCCGGACCCCGACCGGCACGCCGCCCAGGTGCGGCAGTTCCTCGATGCGGGTGTCGACGAGGTCTACGTGCAGCAGGTCGGCCCGGACACCGAGGGCTTCTTCGAGGCGTGGCAGCGCGACGTGCTGCCCCAGCTGCGGCAGTAGCGCTCAGCGCACGCCGAACAGCGCGAAGATCTCCTCGGTACGCCACCACACAAGGACCACGAACAGCACGAGCACCGCCGCCGACACCCCGCCCTGCACCGGGTTGCGGCGTGCGGCCGGCGCGTACGCGTACACCGCGGCGATGGCCGCACCGGTGACCAGCCCGCCGATGTGGCCCTGCCAGCTGATGCCCTGCGAACTGATCAGCGGGTAGACGAACGTGAACACCAGGTTGAGGATGATGATCGCCGCGATCCCGCGGATGTCGAGGTTGAGCCGGCGCGCCACCACGAACAGCGCGCCGAACAACCCGAACACCGCGCCGGACGCGCCGGCGGTCGCCGCGTTGATCGGCGACAGCAGGTACACCAGCACGGACCCGCCCAGGGCGCTGAGACCGTAGAGCGCACCGAACCGCAACCGGCCGAGCCACATCTCCAGCGGCGGACCGACGACATAGAGCGCCCACATGTTGAACAGCAGGTGCATCGCCCCGTAGTGCAGGAACGCCGACGTGACGAGGCGGTACCACTCGCCGTCGGCGACGCCGGGTGTCCAGAGCACGAATTCGCGCTCCAGTCCCGGAGAGGTCGCCTGCAGGATGAACGCCAGCACGTTGACCGCGATCAGCGTGTAGGTGACGACCGGCTTGGCGTTCGACAGCCGGCCGCCGAACGGCGCCCGGGCCTGCGGCATCGACCGGTTGGCCTCCCCGACGCACTCCGGGCACTGGTGTCCGACGGCGGCCGAGCGCATGCACTCCGGGCAGATGAAGCGGCCGCAACGGGTGCACTGCACGTACGTCTGCCGGTCGGGATGCCGGTAGCAGGTCGGCGCCTGGGCCGGTGACTGCGGGTACTGGGGGTAGCTCATCGTGCCGCTTCCGCTCCGTCGAGGGTGTACCGCCGCTGCGAGCCGCCGGGGAACTCGACGTCCCCCTGCGGCTGCAGTCCGAGGAATCCCTCGTAGAACGCCACCATCGCGTCGAGGTTCGTGGTCACCAGACCCACCTCGATGCCGGGGGTCAACAGGTCGAGCTTCACCGCCACCTCGTCTCGTCGAGTACTCGCGACCATCATGCCAACGGCGGGGTACGTGCAGGTGCGCTGCGCCGCTCACCGGTGGCTTCGAACCCGGCCGCCCACGCCAGCAGCGCGGTGTCGCTGTAGGCCCGGCCGGCGAAGGTGAGGCCGACCGGCATGCCGATGTCGGCCATCGTGCCCATCGGCACGGTGACGGTGGGGATCCCGAGGTGGCGCGGCACCAGGTTGCCGTTGGACACCCACACCCCGTTGCGCCAGCCCAGCTCGGCCGATGCCGGCTCGACGTCCATGTCGGCGGGGCCGACGTCGGCAGCCGCGGGGAAGACCACCGCGTCCAGGCCGTGTGCGTCCATCCACTGTTCCAGGTCGACCCGCCGGGTCTCCTCCAGTCCGCGCACCCCGTCGGCGAGCCCGGGGATGTCGAGCATCGACTCGACCGGGTTGTCGCGCACCCACTGCGGATAGGCGGCGATGTCGTCGGTGAACCCGTGGTAGCGGTCCGGCAGTGCGCCCGGCGGCGCCGGGAAGATCCGCGCACCGTCGACGTCGCGCAGCGTGTGCAGGTCGGGGTCGCCGTTGGCCGACAGGAAGTCCTCCCACGCCCATGCCGACAGGTCGAGCAGTTCCCGCCGCAGATACTCGCCGCTGACCAGGCCGCGGGTGTAAATGGTCGGGGCACCGGGCCGGTCGCCCTCGTAGTTGGTGACCGCGGGGAAGTCGACCTCGAGGACGCGCGCCCCGGCCGCCTCGAGGGCGCGGCGAGCGTCGTCGAACAGGGCCAGGACCGACGGCCGGGTCTCGATACGTCGGCCGGTCGGCCCGCCGATCCCCGGTGCGCTCGCCGTACCGGCGTCGGGATCGGCGTTGATGTACATACGCGGTACGCCGAACGTCCTGCCCGCCAACACTTCCGGGCCTCGGGCGAGGGCGGGGTAGGACGGCGGGCGGACCTCGGAGGCGCGGGGCACGGGCACCCACGGCTGGGCGCGCCAGAAATCGCCGCGGGTGTCGGGGTCGTCGCCGACGATCACGTCGAGCAATTGCAACAGATCGGCCATCGTGCGGGTGTGCGGCACCACCACGTCCATCGTCGGCACCAGCGGCCAGTTGCCGCGCACCGAGATCACCCCGCGCGACGGGGTGTAGGCGCACAGCGCGTTGTTCGACGCCGGCGACCGGCCCGACGACCACGTCTCCTCCGCGAGCCCGAACGCGCAGAACGACGCCGCCGTCGCGGTACCGGACCCGTTGGACGAGCCCGACCCGAACGCAGCCGTGAGATATCCGGTGTGGTAAGGACTTTCGGCTCGACCGTAGAGGCCGCGCTGCATCCCGCCGTTGGCCATCGGCGGCATGTTCGTCAGACCGATGAGCACCGCACCCGCCGACCTCAGCCGTTCGATCGCGAAGGCGTCGCGTTGGGCCACCAGCTCGGCGAACGCGGGGCTGCCCGCGGCTGCGGTCAGTCCGCGGGCCAGGTAGCTGTCCTTGGCGGTGTAGGGAATTCCGTCGAGCGGTCCGAGGGATTCCCCACGGGCTCGCCGGGCGTCGGATTCGGCTGCGGCGGCATGCGCCGCGGGATCGAGCACCACCACCGAGTTGAGCCCGATTCCGCCGCGGTCGTAGGCGGCGATGCGGGCCAGGTACGCCTCGAGCAGACCGACCGCCGTCACATGTCCCGCATCCAGCGCGGACCTCAGGTCGGCGATCGAGGCTTCCACGACATCGAACACGGCCGCGAGCCTACGTGCGGCCGGCTCAGTCGGCGGACTGGAACTCCATGATCAGCCGGGTCAGGCGCAGCGCCGCCAGCTTCCAGCCGTCCTCGCCGCGCACCCACCGTTCGTGGTAGTGCCCGTACCCGGTGAGCGCCGGTCCGTTCTCCCACACCACCCGATCCTGCATCGCCCACACCACCCGGGCCTGGTCGCCGTCGACCTCGATCAACGGGGTGTGCACCTGGTGCGCCGAGCGCGCGTTGGTCAGCGAGGAGCGGATCATGTCGACGGCGGCGTCGCGGCCGTGCACCACGGGCACTCCGGTGCCCTCGCTGACGTCGAGTTCGATGTCCTCGGTCATCAGCGCGGCGAACCCGGCCCAGTCCCGCGCGTCGAGGGTGTAGCAGTACCTGGCCTTGGCCTGGGTGAGGTCGAAGAAGGCGTCGGTCATGGGAGAACGATCCTCAGCTCCTGCCAGCCACGCACCGTGGACGTCGGCGCGAGTCGGGCGGTGTCGTAGTCGATGTCCCACTCGGGGAAGCGGTTCAGCATCTCGTCCAGCGCGACGCGGCCCTCCAGTCGGGCCAGGTTGGCGCCCAGGCAGTAATGGAGCCCCTTGCCGAACGTGACGTGGCCGATGTTGTCGCGGTGGATGTCGAAGCGGTCCGGATCGCGGTAGCGGCGGTGATCGCGGTTGGCGGCGCCGAACAGCAGAAGCACAGCGCTGCCCGCGGGCACCGTCGTGCCGTGCGCCTCGAAATCCCTTGCTGTCCAACGCGCCACGTGCGGACCGGTGGGTTCGAACCGCAGTGTCTCGTCGACAACGCGGTTCAGCAGCGACCGGTCCTCGCGCACCTGTCCGCGTTGGTCGGGGTGTTCGGCGAGGACTTTGGCCAGCCAGCCGATCAGCCGTCCGGTCGTCTCGTTCCCCGCCCCGGCGACCACCTGCGTGTAGTGCAGCACTTCCCTGCGGGTCAGCGTGCGGGTCACCCCGTCGGAGTCGGTGAACTCGACGTTGAGCAGCGCGGTCATCAGATCGTCGGACGGGTTCTTCGAGCGCCATTCGACGTAGTCGGCGTAGATCCGCCCGTCGGCGATCCGGTCGGCGTCGGCCACCTTCATCGGCGCGCCGGGTTTGGTGCGCAGGTTGGCGTCGTTGGCGTCGCGCACCGAGACCTGTTCGGACTCGGGAATTCCCAGCAGCATGCCGATGACGCGCATCGGCATCATCGCGGCGAGTTCGGCGATGATGTCGAATCCGTCGGACCCGACGTGCGGATCGAGGCAGGCGACGCAGTAGCGGCGGATCTGGTCTTCGATGGCGGCCATCCGGCGCGGGGTGAACACCCGTGACATCAGCCCGCGCAGCATCGTGTGCACCGGCGGATCCTCGAACATCATCACCCCGGCGGGCATGTCGAAGTCGGACTGCACGAGTTCGAGGATGTCGCTGCGGCGGTTGGAGAACGTCTGCCAGTCCAGCAGCGCCTTCTCGACGTCGGCGTGGCGGGACAGCGCCCAGAAGTCGTAGCGCTCGTTGTAGTAGAGCGGCGCCTCTTCCCGCAGGCGTGCGTAGGTGGGGTACGGGTCGGTGACGATGCCGATGTCGTAGGGGTCGTAGTAGACGTCGGTGGCGGCGGTCATCGGGCTCCCTCGCTCACGATTCCTGGGCGATCGCCCAACACCTAAGCTGAGGCCATGTCTAGCAGCCGCCGCGACAGTGGGTCAAGGGCGGATTCGGGGGCTCGTCGCGCGCTGCTGCAGGCGACGGCGCAGATCATGCTCGAAGAGGGCTACGCCGCCGCGACCTCGCGACGGGTGGCGGCCAGGGCGGGCGTCAAACCCGCGCTGGTGCACTACTACTTCCCCAGCATGGACGAGCTGTACGTCGCGGTGCTGCGCGCCGGCGCCGAGGTGAACCTGGCCCGGCAGCGGGATGCGGCCGACGGCGCCGAACCATTGCACGAGATGTGGCGGCTCAACTCCGCGACGGGTGCGCAGCTGTGGATGGAGTTCATGGCCCTGGCCAACCACCGCGAGGCGCTGCGCGCCGAGATCGCCGCCTACGCCGACCGGTTCCGCCAGCTCGAGGAGGCGGCGATGGCCGATGCGCTGCGCGCCCACGGCGTGGACACCGCGGAGTTCCCTCCGGTGGTGATGTCGATGATCGTGGCGAGCCTGGCCCGCATCGTCGCCCTCGAGCAGGGGCTGGGGATCAGCAGGGGCCACACCGAGGCCGAACAGTTCGTCGAGCGGTACCTGAGCCGCTTCGAACCGCACCGGGGGTGAGTCAGGCCGGTTCGGCCTCCGACGGCTCCGGCATCTCGTCGGCGCGGGGGATGACGCCTTCGGGGTCGCACAGGGCGAGCAGCCGCGACACCGCCCGGCTGGGCAGCACGCTCCACGTCACGTCGCGGCGCGCGAGCTGGGCGTTGATCGCGTGCAGGGCGGCGATGGCGTCGACCGAAAGGAAGCCGAGTGCCTGCAGGTCGACCTCGACCACCGTGTGTCCGGGCCGGCCGTCGATGGCCTCGCACACTGCGACCGCGAAGTCCTTGGCGTTGGCCGCGTCGACCTCACCACGCACCGACACACACACGTACCGCTCGGTGCGGCGCCTCAGCGACCGTGCCGACACGGACAGCCGATCGGTGTGGGTGGCGCGGACGTGCGGGCGGCAGTGACCGTGCAGCGGGGTGATCGTCACGGTGGCGCTCCGATGGCCGTGGGGTGCGGCCAGGGCCGCCCAGCAAAGGGCCCCTTACCCCGTGCGGACGTGAGCCAAACCACTCACGCCTGAGCGGCGCTGCGGGGGCGGACGGCGGCGCGCCGCTGGCAGCGGTCGAAATACAGGTGAACCTGCGTCCCCTTCGGTGTCTTGTCGATGTCGAGCCGGTCCGACAGGGCGCGCATCAGCGGGATGCCGCGACCGCGTGACCGCCTCTGATTCGACGCGTCACTGGGGCGCCACTGGCCGTGGTCGGCAACCGTGATGGCCAGCGTGCCGGTGTCGGCCGCATACGAGGTCTGCACCGTGATGCTGTCGCCCATCTCGCGGTCGCGGTAGGCGAACTCGGCGGCGTTGGACAGCGCCTCGTTGACCACCAGCACGATGTCACTCGACCGGACGTCGTCCAGTTCGAAATGATCACAGAGCCACCGCGTGAACTCTTCCCGCAACCGGGCCACCGCATGCGGGTCGGCGGCGCCCATGCGAAGGAATCGCAGGTCGGCCGCGTCCAGCTGGTAACTCGAAGAACTCATAGTGCGTTAGGGCTACCCGATTCCGACCGATGTCATTCAGCGAAGGTGTTCAACGCCTCGTCGAGCGTCGAGAACAGGTCGATGAAGTCGGTCAGGCCGGTGATCTTCAGCGGCCGGCTGGTGCCCGGCCCGTCGGCCACCACCGCGAACCGGGTCTCCGGCGTGACCTCGCTCTGACTGGTGATCAACACGTGCATACCGGCCGACGACAGGAACTCCACCTCGCTCAGGTCGACGATCAGCCCGGCGGGGTTCTTGCGGTGCGCGGCGCGGATCGCGGATTCCAGCTGCGGCGCGTTCAGCATGTCGACGGCACCGCTGGCACGCACCACCGCGACCTGGCCATACCACTGTTCCGCACCGGAGTTCTGACCGTCCAACGCTCACCCTCGTGTTTCTTCGTACCCGCCCGATGAGCAACGAGTCGCAACTGTGAAGGCTGCAGTCTCAACCCGGCACGTCGTCGAAATCGGGACACGACGGCACCAAGGCTAGCCCACCAAGATCTGCGATGACGGGCTGGCCGACGGTCGCCGCGGTGGGATCGAGCGTCGGTGCTTCTCAGACGGATGCCTTCGCCGGTGCCCCGGCGGCGACGGTGTCGCGCATCGAATCGCCCTCGACGTCGACGTTCGGCAGGATCCGGTCCAGCCACCCGGGCAGGTACCACGCCTTCTGCCCGAGCAGCGACATCACGGCCGGGATGAACACCATGCGCACGACGAACGCGTCGAAGACGACCGCCGCGGCGAGCGCGAAGCCCATCGATTTGGCGACGTTGTCCGGGGAGAGGATGAACGCCGCGAACACCGAGATCATGATCACCGCAGCCGAGGTGACCACCCGCGCGCTGCGCTGGAAGCCGGTGATGACGGCGGCGCGGGCAGTGAGGTCGCCGTCATCGCGTTTGACGTACTTCTCCCGCATCCGCGTCACGAGGAACACCTGGTAGTCCATCGCCAGGCCGAACACGATGCCGATGAGGAAGATCGGCAGGAAGCTGATGATCGGCCCGGGATCGGCCACCAGCCCGAACCAGCCGAGCTGGAAGATCGCCACCGTCGCCCCGAACGTCGCGCCGATCGAGAGCACGAAGCCGAGCGTCGCGGTGAGCGGCACCAGCACCGAGCGGAACACCAGCATCAGCACGAGGAACGCCAGCCCCACCACGAGCGCCAGGTACGGCACCAGCGCCTTGGTCAGCGATTCCGACAGGTCCGACAGGATCGCGGTCTGCCCGGTCACCCCGATGTCGACGCCGGCCCGGTCGGCCAGCTCCGGTTGCAGATCGCGGATCGCGTCGACGAGCGCCTGCGTCTGCGGGCTGCTCGGCCCGCTGCGCGGAATCACGGTGATCAGTGCGGCGCTGCCGTCGGGGTTCGGTTGCGGCGGCGTCACCATCTGCACGTCGTCGAGTCCGCGCAGCGCGTCGGCGGCCGCTGTGAAGCCGGCGCGCGGATCGGGGGCGTCGGTCGCGTCGGCGATCACCATGAGCGGGCCGGTCAGGCCTTCCCCGAAGCCGCGGTCGAGCAGCTCCACCGCCTTCTTCTGGTCACCGGTGGTCAGATCCATGCCGAGTTCGAGTTCGGTGACGGGGAGCGCGATCACCCCGAGCCCGACGACCACCGCGATGATGGCCGGAACAGGGTGCGCGGCAACCAGTTTCGCCCAGCGCAGGCCGTTGGTCGGGGCGGTGTCGGGTTCGTCGCCCTGGCGCAGCCGCCGGATCGGCAGCGCGAACGCGCGTCGGCCGAACAGCCCGAGGAACGCCGGCAACAGTGTGACGGCCGCGAGCACCGCGAAGACCACCGACACCGCGGCCGTCAACCCCATGATCGAGATCATCGGGATCCGGACCACGGTGAGGCCGACGAGCGCGATGACGACGGTGAGCCCCGCGAACACCACCGACGACCCCGCGGTGCCCACCGCGCGTCCGGTCGCCAGTGACCGGTCGTCGGTGACGCGCAACTCGTTGCGATAGCGCGACACGATGAACAGCGAGTAGTCGATGGCGACCGCGATACCGATCATCGAGGCGAGCAGCAACGCCGAGCTGTCCATGTCGACGAAGTTGGTGGCGCCGGTGATCAGGGCGACCGAGATCCCCACCCCGAACAGCGCGGTGATGATCGGCAGCGTGGCGGCGACCACCGACGCGAATGCGATCACCATGACCACCAGCGCGACACCGAAGCCGATCGCTTCGCTCGTCCCGCTCTGCGGCTGCTGGGCGTTGAACAGCGTGCCGGTCGCCTCGGCGGTCAGCCCGGCGTCGCGGCTGCGCTGCAGGACGTCCTCGAACTCGGTGATCTGGTCACCTGTGATGTCGACGAACTTCTGGTCCCAGACGACGTCGAGGTAGGCGATGGTGCGGTCCTTGCTGACCTGGAGCGCGCCCGCCGGTGTGGTGAGCGGATTGACCACCGCCTGCCCCTGCACGTGCGGCAGTTGCCGCAGCCCGTCGGCGAGGGCGTCGATCCGCGCGACGTTCTCGGGCTGGTCGAGCGTGGTGCCTCGCGGTGCCTCGATCACGACCTTGGCCTGGGCGATCTCGTCCATGTCGCCCTGTTGCGGGAACTTCTCGGCCATCAGGTCGCTGGCGCGCTGCGAGGGTGATCCCGGTAGCGAGAAGTCACTCTGGAACGGTTTGGCCGTGGTCGCCGCGGCCACCGCGCCGAACAGCACGAGCAACCAGAGTGCGATCACCAGCAGCTTGCGCCGATACGCGAACCGCCCGATACGGAACAGGAACGTCGCCATAGCTCAGCTAACTACCCCCTCGCGGGGGATTCACACGCCGATCTGCTCAGCCGGCCGAATCCCGCAGGATCTGGCGCAGCCGGTCGAGCGGGTCGGCACCGCGCGGGTTCAGTTGGCGCGGGGCGTCGGGCTCCACCTCCGACGGGCTGTCGCCGGCCGCACCGGCGGGCGGCGGCGGAGGGGTGGTGGAGGAGGCGGCGGTGGCGGAGGTGGCGCGACCGGCGGCGCGTTGCGCAGTCCGTCGATCTTGGCCTGCAGCCGGGGAGCGGTGTCGGCGCGGACCGCGCGGCGCTGCTCGTCGGGGTCGGTGTTACCGGCGAAGCAGGAGGCGGGCGCCTGCGCGACGATGTCGAGCGCATGCGTATAGAGGCCGCGGGCGTCGGCGTTGCGGCCGACGAATGCGGCATCGTCGCCCCGGCGTTCGCGGACGAGCGCGAGGTTCACCCGCACCGGGCACGACTCCGCGGCGGGGGTCCGGGCCAGCGCTTCGGTGAACAGCGCGTCGGCGTCGTCGAGACGGCGTTCGAGCACGGCGGCGGTCCCCGCCACGAACGGTGCCTTCGCCGGTTCGACGATGTCGACGACGCCGAGGACGGCGGCGTCGGTGGCCAGCGCGTCGGCGTCGCGGTCGGCGTAGTCGCGGACCGCGGCGTTGCCCGCGAACACCACCGACAGCAGTTTGACCGCCAGCAGGACGGCCACCAGCGCCGCCGGTGCGCTGAGGATCAGCAGACGCCGCCGCATCCGCAGTCTCGACGGGATGTGGGTGGTTCGGCGGCGCATCACGACAGCACGTCCCGTCGGGCTACCCGGCTCTGGCGCAGTTCCCGGACGCTGAGCCAGATCTCGCCGAGCAACAGCACCGCGGCCAGCAGGCAGAGCAGCCAGTACAGCTCGGTCCGCGCCCCTGCCGGTGCGGGTTCGGTCGCCTCACCGGCGTCCGCGCGGACCTCCAGCGGCGGCAGCTCGCCACCGGACCGCCGGTCGAGGTAGGGCACGCCGAGATCCTCGGCGATGCCGCGCAGCCTGGCCTCGTCGAGCACCCCGTCGGCGGGATGGCCGAGGACCGCTCCCCCGCTCACCGAATCGGCCGGCACGTCGATGTCCGTCCGAGTGTCCGGTGACCCGGGCGCGCCGGCACCGGCGTACACCACGAGGTTCTGCGATCCCGGATACTGCTGTTCGGCCTGAATGAGCTGATAGCGCAGGATGTTTCCGGGCGCCGCGGCGTCGGCGCGGGCCGGGTCGCCGGGCGGTGTCGCGGCCATGGCGTCGACCGCGGGCTGCAGGCTCCACACGTCCGCCGACAGCGGCCACGCCAGCGCCGGTTCGGGGGCGAACGTGATCACCGCGAAGCGAGCCCGCGGGTACCGGTCGAGCAGGGCGCTGATGTCCGCGCGCGCGTCCACCGTCCGGTCGAGGACGACGAAGACGTTGGTGTCGGCACCGCTTCCGCGCTGCCCGGTGTCGTCGTCGGCCGCGGTGACGGCCGGCCGGGTGGTGGCCAACAGGAGCAAGACGATCATCGACGTCATTGCGCCCCAGCGTGCGAGCGACCGCCTGCGGTGCGCACCGCTCGCGGCGAGGACCTGGCGCAGCGTCACCAGGCGCGCACCGGCGAGGGCGACCGCGACGACGGCGAAGATCGCCCACGGGACGATCGGTTGGAACGTCATCGGCGCAACACCACCAACGTCACGCTGAGCAGGGCCGTGACCACGAGGACGACGGCCAGCACCGGCACGGGCGCATCCCGGGTCTGGCTGGTCACCCGGGTTCCGTTCTCGAGGACGAGGGGGGCAGGGTGGGCGTCGATCCTGGCCAACTCGTCCTCGACCGCGGAGGGTGTCGCAGCGACGGCGAACTGCCCGCCGGTTCGGTCGGCCAGTGCGCGCAGCGCCTCGTCGTCGCCGGTGGTCACGACATTGATCTGGGCACCGGCCGCGGCGGCCAGGTCGGCGACGCGCTGCGCGTCGAACAGTGCGGGGCGCGCTTCGCCGGCGGCGCGCAGCGTCGGCGGGCCGAGATAGACGACCGAACGGCGGTGTGGGCTCTTCTGCTCGAAGTCCGGAAAACCGGTGAGACACAGGGACAGCGCGTCGTCGACGCTCGCCGCGTAATCGGTGTAGGTGACTCGGGCGGCGAACTGGTCGAGCAGGGCGCGATCCGGGTCTGGCACCTCGGAGGCACGGGCGAGGTCGCCGAATCGTCCTGCGGCGTACTGATAGTCGCGGGTGAGCGGGACGACGCGCGAGTTCACCGACGTCAGCCCGATGCGTTCGGTCTGGTAGGCGCCGGCCCGCTGGGCGTAGTGCCGCAGCAGCGCGCCGGTGGCCGGATCGGTCAGCGGCGACGCCACGCACAGCATCACGTCTTCGGGGTGGCTGCGGGCGAAGGTCTCGTCGGCTCCGGTCGGCCGGGAGGCCGCCACCGCTGCGGCGCCGAACAACACCACCAACAGCACCAGCGTGGCGATCGTGGACACCGACCGCAGGCGGGCGGCGCGGGCGTATTCCGGTAGCCGGATCAGCCGGGAGATGTTGGCCAGGGGACGCAGGCTGCGGCGGTCCGGCGCCTGCGGAAGCAGCACCGCCAGCGCGAAACACGCCAGCAGCGCAAGCAGTCCGGCGATCACGATCGGCCACCATCTCAGGTCCATGTGCGGACCAGTTCCTGGGCGCGGCCGGCGAGGGTGGCGACGTCGGCCGCTGACGCGTCGTTGAACCGCGCCTCACCGAGGTCGGCCAGTACCGGCGCGGCCGCGCCGACGCTGCTGCGGGCGAGCGCGTCGATCTGCATGTATTGCGCGCGGACGCCGGTCGCCTGGTGCAGGAAGCTGCGCAGGGTGCGGCTGATCTCGGCGCACGCGTCGGCCGCTGTCGTCCGGCCCGCCTCGTGATCGGCGGTGATCCGGGTGATCCGGCCCGCGTACCGGCGCCGAAGCACCCTGGCGTGCAACGCACCCACCACGGGCCGGCCGCGTAACCGGTCCGACGGCAGCGTCGCCACGAAAACGGCTCCGTACCAGACGATCACGAATAGGAGCAACAGGATCGCCGCCCACAACCACCAGCTCGAGTAGGGCGTCGGCCCGATGACGTGCCGCAGCAGCTCATCCCGCACGGGCCAGCACCTCGGTGAGCGCGACGAGTTCCCGGCGGATGTCACCGCTGCCCGACAGCGTCGCGTGCGGGACCG
The DNA here is from genome assembly GCF_014218295.1 of Mycolicibacterium litorale. The sequence goes on from NZ_AP023287.1 coordinate 5,353,490, forward strand.
CGTGCCGGGTCAGCAGCGCGTCGAGGCGCCGCAGGCGGGCCTTCTCCGCGCGGTGGTAGGCGGCCACGACACGCCTGCCGAGGGTGGCGCCGTTGAGGACGACCTTGCCGGTCGAGACGTCGTACCCGTCGGCGTCTTCGGGCCCCCCGATCGGCGAGAGGTCGGAGACCATGAGCCACATGATGTCGTGACGCGGGGACAGCCGGCCCAGCACGTCGTCGAGGCGGGGTGTGGTGTCGGGCTGATCGGAGACCACGACGATGAGCCGGCTGTGCCCGTAATGTGTTGCGACATAGTCCAGTTGGGCGGTGATGTCGCTGGGTCCGGGGTCGGCGAGGCTGTGGGAGTACCAGCGATGCAGCAGGCTCTCGATGTGGTTCTCGCCGCGGCGGGCGGGGATGTTCGCGCAGCCGCGGGCATCGCCGAGGACCATGCCGACCTCGTCGGAGCGGTTGAGACTGATCAATCCGATCGCGCCCATCGCGTGCGCGGCGACGTCGCGTTTGCACTCGCCGTCGGCCGCCAGCGCGGACATGTTGCGGCCCGCGTCGGCGACCAGCAGGATCTTGTGGTGCTTCTCGGAGACGAACCGCTTGATGAGCACGCTGCCCGACCGCGCCGAGGCCTTCCAGTCGATGTCACGCACGTCGTCGCCCGGTACGTACGGCCGTAGGTCGTCGAATTCCAGACTGCGCGTGTGCAACAGCGCGTACCGGCCGCCGTCGAGCAACCCTCGGGTGTCCTTGCCGAAGTGGGCCCTGGCCCGGTTGAGGTGCTGGCCCACCGGTCAGGGCACCCGCACGGCCTGCAGGACCGCGTCGACGATCCGGTCCGCGGTGACACCGGCGCTGGCCGCTTCGAAGCCCAGGATCAGCCGGTGGCGCAGCACCCGGTGCGTCACCGCGGCGACGTCCTCGGGCAGGACATGCCCGCGGCCGGCGAGCACGGCCCGTGCGCGGGCGGCCTGGCAGAGCGCGATGGTGGCGCGTGGACTCGCGCCGTAGGAGACGAACCGGGCGGTCTGCTTCGGCAGGTACTGCTCGGGGCGGCGGGTCACCTCCACCAGCCGGCTGGCGTACTGCACGAGCACACGGTCCACGTGGACGTGCCGGACCACCTGCTGGGCCCGCCGCACATCGTCCAATCCGACCACCGGCGCGGTCGGGCGGTCGGCCTCGTAGATGCCGGCGTCGATGCGCGCCATCACCTCCACCTCCTCGTCGACCGAGGGGTACTCGAGGACGTCCTTGATCATGAACCGGTCGGTCTGCGCCTCCGAGAGCGGATACGTGCCCTCCTGGTCGACGGGGTTCTGGGTGGCGATGACCAGGAACGGTTCGGGCAGCGGATAGACCTGGCCCGCGATCGTCGTCTGGCGTTCCTCCATCGCCTCGAGCATGGCGCTCTGGGTCTTCGCGCTGGACCGGTTGATCTCGTCGAGCAGCACGATGTTGGCGTGCACCGGGCCGAGTTGGGTGACGAAGCGGTTGGTGGCCGCATCGTAGATCTGGGTGCCGATGATGTCGCTCGGCAACAGATCAGGGGTGCACTGGATGCGCTGGAACTCGCCGGCGATGGCGGCGGCGATCACCCGTGCCGCGGTGGTCTTGGCCAGGCCCGGCACGCTCTCGATGAGGACGTGGCCACCGGTCAGCAGGCCGATCAGCAACGATTCTCGCAGGTTCTGCTGTCCGACCACCTTGGCGGCGAACGCGTCGCCGACGGCGCGTATGACGCGCTGCGTCTCGGCCAGGGATTGCTGGTCAGGTCGTATGCGTGCGGCAGTCATATCCGGCGTGGATTACCCCGAGCGCCGGTTTCCACACCTGCGGCGGGCCGCGGCGGCTACGCCCACGGTGAACAACAGCGAGGTGCAGGGCCGGATCTGGCAGCGTCGGCGAGATGACGACGGTTTCGCTGCGCCGCTCGATCGGCCACCTCACCTTCGACCACGTCCTGGTCAGGCCCGAGACTCACAGACCCGCACCGGCGACGGTGTTGGTGTTCCACGGGATGGAGGGCCGCAGTGACGCCCAGCTCGCGATCGCCGAGCGGTTGACCGGGTGGGGTTGTCAGGCGATCGCCGTCGACCTGTTCGGTGAGGCGGTGAGTGCGGGCGGAGCACAGCGGTGCGCCGACGAGATGACCGCGTTCCTCGGCGACCGGGGTGCGTTGGCCGAGCGGCTGTCGGCGGTGCTGACCGCACTGACGGAGGTACCGGAGGTCGATGCCGACGCGGTGGCGGCGATCGGTTTCTGTTTCGGCGGTCTGTGCGTCCTCGATCTGGCGCGAGCCGGACACCCGCTGCGGGCGGTCACGAGTTTCCACGGATTGCTGACGCCGCCGGACTGGTCGGTCGACGGGGTGATTCCGGCGCGGGTCGCGGTCCATCACGGATGGGACGACCCACTGGCGCCGCCGCACGATGTGGTGGCACTGGGCGCGGAGCTGACCGCCCGGGGTGCGGATTGGCAGTTGCACGCCTACGGCGGCGCCATGCATGCGTTCATGGCGCCGTTCGCCGCTCAGCCGGAGCGCGGCATCCAGTACCACCCGGTGGTCGCCGAGCGGGCATGGCGATCGCTGGGCGACTTCCTGCGCGAGGCGCTGCCCACTGACTAGAAGGCGCCTTCGCAGACGAGGTCGCGCGGATTTCCGCGATCTGGGAGCGCGCTATCATTTACCCCGTGCAGAGCGAGATGCCATGGTGACCGGGCGCAACCGGCGCTCGGACGCCTTCGCCAACGTCCACCGTATCGTCGCCGCCGCCCGCGAGGTCTTCGGCCGCGACGGGGACAACGCCACCCTGAGCCAGGTCGCCGAGGCGGCCGGCGTCGCGAATGCCACTCTCTACCGGCACTTCCCGAACCGCCGGGCGCTCGCCGCCGCGGTGTACGAGGACATCGTCGTCACCGACATCAAACCGGCGATCCTGGCACTCGGCCGCGACGCGCCCCGCACGGCGTTCATCGACGCGCTCGCCCACCTCGAAGAGGTGATGTTCCGGCAGCGGCCGCTGCTCGCCTCGATCGGTGACCTCGCCGAACTCACCGCGCAGTTGTTCACCCGCGACCGTGAACAGTTCGACGACATGATCATGCAGGCCCAGGCCACCGGCGAGCTGCGGCCCGACCTCACCTCCGATGACGTGGCGACGTTCGTCGCGATGGTCACCACCGCGTCGGTGGCCATGGACCAGCCGCGGCCGATGCGCCGCCGCTACCTCAGCCTCATGTTCGACGCGCTCAATCCCGCTGCCACAGAACCACTTCCGCCACCGACGCGGAGCACCAAACGGCGCGCCCAGCAGGAGACCGCCCGCTGACTCAGGCGAACCGGTCGTGCAGCCGGCGCAAGGTCTCCTCGATCCCGGCCGCATTGCGTTTCGCGAAACCGGTGCGCTCGTAGTACCGCAGCGCGTCCTTGACCACTCCGGTGTCGCGGAAGTCGAAGGTCTCCGTCACCCGCGTTCGCGTCGGTGAGAGCTCCTCCAGTTCGAAGCGCCAGTGGTGGCCGAACGGATGGCGCCACTCGACGAGCCGATTCGGGTTGAGCGCGGTCACGGTGCTGGTGATCCGGTACGGCACACCGTACATCCGCATCTTGGTCGAGAACCGCGAGCCGGCAACCAGATTCGCCGGCGCGTCGATGTTGGCGCCCACTGTGCCGGAACCGTCGAACTCGTGATGGCGCCGCGGATCGGCCACCAGGGCGAAGACCTCCGCCACCGGCGCGTCGACCTCGACCGACCGGCTCACCTGGCCGGCTCCGTTGTCCACCACCGAAACCGTCATGACACCGCCTTCTCCCCCAGCAGTTCGAGGCTGCGGTCCCACAGCCGCGAAGCGATCCCCGCGTCGTCGGCGAGCTTGTTCGCCCGGGCGACCTTGTGCTTGTAGTAATACTGTCCGGACTGCCAGTCCACGCCCGGCTGCGCCGATGCGAGCCACACCAATTCGTCGCTGCCCTGCTCGGCCCCGATCAGTGCGATGTGGCGCAGCGGGCTGCGGTAGAGCAACCCGAACACCGGGTTGTTCACCTCGGCGCTGAAGTTCGAGGCCACCGGACCGGGATGGAATGCGGCCGTGGAGATCCCGGACGGGTGGTAGCGGCGGTGCAGTTCCTTGGCGAACAGGATGTTCGCCAGCTTGGACGTGCCGTAGGCCACCGACCCGTTCTGCTTCTGCACCGCGTCGAGGTCGTCGAAATCCACCCGGGCGAACTTGTTGGCCATGCTGGAGGTGTTGAGCACCGACGCCCCGGACTCGATCAGCCGGTCGAGCAGCAGCGTCGTCAACAGCAGCGGCGCCAGGTGGTTGACCTGGAACGTCTTCTCGAATCCGTCGACGGTGGTCTCACGGGTGTTCATCACGCCGCCGGCGTTGTTGGCCAAAACGTCGATGCGCGGACAGGCGTCGAGAAGTCGGCGCGCGAGGTCACGCACCTGAGCCAGATCCGCGAAGTCGGCGACGTACGAGTCCGCGCCCAACGCATCGGCGACGGCGGCCGTCTTCTGCGGCGACCGCCCCACCACGACGACGTTCTCACCGCTGCGGCTCAAGCGTTGAGCCGCTGCCGCACCGACACCGTCACTGGCCCCGGTGATGACGATCGTTCTTCCGGCCACAGGCCCGCCCCTCTCGTCGACTCCACGAGGGTAACCCGCCCCCGGAATCGCGTCCGGCGTACCGCGGCGGCGCTACGGTGTGGCATGGCCAGTACAAAGACGACGAAACGCGTTCTCTGCTTCGGTGACTCGCTGACCTGGGGCTGGGTCCCGGTCGAGGACGGAGTGCCGACCCAGCGCTACGGGCCCGACGTGCGGTGGACCGGTGTGCTGGCCGACGAGTTGGGCCCGAACTACACCGTCATCGAGGAAGGGCTCAGCGCCCGCACCACCACGGCCGACGATCCCAGCGATCCGCGCCTCAACGGGTCGGCCTACCTGCCGTCGTGCCTGGCCAGCCACCTCCCGCTCGACCTGGTCGTGATCATGCTGGGCACCAACGACACCAAGGCGTACTTCCACCGGGAGCCACTCGACATCGCGATGGGGATGGGCGTTCTGGTCACTCAGGTCCTGGGCAGCGCGGGCGGTGTGGGCACCGTCTACCCCGCACCCCGCACACTCGTCGTGGCCCCACCGCCGGTCGCGGCCATGCCGCATCCGTGGTTCGCGATGATCTTCGCCGGGGCGCAGGAGAAGACCGCCGCGCTGCCTGCGGCCTATTCGGCGCTGGCGTCGTTCATGAAGGTCGACTTCTTCGATGCGGGCTCCGTCATCAGCACCGACGGGGTGGACGGCATCCACTTCACCGAGCAGAACAACCGCGATCTGGGACTGGCTCTGACGACGAAGGTGCGCACGCTACTGGCGTAGCGTGCGCACCTTCACGTCGATCAGGGCGCCGAGACCGGTTCCGGCGCCTTCGGCGGCGGTGTCGGCCACGGTGACGGCACCGGCTGGTTACGGACCCGCTGCGGCCACCAGAACCACTTGCCCAGCAGCGCCGCGATCGACGGCGTCATGAAGGCGCGGATGACCAGGGTGTCGAACAGCAGACCCAGGCCGATGGTCGTACCCACCTGGGCGATCACCGTCAGCTCACTGACCGCCATCGAGATCATCGTGAACGCGAACACCAGACCCGCCGCGGTCACCACCGACCCACTGCCGCCCATCGCGCGGATGATGCCGGTCCGCAGACCCGCATGGATCTCCTCTTTGAGGCGGGACACCAGGAGCAGGTTGTAGTCCGCACCGACCGCCAGCAGGATGATGACCGACATCGCCATCACCATCCAGTGCAGCTCGATGCCGATGATGTGCTGCCAGATCAGTACCGACAGGCCGAACGAGGCGCCGAGTGACAACACCACCGTGCCGACGATCACCGCGGACGCGACCACGCTTCGGGTGATGAGCAGCATGATGATGAAGATCAGTGCCAGCGAAGCGATTGCGGCGATCAACAGGTCATAGGTGTTGCCGTCGTTCATGTCCTTGAACATCGCGGCGCTACCACCGAGGTAGATCGTCGAACCCTCCAGCGGGGTGCCCTTGATCGCCTCCTTGGCCGCGGTCTCGATCTTGTCGATCTTGGCGATGCCCTCGGGGGTCAGCGGATCACCGTCGTGGCTGATGATGAACCGCACCGACTTGCCGTCGGGTGAGATGAACTGCTCCATACCGCGTTTGAAGTCGGCGTTGTCGAACACCTCGGGCGGCAGGTAGAACGAGTCGTCGTTCATCGACGCGTCGAACGCCTCGCCCATGACGGTCGTATCGCCCTGCATGGCCGTCGCCTGATCCTGCATTCCCTTCTGCGTGGAATACATGTTCAGCATCATGACCTTCATGGTCTTCATGGTCTCGAGCATCTTCGGCATCAGCGCGACCATCTGCGGCATCAGCGCGTCGAGCCGTTCCATGTCCGGGATGATCGCCTTGATGTCGTCGGTCATCACGTTGATGCCGTCGAGCGTGTCGAACACCGACCGGATCGCGAAGCAGACCGGGATGTTGTAGCAGTGCGGTTCCCAGTAGAAGTAGTTGCGGATCGGCCGGAAGAAATCGTCGAAATTGGCGATGTGGTCGCGCAATTCCTCGACGTCGACGGTCATGTCCTTCATCTTCGTGACCATGTTGTGCGTGGTCGCGGCCATCTGGACGGTGATCCGCTGCATCTCCTCCATGTTGTCGATGGTGGTCTGCATCTCGGCAGCCTGATCCAGCATCTGCGCCGTGAGGCCCTCGTTGTACTTCTCGGTCAGCTTCTGCTGGGTGCCCTGCATGCCGATCAGGAACGGGATCGACGTGTTCGAGATGGGTTTACCGTCCGGCCTGGTGATCGCCTGCACCCGTGAGATGCCCTCGACCTGGAAGATCGCCTTGGCGATCTTGTTGATCACCAGGAAGTCCGCGGAGTTCCGCAGATCATGGTCACTCTCGACCATCAGCAGCTCGGGATTCAACCGCGCGCTGGAGAAGTGCCGGTCCGCCGCCGCGTAACCCTCGTTGGCGGGAAGGTCCTGTGGCAGATAGTTACGGTCGTTGTAGTTGGTCCGGTAACCGGGCAGCGTGAGCAGACCGACCAGCGAGAGCGCGATGGTGGCGACCAGGATCGGTCCGGGCCAGCGCACGGTGGCCGCACCGATCTTGCGCCACCCGCGGACCCGCATCGCGCGCTTGGGCTCGAGCAGCCCGAACTTGCTGGCGACGGTGATCATCGCCGCACCCAGGGTCAGCGAGGTGAGCACCACGACGACCATGCCGATCGCCAGCGGAACACCGAGGGTCTGGAAGTACGGCAGCCGGGTGAAGCTCAGGCAGAATGTGGCACCGGCGATGGTCAGACCGGAGCCGACCACGACGTGCGCGGTGCCGTGGAACATCGTGTAGTACGCGGTCTCTTTGTCCTCGCCGAGACCTCGGGCCTCCTGATATCGGCCGATCAGGAAGATCGCGTAGTCGGTCGCCGCCGCGATGGCCAACGTCACCAGGAGGTTGGTGGCGAACGTGGAGAGCCCGATGATCTCGTGGTAGCCGAGGAACGACACCACGCCGCGCGCCGCGGCCAGCGACAGCACCACGGTGACGAGCATCAGCAGCACCGTGACGATCGAGCGGTAGACGAGGAGCAGCATCACGATGATCACCGTGAACGTGACCATCTCGATCATCCGCATACTGCGGTCGCCGGCGATGTGCTGGTCGGCGGCCAGGGCCGCCGGACCGGTCACGTAGGCCTTGACCCCCGGCGGCGGCTCCAGGCCTGCGACGATGTGCTGGACGGCTTCCACCGACTCGTTGGCCAGCGCCTCGCCCTGGTTACCGGCCAGCTTCACCTGCACGTAGGCGGCCTTGCCGTCGTTGCTCTGCGATCCCGAAGCGGTCATCGGATCGCTCCAGAAGTCCTGCACCGACTGGACGTGCTCCGGATCGGCTTCGAGCCGGTCGATCATCTGGTCGTAGAACACGTGTGCCGCGTCGCCGAGCGGTTCCTCACCCTCCAGCACGATCATCACGTTGCTGTCGGAGTCGCCCTCCTGGAAGACCTCGCCGACGCGCTTCATCGAGATCATCGCCGGGGCGTCGTCGGGGCTCATCGACACCGCGCGCATCTGCCCGACCTCTTCGAGCTGCGGGACGATGACGTTCAGGACCGCGATGACGGCGATCCAGACGAGGATGATCGGCACCGCGAGGGTGCGGATCGTCCGCGGGATGAAACCCCGGTGCGCGGGCTTCGACGGCGGGAACGCGTCGGTGGGCGCGTCGGTCGTGGGCGCGCTCATGCGGACTTCACGAAGCAGTAGGTCAGGGCGTTCACGCCGGTTGCGGTCCTCTCGTCTTTGACCTCGTCGTCGACGATGATTCGGCAGGTGATCGAATCGCCGTCGCCCTGGGCGAAGATGTTGGGGGCGGCGGACGCCTCCGTCGTCTCGAGGGTGATGCCCCAGGGAATTGCTGTGTTGTCGAGGCGTTGCGGTTTGGAGTCGAGGTCGAGGTAGTTGATGTTGGCGTAGCTGCCATTACCCGAGATCTCGTAGCGAACGACCTTGGGGTCGAACGGCTCCGGGTCGTCAGCAAAGACCCTGGGGGTCACCGTGATGCCGTCGGATCCGAAGAAGCCGCGGATGCGGTGCACGGTGAACCCCGCGATCAGCACCACGACAAGAACGAGAATGGGTATCCACGCCTTCTTGGCGACACTCAACATTTGTTATTTCCCCGACAGTCGCTGGCTCGTCGTCACGGTCAACCGGCCACGCAGAACGCGGCCGAGTCGCACCAAATGGCCGTATCTTCTCTCACAGGCGTGGCGGGCGCGAAACCGCGGCCCGCCAACGGCGCCCCCGATGACGCGGCACGAACCCCGTCGTTGCAGCTCATCGCCACTGTGGGCACCTCGATCCTCCTCTGCTGCGCTAAAAACTTAGCCAGTATAAACAGGAACCTTAGGCTATTTAAACGCCCAGTGCAGCGGCCTCTCATTCTGCCGAGACAGCGATCACTGACGGTCGGCATACGTGACGTGGCTCACATTTGCCGTGGGACCCTTAGCCTGGCTAGGAGTACGATCCCCGGCATGAACGTCATCCGGCTTGCCGCGGGCGCGGTGGCCTCGGCCGCCGTCGCCGTCGTCGTGGCAACCCCGCCCTCGCCGATCCCGAACCGACACCGCCCCCGGCGCCGCCGGCCCCCGCGTCGACGATCGACAAGGACGGCACGTACAAGGTGGGCGTCGACATCCAGCCCGGCACCTACACGGCGCCGGCGCCCGCCGAGACGACGTGCTACTGGAAGCGGGTCGGCGCGGACGGCAAGCTGCTCGACAACGCGCTGACCAAGAAGCCGGCATCGGTGCGGATCGAACCGACCGACGCGAGTTTCACCACCAACGACTGCCAGCCCTGGCAGCTGGCCGCGTGTGGCACCGCATGCCCACCGCCGCCGCCACCGCCGGGACCCCTCGAGATGCTGGGCCAGTTGGCGCCCATGCTGGGCGGAGCCAAGGCTCCCACGCCCTGATCTCGAGCGCCGCAGCCCATCAGGCGGCGAGCAGGAACGACACGAAGAACCCGCCCGCCGTGGCGAAGGCGTTGAGCGGCCGGCCGTGTTCGAAGGCCTCCGGCATCAGGGTGTCGGCCAGTGACGCCAGTACCGCGCCGCCGGCGAAGGCCAGCGCCAGCGCGAGCACCTGCTCGCTGAGCACCCCGGCGGTCGCGCGGCCGAGCACGACGGCCAGTGCCAACAGCACCGCACAGGCAACCCACGTGAATACCACTGTCCCATTGGACATTCCGGATTTGCGCATCGCGACGGCACCGACGAGCGATTCGGGCAGGTTCGAGAAGAAGATCGCCGCGAGCAGCGACAGCGACGCGCCGCCGACCAGGGAGACGCCGAGCGCCACGTTCTCCGGGACACCGTCGAGCGTGACGGCCGCGAGGAGCGCCAGCCCGACTCCGCGGCGGGCGCCGGAGGCCGCGACTTCGCGGGCGTCCGGGCCCGAACGGCCGGCGACGTACTTGTCCAGCAAGGTATCGGCGATGACGAATGCCGCTGCGCCGGCGAGCAATCCGAGGCCGGCGTGCCAGCCGCCCGCCATCGTGAACGCCTCTTCGAACAGTTCGAAGGTCAGGGCCGAGATCAGGGCGCCGCTGGCGAAGGCGAGCAGGACGCCGGTCACCCGCTTCGGCGGGCTCCACCGCACCCCGGCCACGGCGCCGATGACCAGGGCGCTCGACGCCGCGAGGCCGAAGTAGACCGCGGTCAACACGGCGGCGGCGAGATCAGGTGGCGGCGGGTGTGATCTTCGCGGCCATCTCCTGACGTTGGCGCTCGCGGGCCTGGGCGCTGAAGCACAGGATGCTCGCCGCGAAGCTGAGCACCGCGACGGCACCGGCGAAGGTCGCGACCACACCATCGGAGGTGCCGATGCTGGCGAGGCATACCGCGAGGGCGATGACGGCGGTGAAGTTGAGGAACAACGCGGTGGTGGCAACCGCCTCGGTGGCCGCGTCGGCGGGGGCTGACACGCGCTCGCCCATCGGGACTCTCCTATCCGTACTGCGTCTCGCTGCAGGTCTCGCTGCAGGTGATGACTCTTTTGTTACCCACGAGTCGAAAGCTCAAACGGATGCCCCACGCAGCACGACGGCCCGCCGCCGCGAACTCGGTCGCGATGACGGGCCGTCGGGGTCGGTGTGGCTCAGCCGGCCATGAACTGGTCGTAGGCCGATGCCAGATCGGCGGGCAGCACGCTGACGTTGCACTGCCGCTGCGTCTCACCGATCGGTGCCAGGATGCCCCGCAGCTCGTAGTACTCCTGCGTGTTGGCGGTGAAGTAGCCGCGGATGTTGGCCTCGGCCTGCGGGCGAGGCTGGTTCATCGCCGCGGTCACCACCTGGTTGGCACCCGGATGGTCGGCCAGATACTGGCGGGCCGAACCGGTCACGCTGCTGACGGTGTTCGCGACGCCGCCGGCCGAGCAGTCGACCGCAGCCGACGCCGTGGGCGCCGCAATGGTTGCTGCGGCCACACCGCCGAACAGGCAACCGACGAACGCACCGGCCATCCCCCGGCGCGCAGCATTACCACTGAATTTCATGATCACTTCCTCTTCGGATCTCCGAATCATCGCGCTCTCCAAGCGCTTTCCCCGTCCCGAACCGAAAGTACCCGAACCGAAATCGGGTAAATCCGAAGGCGAACGAGCTACTTCCGCTGCAGCCCCCGGCGTTACCGGAAAATGATGTGATATCTCCCTCAATATGGCCGCTTCCCTGGCAGAGTCGCCCCCTCTGACCTCAGTTTTCACAGACTTTGCGGCTTCCCCTTATTTGATCGTGATGCAGAGAGATACCGAATTGTTATCGGCGGCGCTGGCGAATGATCTTGGAAAACGCAAAGACCCGCTGCGATGACCTACGTCACATCGGGCGGAATCGCGGTTACCGATCCACAGCGGCGGCAACCCAACCTGTGGTGCACCCGAGCGCCGACAGCAAGAGAGTCAACGCGAAAAGGGAGCGAATCTTGACTACTGCAGATACCACGAAGTTGCTCGCCCAGTTGCGGGCGATACTCGATCTGACCAACACCGAGATCCAGGTCGCCGAGACCCGGGTCGCGCAGTCCCGCACCGACGCGGTCCGCACGGAGCTGGAGCAGAACGCCTCCAACGGGCGTGACCGGGCGGAGGCGATCGAGAGCGTCATCCGCGATCTCGGCGGATACCCCGATGTCATCGGGCCGTTCTTCGGCCGGGCCGCCGCCGCGGTGAAGGCACTGACCGAGCAGGCCGAACCGTTCGACGAGGCGCTGCTGGGCGACCTCGCGCTCGAGGACCAGCTGCTGGACCGGTCGCGCTATCTCAAGGCGCTGGCCGTCGCCGCCAAGCAGCCGGACGTGGAGGCCCTGGCCGACCGTCTGATCACCGCGCACTCCGCCACGGTCGACTGGCTGACCACCGTGCTGGCCGAGGACGCCCTCGGCGGGCCGGCCGCGCTGCGCCGCACGCCGCTGCAGGCGGCTGCCGGCGTTGCGGTCCGGGCGGTCAACCTGCCGCTGACCTGGACCACCCGTGGCGTCGACCGCACGGTCGAGGCGCTGCGCAACACCGGCCCGGCGTTCAACGACCTGGTCAGCCGCGGCAGCCGCGTCACCGAGGTGGCGACGAAGGCCATCAGCGCGTCGCGGGACGTCGCGCTGGGAGCCGCCGAGAAGGTCACCCGTGACGAAGGTGCCGGCCGGGCGGCCGACGCGCTGCACTCGGTCCGCGACGGGGCCGGAGCACTCGACGCCTCCGAGTTGCCGATCAAGGGCTACGACGAGTTGACGGTCACCGAAGCCGTCGCCGAGGTCAAGGGCCTCACCGATCCGTCGGACATCCGGACCATCGTCGCCTGGGAGGAAGCGCACAAGAACCGCTCACGCGTCGTGTCGGCCGCCCAGACGCGGCTGGCCGCCATCGCGCAGGAGGTCGTCGGCATCAGCTGACCGGCGCACCACGACCGGGAACCCCGCAGCCACGGCTGCGGGGTTTCGTCGTCGCCGGATCAGCTCGGGGTGCGTTCGCGGCTCGTGGCCGCCCGGGCCAGCGCGTAGAGCAGCGCACCAACTCCCAGCATGATCGCGGCGAACAGCCACACCTTGGCGGTCTGCTGGGTCATCAGCAGCACGCACGACGCGACGCCCAGCACCGGCACCGCCGTCCACACGCGGAAGTGGTCGTGGTCCACGTGATCTCGGCGCAGCACCAGCACCGCGATGTTGGTGGAGATGAACACGAACAGCAGCAGCAGCACCACCGTCTCGGCCAGCGTGGACAGTTCACCGACCAGGGTGAGCAGCATCGCCACCACGGTGGTCGCGACGATCGCCACCCACGGTGTCCGGCGCTGCGGCAGCACCCGGCTGAGCACCGAGGGCAGCAGCCCGTGTTCTGCCATGCCGTAGGTGAGGCGGCTGGACATGATCATCGTCAGCAGAGCGCCGTTGGCGACGGCGACCAGCGCGATGGCGCTGAACAGCCAGTTCGGCACGCCGACCCCGGCGGCCGCGACCACGTCGAGCAGCGGGCCCGACGATTCCGCCAACTCGTCGGCGGGCAGCGCGATGGCGCTGGCGAGACCGACGAGCGCGTAGACGACACCCGCGGTGACGAGCGCACCGAACAGCGCGCTCGGATACACCTTGCTGGGATTGCGGATCTCCTCGGCGACGTTGGCCGACGTCTCGAACCCCACGAACGAGTAGTACGCGACGATCGCGCCGGCCAGGATCGCCAGCGCCGGCGTGGCACCGTCGGGGAACTCCCCGACCCGGCCCACCTCACCGCGGCCACCGCCGACCATCACCGCCACGGCGACGATGACGATCATCAGACCGCTCAACTCGATGACCGTCATCACGACGTTGCTCTTGACCGACTCGCTGATGCCCCTGGCGTTCAGGGCCGCGATGAGCGCGAGGAACACGATCGCGGCCGGGATCGCGGGTACGTCGATGAACGTGGACAGGTAGTCGCCGGCGAACGCCAGCGCGAGGCCGGCCGCGCTGGTCACGCCCGCCGCCAACATGCTGAACCCGACCAGGAACGACACCGCCGGTTGCTTGAACGCCCGCTCGGCGAAGACGGCGGCGCCTCCGGCCTTCGGGTACTTGGTCACCAGTTCGGCGTAGGAGCCCGCGGTGAGCAGCGCGAGCAGCAGCGCGATCAGCAGCGGCGCCCACAGCACACCGCCGACATCCTGCGCGAGCACACCCATCAGGGCGTAGATCCCGGCTCCGAGCACGTCGCCGAGGATGAACAGGAACAGCAGCGGCCCGGTGATCTTGCGTTTGAGTTTGCCGTCCGTCGCCGGTTCGTCGGCGTGGACCCGTTCGGTCGCCTCCGGTGCCATCCGTACCTCCAGGACATGCGCCGGAAGCGGCTCTTCCGACACCGATTGTTAGCAGGTACCCAGCTCAGCGCATACGCATGCCTGAGCCGCCCGCGCCGAGGCCTACCCTTGCCGACGGGGCCAAGGGAAGGACTCATGACGACCACCGAGACACCCGACGGCCGCATCAGGGTGCCGGCCGACCTCGATGCGGTGACCACCATCGGCGCCGAGGACCACAGCGGCGTCGATCCCGCCGCCGTCGCACGCATCTGGCAGGCGGCGCGGCACTGGTACTCGGCCGGTATGCACCCCGCGATCCAGGTGTGCCTGCGCCACCACGGCCGCGTGATCCTCAACCGCGCGATCGGACACGGGTGGGGCAACGGACCCGACGACCCGGCCGGCGCGGAGAAGGTCGTGGCCACACCGGACACGCCGTTCTGCGTGTACAGCGCCGCCAAGGCGATCACCACGACGGTCGTGCACATGCTCGCCGAACGCGGTCACTTCTCCCTCGACGACCGGGTGTGCGAATACCTGCCGAACTACACCAGCCACGGCAAGTACCGCACCACGATCCGCCACGTCATGACGCACAGTGCCGGCGTCCCGTTCCCCACGGGTGAGCGGCCGAACCTCAAGCGCATGAACGACAGCGAGTACGCCCGGCAGATGCTCGGCGACCTCCGTCCGCTGTACCGGCCCGGCTTCGTGCACATCTATCACGCGCTGACGTGGGGGCCGCTGGTGCGCGAGATCGTGTCGGCGGCGACGGGACGCAACATCCGCGACATCCTCGCCACCGAGATCCTCGAACCGCTCGGCTTCCGCTGGACCAACTTCGGTGTCGCCGAGCGCGACGTCCCGCTCGTCGCGCCGAGTCACGCCACCGGGAAACCGCTGCCCGCCCCGATCGCCGCGGCGTTCCGCACGGCCGTCGGCGGCACCCTGCACCAGATCATCCCGTTCACCAACACCCCCCTGTTCCTGACCGGTGTGGTGCCGTCGTCGAGCACGGTGTCCAACGCCCAGGAACTGTCCCGGTTCGCCGAACTGCTGCGCCGCGGTGGCGAACTCGACGGCGTCCGGGTGCTGGCACCCGAGACGTTGCGGCAGGCCACCCGCGAATGCCGTCGCCTGCGCCCCGACCTCGCGACCGGGTTGATGCCGCTGCGCTGGGGCACCGGATACATGCTGGGTTCCAACCGGTTCGGGCCGTTCGGACGCAACGCCCCCGCGGCGTTCGGCCACACCGGACTGGTGGACATCGCCGTCTGGGCGGATCCGGCGCGCGGTCTGGCGGCGGGTGTGGTCAGTAGCGGAAAACCGGGCCGACACCGGGAAGCCAACCGGTACCCCGCCCTACTGGACCGCATCAACACCGAGTTACCCCCAGGCGGTGGTGGGATACTCGACTGATGCCGCGCACTGGTGGGAGAAGGCGCCTCGACGGCGACGACGGTCAGCCGTCGCACATCGGCAGCTTCAAGTTCTACTTCGTCGGTCAGCGGTGGGAATGGTCCGACGAGGTCGCCCGGATGCACGGATTACGAACCGGGTACGGTGCGACCCACCACGGAACTGCTGCTGTCGCACAAACATCCCGACGATCGCAGGCTCGTGCAGGATCTGCTCGACCACGCGCTGCACACCGGCGAGTCGTTCTCCAGCAGGCACCGCTTCATCGACACCCACGGGGAGGAGCACGACGTCCTCGTGGTGGCGGACCGGATGCTCGACGACCGCGGCACCGTCATCGGGTCGAGCGGCTACTACGTCGACCTCACCGCCAGTCTCGACGAAGTCCGGCAGGAAGTGCTCGACGAACAGCTCCCCGGGCTGTTCGAGTCCAGGGCGGTCATCGAGCAGGCCAAGGGTGCGCTGATGGTGATCTACCGCATCAGCGCCGACCAGGCGTTCCGGGTGCTGCAGTGGCGTTCCCAGGAAACCAACACGAAATTGCGCTCGCTCGCCGCGCAACTCGTCGCCGAGATCGGTGATCTGCCCGCGGCGCCGTCGTCCACCCAGAGCCAGTTCGACCACCTGCTGCTGACGATTCACGCACGGGTCGCCGGTGAATGAATGCGCTGAACGGATTTCTGGCCCCCTCACCGCCGACTAGGATTTGAGCGCCGCTCCGGTGGATCCGGGCCGGCGACCGTCGGCGCCGTCAGCCGCGGCACAGGACAGCGGATGAGGTAGCGAGGCAGGCTGACACGGATGCAACCGTTGGAGGTCGAACACGACGCGCGCGCGGACGCGATCGTGGTCAGGGTCAGGGGTGACGTCGATTCGATGACCGTCGAGACGCTGAACTCCGAACTGGCGAAGGCACGCGTCGATGCGCTCGATCACTCCGCCCGACTGCTGGTCGTCGACCTCTCGGAAGTCACCTACTTCGGGAGCGCCGCGCTCAACGCGGTGTTGTCGTGTCACGAGGACGGTTCCGCCGAGGGAACCTCGGTGGCGCTGGTCGCCGATCAGCCGTTCGTGAGGCAGCCCATCGAGATCACCGGACTC
The DNA here is from genome assembly GCF_014218295.1 of Mycolicibacterium litorale. The sequence continues at coordinate 5,369,906 of NZ_AP023287.1, forward strand.
GACCGTGTGCTCGACACGTATCCGTCCATCGACGCCGCGCTCGAGCACCGTCAGGACCCGGACGGACGGACCCCGCGGTAGATTCCGCGCCGCACGATCCACGGTTGCAGCACACGCCGCACCGACCACGCGGGGAAGCGGAACGCGGTGCCGTTGGGGGCGAACACCTCGAGGCCGTCCGGCTGGGCGCCGAGCACCGAACCCCACCGCCGGGTGGGCGCACGGTAGTCGCGCAGCCGACGGCCGCCGAAGTCCGCACGAACGTTGCGGGCCAGCAGTTCATCGGCTCGGTTGCGGGCGCTGCTGCGCAACGGGTCGGTGGCCGCCACGTCACCGACCGCCCAGATATTCTCGTGCCCAACGACTTTCAACGTGGGTGCCACCCGGACGAAACCGTCGTCGTCGAGCAGTCCGGCGGGCAGCCAGTCGGTGTTGGGCCGGACGCGACCGATCGCCCACAGCACGGCATCGGCCGACGACGGCGACTGCCCGGTGCTCCACTCGACCGGTTCGGCGGTGATGCGGTCGCAACCGAAGCCTTCGGGCACGACGGCGCGACGGCCCGGTCGCAGGACCACACCCAGCCCGTCGAGTCGCCGGGCGATCCGCGCCCACACCCTCGGATGATGATGCGGGAGCGGCCTCGGCCCGGGGAAGCACAGTTCGACACAGGTTTCCGGCCAGGTGAGCGCCAGATTCGCGGCACTGCTCACCGCTGCCGCACCCCCTCCCACCACGAGGACCGAACGGGCGGCGGCCAGCCGCGCGTGATCGGCGCGCAACTGGGCGGCGACCTCGTCGGCGGACCGATGACCCGGTCTGCGCCAGAATCCGTTGGTCACCCCGGTGGCGATGACGAGCGCATCGAAGTCCTCGACCATTGCGGAGCCATCCGAGTTGTGCCCGAACACCTTTCGGCCTTCCAGGTCCACGCCCGTCAGGGTGGCGTGCGCGGTGCGCACCGGGTCGAGGGCGCGGAACCGCTCGAACGGGATCCAGTAGTCGCGCGCCCACTCGTCGGGACGGGCGAGCCGCACGCCGAGCTCCTGTCCGCTGACCAGGCCGGGTTGCCCGGAGATCCCGACGACGTCGAAGTGGCGGGCCAACCGCATCGCGGTCAGTACACCGCTGTCGCCGAGTCCGGCGACGACGATGCGTGGACGGTTCGCACGCGCGCCTTGCGCGGCGGACGCGGCACGAACGGCGACATCCGGTCGATGACGTCCTGGGAGCCGGGGCGGCGATGCGGTCTTGCTCCGGTGTGCGGTCACGGGCGGCACCTCCCCGGCGGTGAGTGACGTGGGCCACAGCGGCTCGAACGGTAACACGTTCCAGTCCCGGCGCCGACGGGCTTATCGTGACTGGGTGAGCACCGCCGCCGATGCCGACCGGGTTGCCCAACTCGCCAACCGGGTCGTGGCCGACCACGACCCGAAGACCGTGCCGATCCCGGAGTTCCTCGGGGCCTGCTACGACGCGGGACTGTCGTGGGTCCACTTCCCCGAGGGTCTCGGTGGGCTGGGGGTGTCGCGCGGCCTGCAGGCGGTCGCCGACGGGATCCTGCAGGGCGCGGGCGGCCCGGTTCCGTTGGGCCTCAACCCGATGGGGTACGGCATGGCGGCGCCGACGATCCGCGAACACGCGCAGACCGAGGAGGTGAAGCGGTCCTGGCTGCGGCCGCTGGCCACGACCGAACACATCTGGTGTCAGCTGTTCTCCGAACCGGGTGCGGGCTCGGATCTGGCCGGGTTGGCGACGTCGGCGGTGCCCGACGGTGACGACTGGGTGATCAACGGCCAGAAGGTGTGGACCAGCCTGGCGCACCGCGCACGGTGGGGTCTGCTGCTGGCCCGCACCGACCCGGACGTCCCCAAGCACAAGGGGCTGACGTACTTCGTCGTCGACATGCACTCCCCGGGTGTGCAGACCCGGCCGCTTCGTCAACTGACCGGCCACGCCGAGTTCAACGAGGTGTACTTCACCGACGCCCGCATCCCCGACGCGCACCGGCTGGGCGCCGTCGGCGACGGCTGGCGGGTGGCGATGACGACGTTGATGAACGAGCGCAGCGCGCTCGGCGCCAGCGGCAGCCGACGCGGCGCGGGCACCATCGCCGACGCCGTCGCGCTGTGGGCGTCACGCCCGCACCGGCAGACGCCGGTGCTGCGCGACCGGCTGACCGAACTCTGGTTGCGCGCCGAGGCGCAGCGGCTGACCTCGGAGCGGTCACGCGCGTCGGCGACGGTCGGCGGACCCGGGCCGGAAGGGTCGATCGGCAAGCTGGTCGGTGCCGAGCTCAATCAACGAATCTACCAGTGGTGCATGGACTTTCTCGGCCCCGAGGGGCTGCTCTACCACAGCTACGCGATGGACAGCGGGGACAAGAGCGACTGGCGCGGGCCCGTTCAGCAGCGGTTCCTGCGCAGCCGCGCCAACACGATCGAAGGGGGAACCTCGGACGTGATGCGCAACATCCTCGGCGAGCGGGTGCTCGGTCTGCCGGGAGATCTACGTGCCGATGCGGGCATGCCGTGGAAGGAGGTGCCCCGTGGCTGAATGGGTCTATACCGACGAGCAGCGGCAGTTGCGCGATGCGGTGCGGGGGTTCTGCGCCGACCACTTCGACGAGCAGACGGTGCGCCGCCTCATGGAATCCGACCCGCCGTTCGACCCGGGGTTGTGGGCGCGACTGGGCGGTGAGCTCGGCGTGCTGGGCCTGTCGGTGCCCGAGGCCGACGGCGGTGTCGGCGGCACGCTGGTCGACCAGGCCGTCGCGGTCGAGGAGTTCGGCGCATCGCTGGTGTGCGGGCCGCTGTTCGGGACGGTGTATCTCACGGTGCCGGCCCTGGTGGCGGCCGCATCCGGACCTGCCCGCGACGCGCTGCTCGCCGACCTCGTCGAGGGCACCCGCACCGCGGCTTTCGCGGCGAGCGCCGACCGTGTGAGCGCCGACGGAGACAGGCTCACCGGTGACGTGGGGCCGGTGGTCGATGCCGGCTCGGCCGACGTCCTGCTGGTCGCGGCGACCGGTCCCGACTGGGTCGGCCTGTACGCGGTCGACGCCACCGCCGACGGCGTCGAACGCACACCGCTCGTCACCCTCGACCTGACCCGCCCGCAGGCCGCCGTCACCCTCTCCGACGCCCCCGCCACACTGATCGCCGGACCGGAGGACGCGGAGCGGGTCATCGCGCACGCGCTGCACGTGGGTTCCGCCCTGCTGGCCGTCGAACAGGTCGGGGCGGCGCAACATCTGCTCGATCTCGCCGTCGACTACGCGAAGACAAGGTGGCAGTTCGGCCGTCCCATCGGGTCGTTCCAGGCGGTCAAACACCGGCTGGCCGACATGCTGGTCGACGCGGAGCACGCCCGCTCGACGGCCTATCACGCCGTGTGGGCGCTGACCGACGGCTCCGACGATCCCGCGTTGGCCACCGCGATCGCCCAGGCAGTGTGCTCGGCCGCGCTGAGCCGCATCGCCGCCGACACCATCCAGGTCCTCGGCGGTATCGGCTTCACCTGGGAACACCAGGCGCACCTGTACTTCAAACGGGCGACCACCGACGCCGCCCTGCTCGGCAGCGCCGAGGAGCACCGCGCCCGCGTGGCCGAGTTGGTGCTCGACTCGGCGACTCCCGATCGCGTGCCCCGGGTGGCGGCGGGCGCACCCGGCTGAGAGACGCCCGGCACGAACGCCCGGGAGTCGCTATGCTGGCGCCTTTCCGCGCAAGACGGAGGAGGCCCATGTCCGGTCACATCCGGTTGACGTCGCACAGCGGCGCGGTGGGCACCCCGCCCATCCGCTGGGGCGCACCGACAGCGGCAGAACGCGGGCCCGTGGTCGGGACGACCGCCAACCGTTCGCACCGCAACGTCATCGGCACCCACAGCGGTTCGTACAGCGTCTACCGGGCGCTGGCCGTCGCGGCGGGAGCGCTCAAGCGGGAGCATCGGGCCGACCTCACCGACACCGCCCCGACCGACACCGTGGGTCCGTACCCCCAGTGGAGTGAACCCTCCACGATCGTCAGCCTGGACCCGTGGGGCGCCAGCGTCGCCGAGGTGTTCACCGCGGAATTGGCTGCGGGCCTTGACATCCGACCCACCATCGCGATCACCAAGGCGCACGTGATCCTTCCGGAGATCACCGACGCGATCACCAAGGGCCGGCTGGTGCCCGACGGCCGCATCCTGCTGCCCAGCGGTGCGGCACTGGTCACCAAGGCGGCCGTCGAACCCGTGTGGTGGCTGCCCGGTGTGGCGCAGCGGTTCGGGTGCAACGAGACCGATCTGCGTCGCGTGCTGTTCGAGGAGACCGGCGGGATGTACCCGGAGCTGGTCACCCGGTCCGATCTCGAGGTGTTCCTGCCCCCGATCGGCGGTCAGACCGTCTACATCTTCGGAGCCGCAGGCGATCTCGCCGACCCGTCGGTGGAGCTGACCGCCCGGGTGCATGACGAGTGCAACGGCTCCGACGTCTTCGGCTCCGACATCTGTACCTGCCGGCCGTATCTGACCCACGCGATCGAGGAGTGCATCCGCGGCGCGCAGAACGGCGGTGTCGGCCTGGTCGCCTACTCGCGCAAGGAGGGCCGGGCGCTGGGCGAGGTGACCAAGTTCCTGGTCTACAACGCCCGCAAACGCCAGGTCGGCGGCGACACCGCCGATCAGTACTTCGCCCGCACCGAATGCGTGGCCGGTGTGCAGGACATGCGTTTCCAGGAGTTGATGCCCGATGTCCTGCACTGGTTCGGGATCCGCAAGATCCACCGCCTGGTGTCGATGAGCAACATGAAGTACGACGCGATCACGGGCTCGGGAATCGAAGTGGGAGAACGGATCAACATTCCCGACGAGCTGATCCCGCCGGACGCCCGGGTGGAGATCGACGCGAAGATGGCGGCCGGGTACTTCACGCCGGGTCCGGTGCCCGACGCCGAGGAACTCAAGAAGGTCAAGGGCCGCGGGTTGACGCCATGACGACGGCCGCCGCGCTGCGCAGCACCGACGCCGTCCGGGAACGCTCCGGGGAACTGCTGCGGCGGGCCCGCGCGGGCGACTCGGCGTGGTTCACCGTCGCCGACGACGCTCTCGATCGGGCCGCCGACGTCGTCGCCGACGTCACCCGCTCGCGCTATCCCGACCTCGACATCCCGTTTCACAGTCGGTGGCGGCATTTCGAAGCCGGCGGGGTGAACCGCACCGCGGCACTCGAGGGAGACCCTCGGGCGATGATCGACGTGGCGGTGGTCAGTGTGCTGCTCGACGCCGGCGCCGGCGCGGACTGGAGCTTCCGCGAAGAGTGCACAGGACAACGATTCTCGCGATCGGAGGGGCTGGCGGTCGCGAGCTGGCACGCGTTCGCCGGCGGGGTGTTCTCGTCGGATCCGGGCGATCCGCTGCGGGCGGACGCCGAAGGGCTGCGGTCGTTGACCGTCGACCGTTTGGCCGCGGCCTTCCAGGTCGGGGCCGGCAATCCGCTGGTGGGGCTCGACGGTCGGGTGGAACTGCTGCATCGTCTCGGTGACGCCGTGAGCGCGGAGGTGTTCGGCGGGCGGCCCGGCGGGATGTTCGACGCGCTCACCGTTACGGCTCAGACGGTGTACGCCCACGACATCCTCACGCTGCTGCTCGATACACTGTCGTCGATCTGGTTGAGCGACAACGAGATCGGCGGCGAGCCGCTGGGTGACTGCTGGCTTCATCCCGTGGTGGGCTGGGTTCCGTTCCACAAACTGTCGCAGTGGCTGACGTACTCACTGCTCGAACCGTTCACGTGGGCGGGTGTGCCGGTGGTGGGTGTCGACGCGCTCACCGGGCTGCCCGAGTACCGCAACGGCGGGCTGCTGCTCGACACCGGTGTGCTGGCGCTGCGCGAACCGGAGTCCGCTCGCCGCACATGGCAGGTCGGCGACGAACCGGTGGTGGAGTGGCGGGCGCTGACCGTGGCGCTGCTCGACGAGCTCGCACCGCTGGTGTGCGCGCGGCTCGGCGCCGAGATGCCGCTGGCGTGCGTCCTCGAGGGTGGGACGTGGGCGGCCGGGCGCATGTTGGCCCAGCGGGCCCGCGGCGGGTTGCCGCCGTTGACCGTCGCCAGCGACGGCACCGTCTTCTGACGTGAGAACAGGAGCTGACATGGGCGAAGTCCACCTCGTCGACCACCCGCTGGTGGCGCACAAGCTGACGCTGCTGCGGCGGAAGGACGCCTCGACCCACAGCTTCCGGCAGTTGCTGCACGAGATCTCGGCGCTGATGGCCTACGAGGTGCTGCGCGACATCCCGACGCAGGACTTCGAGGTGGAGACCCCGCTGGAGACGACCGTCGGCAAGGTGATCGACGGGAAGAAGCTGGTGTTCGTGTCGATCCTGCGGGCGGGCACCGGCATCCTCGACGGCATGCTGGCCGTCGTTCCCGGCGCCCGGGTCGGCCACATCGGGCTCTACCGCGACCCGAAAACGCTCGTCGCCGTCGAGTACTACTTCAAGATGCCGGCCGGGATGGAGGAGCGCGACGTCGTCGTGGTCGACCCGATGCTGGCCACCGGTCATTCGGCGGTGGCGGCCGTGGACCGGCTCAAGGAGTGCGGTCCGCGCTCGATCAAGTTCGTCTGCCTGCTCACCTGCCCGGAGGGCATCGCCGCGATGCGCGAGGCCCACCCCGACGTGCCGATCTACACCGCTGCCGTCGACCGTCAGCTCGACGAGCACGGCTATATCGTGCCCGGCCTCGGCGATGCGGGTGACCGGATCTTCGGCACGAAGTAGCGCTCACCCGCGTCGCCCCCGGCGTGCCACGCGCAAGCTTGTGCTGGTTTTCGACACCAGGGTCGTGGCGTCACCGGCTGGCCATGAGATCAACGGCCGTGACGTCGAAACTGAGCACAAGGCGCGGATTGTTTGATCATCCCGCGCCCCGGGAATCGATCGACTCAATGACACACGAATGGGAATGCGTCGTCGTCGGTGGTGGCGCGGCCGGGCTGAGCGCCACGTTGGTCCTGGGCCGGGCGCGCCGGCGGACGCTGCTGGTCGACGCGGGTGAGCAGAGCAACCGGTTCGCCGAGGGGATCGGCGGGTTGCTCGGCTTCGACCAGCGCCCGCCGGCCGAGCTGTACGAGACGGGCCGCCGCGAGCTCGAGGCGTATCCGACGGTCGAGTACCGGAAGGGCACCGTCGCGCACGGCGCACCGCAGGACGACGGTTTCGTGCTCGAACTCGACGGCGGGGACCAGGTCACCACCCGCAGGGTGCTGCTGGCGACCGGGATGCAGTACTGCCCGCCCGAGCTGCCCGGCCTCGAGTCGATGTGGGGTAAGTCGGTGTTCCAGTGCCCGTTCTGCCACGGTTGGGAGATGCGGGACAAACGGCTCGCCTCGCTGGCCGCCGGTGACGAGGCCGTTCACGCCGCGCTGATGCTGCGGGGATGGAGCGACGACGTGGTGTTGCTGACCGACGGGCATCCGCAGCTCGACGGGAAAGACCTCGACCAGCTGCACAACGCCGGAATCACGATCGACGACCGCAGGATCACCGAACTGATCGGAACCGGCGGGCAACTCGAGGCGATCGCGTTCAACGACGGCAGCCGGCTCGAACGCGACGGTCTGCTGGTGGAGGCGCCGCTGCGGCAGCGGTCGAAGCTGGCCGAACAGCTCGGGGCGTCGTGCACGCCGGGTCCGCTGGCGGTGGACACGATCGGGATCGACGCACTGCACCGCACGTCGGCGCAGACGGTGTTCGCCGCCGGTGACGTGTGCACCGAACAGCCCTACGTCGCGGGAGCGATCGCCGCGGGCGCGCAGGCGGCGATGATCATCGCCCAGAGCCTGCTCTCCGAGCAGTTCGGGATGCCCTATCCGCCGGAGTGATCACGGTTCATCGCGTCGATCGCCCGGTAGATCCGCTGCTCGCTGACCGGTCGCGGGGTGCCGAGCTGCTGGGCCCACAGGCTGACCCGCAGTTCCTCGATCATCCGCCCGATGTCACGGACATCCTCGGCGGCCGCCCGGCTGGGCGAAAGTGATTGTCGCAGTTCGGCATACGCATGCTGCACGGCGTGCACCCGCGCCATCCGCTCCCGGTCGGCGCCGATCGCGTGCGGCAGCCGCTCGAGCCGGCGGGTCACCGCGGTGAGGTAGCGGGTCAGGTTCGCCAGGTGCGCGGCACCGGTCGCGGTGACGAAGCCCTTCGGCAGCAACGCGGCGAGCTGGGCGCGGATGTCGGCGATCGCCTCGGCCTGTGCGGGCGGCGGCGTGGCGGGCAACCCCACCTGCGCCTGGTGCGCGGCTCCCAGCACCTTCTCCACCCGGTTGACGATGTCGAGTGTCGTCGGCACCAACGCGGCGCCCACCCGTTGCCGCAGCGTATCGAATTCGGTTCGCGTCCAGACTGGTTCGCGCACCAGCGCGTCGACCGCCGCATCCGCGCAGTCGTCGATCAGTGCGGCGAGCGACCCGTCGGGGTTGGCGCCGAGCACCAGCCGGCGCCTGGTGTCCAGCGCCCGTTCCACGTTCTTGACCGGCGACGGCGCCGACAGCCGCAGCAGTCGCCGAAGTCCCGGGCCCATCGCCGCCCGCTGTTCGGCCGCCGTGGCGAACACCCGCACGTCGACCGCGGCGCCCGCGTCGACGAACGCCGGATGACCGCGCACCCGGTGGCCGCCGCTGGTGTTCTCGACGGTACGGGGCAACTCGTCGAGATCGTCGGGCCACGACCGCAGGCCCGACCGCTCCAGCCCGTCGGCCACCGCCCGGGCGACGGCGGCGCGCACCGGTGCGGCCAGCTGCTCCTGCAGCGTGTCGAGATCCTTTCCGCGCGCCACCTCGGTCCCGTCCTTCTCGACGGCGAACGTCACCCGCAGATGCGCCGGGATCTTCTCGAGGTCGAACGCGTCGAGCGGAACCGTCACACCGCTGCGCCGCCACAGCTCGTGCTGCAGGGACTCCAGCAGCGGGCCGCTACCCGGATCCATCGTGCGCAGCACGTCCCGTGCGGTGTCCGGCGCCGGGACGAAGTTGCGGCGCAGGTCCTTCGGCAGGGACTTGATCAGTGCGGTGATCAGTTCCTCACGCAAAGCCGGGACGTGCCAGGCGAATTCGTCGCCACCGAGGCGGGCCAGCACCTCGACGGGTACGTGCACCGTGATGCCGTCGTCGGCGGCACCCGGTTCGAAGCGGTAGGTCAGCGGCAGTGTCAGGTCCCCCGCCTGCCACTCGTCGGGCAGGTCGTCGGCGCCCTCCTGCCGGAGCAGGTCGTCGCGCGTCATCGTCAGCAGGTCGGGAGTCCTGTGGCGCTGTTTGCGCCACCACGCGTCGAAATGCCGCGCGGACACGACATTCTCGGGCACTCGCGCGTTGTAGAAGGCGAACACCTCCTGGTCGCCGACCAGCAGGTCGCGCCGCCGGGCCCGTTCCTCGATCTCCTCGAGTTCCTCACGCAGACGGGCGTTGTCACGGAAGAAGTGATGCTTGGTCTGCCAGTCCCCCTCGACCAGCGCGTGCCGGATGAACAGTTCGCGCGCCAGCTCCGGGTCGATCTGCGCGTAGTTGACGCGGCGGCGCGCCACCAGCGGCAGCCCGTAGAGCGTCACCCGTTCGAAGCCCATCACCGCGCCGCGCTCGGCGTCCCAGTGCGGTTCGCTGTGGGTGCGCTGCACCAGATCTCCGGCGATCCGCTCGACGGTGTCGGGGTCGATGCGGGCGCCGATCCGGCCGAACAGCCGGCTCGTCTCGACCAGGTCGGCGACGACGATCCAGCGGGGCGGCCGTTTGGTCAGCACCGAACCCGGCGCCAGCACGAACCGCGTGTTGCGCGCACCTTGGTAATCGCGTCCGTCGCCGTCGCGCAGCCCGACGTGGGAGAGCAGACCGGCCAGCAGTGCGGCGTGCACGCTCGCCGGCTGCGCCGGTGCGTCGGACTCGCGGATACCGAGATCGCGGGCGATGCTGCGCAACTGGCCGACCAGGTCCTGCCACTCGCGGATCCGCAGGTAGTGCAGGAACTCCTCGCGGCACATCCGCCGGAACGAGCTGCCGGACCGCTCCTTGCGCTGCTCGCCGAGGTACCGCCACAGGTTGAGGTAGGAGACGAAGTCGGAGTGCTCGTCGGCGAAGCGGGCGTGTTTCTGGCGGGCGGCGTCCTCCCGGTCGGCGGGGCGTTCCCGCGGATCGGGGATCGACAGCGCGGCGGCGAGCACCAGCACCTCGCGCACACATCCCTCGGTGTCGGCCTGCAGGATCATCCGGCCGATGCGCGGATCGAGCGGAAGCCGCGCGAGGCGGCGCCCGATGTCGGTGAGCCCGCCCTGCTGGTCGAAGGCGCCGAGCTCCTGCAGCAGGGCCACGCCGTCGCGGATGCTGCGCTTCTCCGGCGGGTCCAGGAACGGGAACTGCTCGACGTCACCGAGGCCGAGCGCGGCCATCTGGAGGATCACCGCGGCGAGGTTGGTGCGCAGGATCTCCGGGTCGGTGTAGCGCGGGCGCGCCTCGAAGTCGTCCTGCGAGTACAGCCGGATGCACACACCCGGCGCGGTGCGCCCCGACCGGCCCGCCCGCTGCGCGGCGGAGGCCTGCGAGATCGGTTCGATCGGCAGCCGCTGCACCTTGGTGCGCCGGCTGTAGCGGGAGATGCGGGCGGTACCGGGGTCGACGACGTAGCGGATGCCCGGCACCGTCAGCGACGTCTCCGCCACGTTGGTGGACAGCACGACGCGCCGCCCGGTGTGCGGGGCGAAGACCTTCTGCTGTTCGGCGGTGGGCAGCCGGGCGTAGAGCGGCAGCACCTCGGTCGTCGGCCCCAGCTCACCGCGCAGCACCTCGGCGGTGTCGCGGATCTCCCGCTCCCCCGACAGGAACACCAGCACGTCACCGGGCGGCTCGGCCTCCAGTTCCCGGACCGCGTCGACGATCGCGTCGGTCGGGTCGCGTAGTTCGGATGAGCCGCTTGCGCGAAGACCAGGGGCCGGGGTGCGGACGATCTCGTGGTCGGGGTCGTCGGGGTCCTCGGACTCGTCGGAGATGACGGGCACCTCCAGCGGGCGATACCGGATCTCGACGGGGTACGTGCGACCGGACACCTCGACGATCGGCGCGTCGTTGAAGTGCGCGGCGAAGCGCTCCGGCTCGATGGTCGCCGACGTGACGATCACCTTGAGGTCGGGCCGGCGCGGCAGCAGTTCGCGCAGATAGCCGAGCAGGAAGTCGATGTTGAGGCTGCGCTCGTGGGCCTCGTCGAGGATCAGGGTGTCGTAGCGCAGCAGCCTGCGGTCCCGCTGGATCTCGGCGAGCAGGATGCCGTCGGTCATCAGCTTGACCAGCGTGCGGTCGGACGCCTGGTCGGTGAAGCGGACGGTGTAGCCGACGGCGTCGCCGAGCGGGGTGTGCAGTTCGTCGGCGATGCGCTGCGCGACCGTGCGGGCGGCCAGGCGGCGCGGCTGCGTGTGGCCGATCGTGCCGCGGATGCCCCGGCCGAGTTCGAGGCAGATCTTCGGAAGCTGGGTGGTCTTGCCGGATCCGGTCTCGCCGGCGACGACGACCACCTGGTTCTCGGTGATGGCCTTGGCGAGGTCGTCGCGGCGCTCGCTGACCGGAAGGTCGGGATAGGTGATGGCCGGCACCGCGGCGATGCGAGTGGCGACCAGCGCTTCGGCGGCGGTGATCTGCTCGGCGATCTGCGCCAGCTTGCCGGGTTTGGCCTGTTTGAGCCTGCGGCCGAGGCGGGCGGCGTCGCGGTAGGTCAGACCGTCCAGGCGGTTGCGCAGTTCGCGGAGGGACGGTTCGGACACTCGCGCCAGGATACGTCCAGCGCGGTCACCTCTGCCCGGGCGACCAGTACTCCAGCATTTCGGCGAAGGTCTGGAACGCCGGCGTGGACACGCCGTAGGTCGCCTCGAAGTGGACGCTCAGCGGGAAGCCCAGCTCCCCCACCCCGTCGATCACCCGCTTGTACAGGTCGAGCATCATCCGGCGCTTGTCGGCGGGTTCACTGGCCGCGAGCTGTTTGACGAACTCCTGCTCTGCGGCGACGGCCTCGTTGCCCGGATCCTGGATCAACCAGTGGATGAGCCCGACGCGGCTCTCCATCTTCGGCACGAAACCGAACGACAGCAGGATCTCCGGCCGGTGTTCGTTGGCGGCCGCGAACTCCGTCAGGAACCCGACGATCGCGTCGGAGTAGAGCAGCTGCGTCATCCCGTAGGTCGCGCCCTGCTTGCACTTGAACGTGAAGCGGCCCTGTTCGCCGTCGCGAGTGGGGATGAGGATCGCGCCCCGGTTGGGGACCAGATCCTCGTAGATCGACAGCGCGTCGGTGGGGGCGACACCACTGCCCGCACCGTCGTTCATGGTGCGCGGCACACCTACGAACGCGATGCCGTCGAAGCCGGCCGAACTCAGCACGGTGAGCCGCTCCCGCAGGGCGGCTTCGTCCAGGAACGCGGTGACCTGGGTGCACAGCCCACGGACGCCGGGCAGCTCCGGCTTGATGATCTGCCAGAAGTCCAGGACGTCCATCTTGGGCTTCATCTCGATCGGACGACCGCTGTCCTCTTCGATCATCCCGGGGATCATGACGTGGCCGATCCGGCCCTCGATACCGGCCTCGGCCGAACAGCGCAGCACTTTCTGGGCGTCCTCGAGCGCATGCTCGCGGCCCCGTTCGACATTGGGCGGCACGAGTTCGAGCGCGACGGTGTTCAGGGGCAACGGTTGCTCCTTTGACTGCATGACGACAGACGCGGCGTGTCGGCCGCAATCCCCCCGGAAAGCGTCACCATACCGCCCGGAACTGGACACCGCCTGGGTCGGTGGCCGTCAGCCGAGGAAGGCGGTGACCGCCGCGAGGTAGATGACGATCGACAGAAGATCCTGGAGGACGGTGGCCAGCGGGCCGGATCCGAAGGCCGGATCCATGCCGAAACGGTTCAGCAGCCACGGCAGCGCCAGCGCCACCAGCGTCGCGATCGCGCTGGCCGCGAAGACGGCGACCGCAACGGCGGCGGCGAGCCTCCAGTCGCCGGTCATCAACGCCACGACCGGGGCCATCAGCCCACCCAGGACCACGCCCACCAGCAGGCCGGTGATGCTCTCCGGCACGATCACCCGCCGGATCCCCACCCCGACCGACAGGCCGCGGATCGCCAGGGTCTCGGTCTGCGTACCGACCGCATCGGCGAGGTAGACGATCCCCGGCACGAAGTACGCCACCGCGAGCACCGCGTCGAGCTGGGCCTCGAACGCCGCCATCAGGCCCGCCGACACCATCGCGCCGAGCAATCCGACGACGAGCCACGGCGTCCGGTGCCACAGCCTTCTGGTCACGCTCTCGACGCTGGTGGCACGCGCCGCGTCGACCGAATCGAGGAAACCGCCCAGCCGCGCCATGTCCTCGCGGTGCTCCTGCAACAGGACGGCGACCAACGTCTGCGGCGGGAGGAACCCGCGGAAGCGGCCGTCCTCGTCGACCACGGCCAGTCCCGGCTCGCCGCGCTGCACGGCCTGCCAGGCCGCCTCCTCCTGATCGGTGGCCGGCGACACGACCGGAGGTGCGGGATCCATGACGTCGCGCAGCAGCGCGCCGTCGGGGGCACCGAGCAACCCCTCGATGGTGGCCACCCCGGTCAGGCGATCACCGTCGAGCACCGCGACGGCCGCGGCGCTGACGAAGTGCACGCCCCGCATCGCGGCCAGCACGTCGGCGACCGCATCGCCCGCGGCGGCCGTCGGGACCCGGACGGTGGCATGGTCAAGCGCGGTACCGGGACCTTCGATCGGTGCACTCGGCGACAGGAGTTCCACGCGGCCACTGTGTCAAAGCCGGCGCGTCAAAGCCGGCGCGTCAAAGCCGGCGCGTCAAAGCCGGCGCGTCAAAGCCGGCGCGTCAAAGCCGGCGCGACGGCGTCGCACGACCGTGGGATCGGGGCAGCGGCTCGGTCACCCGTCGATCAGTCGCTGCACCGACGGCGGCACGGGAAGCGGTGAGTCGGACACGGGTGCGCCGTAGCCGGTGTGCACGGGCACCACGCCGGTCCACGTCGCGCCGTCGGAGGCCGGTCCGGTGCGCGCCTTGGCCACCCACGAGCCGTCGACGATCGGCACCTCCAGCAGCAGCGTCGAGGCCACTTCCTTGGCGGTGTGCGGTGGGCATTCGGCCGCGCGGCCGGGGATCAGCGCCTCGGTGAACCGGTCGAGCAGCGGGGGCGCCTCGTCCCGGTCGACCACCCGGCAGACGCCGTGCACCACCGCCGAGCGGTAGTTCGCCGAGTGGTCGAACTGCCGCTCGGCGATCACCAGGCCGTCGAGCACGAAGGCGCTCACGCACACTTTCGCCCCGGCCGCGAGGTGGCGCAGTGCCCCCGCACCGGTCGACCCGTGTAGCAGCAGCCGGTCCCCGTCTCTGGCCACCAGCATCGGGACCGCCCACGGCTGGTCACCCAGCACCGTCGACACGGTCGCCACCGCGGCGCTGTCGAAGACCTCGCGCAGCAGGTGCAGATCACGGGCGCGGTCGGGTTTGCGCGTCAGATGGCTCAACGGTGATGTGGTCACGGATGTCATTCATCCAGGTCGCCGTAGCGGGGGCAACTGATATCCGGCTTCGCTACGTTGAGTCCCATGGACGCTGACGTCATCGTGGTGGGCGCCGGTCTCGCCGGCCTGGTCGCCACCCACGAGTTGACCCGCCGCGGGAAGCGGGTGGCGCTCGTCGACCAGGAGAACGCCGCCAACCTCGGGGCCCAGGCGTACTGGTCGTTCGGCGGCATCTTCCTGGTCGACACCCCCGAACAGCGCCGGATGCGGATCAAGGACTCCTTCGAGCTCGCGTGGAGCGACTGGCAGGGCAGCGCGGCGTTCGACCGGCTCGACGACGAGGACGTGTGGGCGGCGAAGTGGGCGCGCGCCTACGTCGAATGGGCGGCGGGCGAGAAACGCGACTACCTCACCGGCCACGGCATCACCTTCCTGCCGACCGTCGGCTGGGCCGAACGCGGTGACCTGCGCGCCACCGGGCACGGCAACTCGGTGCCGCGCTTCCACGTCGCGTGGGGCACCGGCACCGGCATCGTCGCGCCGTTCGCCGACTCCGCGTTGAGCGCCGCTCAGCGCGGCCTGGTGCGCTTCCACCACCGGCACCGGGTCGACGGGTTGGTGTTCACCGACGGTGCGGTCACCGGGGTGCGGGGAACGGTGCTCGCCCCCGACGGTGCGCGGCGCGGGGCGCCGTCCAACCGCGACGCCGTCGGCGAGTTCGCGTTGTCCGGCCAGGCGGTGGTGCTGACGACCGGCGGTATCGGCGCCAATCACGAGATCGTGCGCCGCTTCTGGCCCGCGCGCCTCGGCACCGCCCCGACGTCGATGATCACCGGGGTACCCGCCCACGTCGACGGGCGGATGCTCGACATCGCCGCGGATTGCGGTGTGCGCCTTGTCAATCGGGACCGGATGTGGCACTACACCGAGGGCGTCGTCAACTGGGATCCGATCTGGCCGGACCATGCGATCCGCATCCTGCCCGGACCGTCGTCGATGTGGTTCGACGCGCTGGGCCGCCGGCTGCCGGCACCGTATCTGCCGGGCTACGACACCCTTGGCACCCTGCGGTATCTGCGGACCACGCCCGACATCGCCGAGTACGACCACTCGTGGTTCATCCTCACCCAGCGCATCATCGAGAAGGAGTTCGCGCTGTCGGGGTCGGAGCAGAATCCGGACATCACCGCCAAGGATCGCCGCGCGTTCCTCAAGGAGCGGCTGTTCAGCAAGGGCGGGCCTGCTCCCGTCGAGGCGTTCAAGGAACGCGGTGCCGACTTCGTCGTCGCCGACGGACTCGAGGATCTCGTCGCGAAGATGAACGGCCTCACCGACCAACCGCTCCTCGACGCGGCGCTGATCCGCCGTCAGATCGAGGCGCGCGATCTGCAGGTGACCAACCCGTTCAGCAAGGACGCGCAGATCCAGGGCATCCACAACTCGCGGCGCGCGCTGGCCGACCGGATCGGCCGCACCACGGCCCCGCACCGCATCCTCGATCCGGCCGCCGGTCCGCTGATCGGCATCAAACTGCACATCCTCACGCGCAAGACGTTGGGCGGCATCCAGACCGACCTCGCCTCACGGGCGATCGGGCTGGACGGTCAGCCGATCGAGGGTCTGTACGCGGCGGGCGAGGTGGCGGGTTTCGGCGGCGGCGGGGTGCACGGCTACAACGCGCTGGAGGGCACCTTCCTCGGCGGGTGCATCTTCTCCGGTCGTGCCGCAGGCCGGGCACTGGCCGACCGGATCTGACGGGCCACGTCCTCGGCCAACGGACCGGCCTGCAACCGGAACGACTGCAGCGGGCCGATCAGCGGTTCGTCGTAGCCGGCGAACCACAGCCCCGGCGCAGCCCCGGGCAGGCCGTTGACGACGGGGGCGCCCTCCTCGTCGAGGACGTCGAGGTGTCCGACGAGCGGCTCGAGCCCGTGCCGGTATCCGGTGGCGCCGATGACGACTTCGGGCCGGATGGTCCGGCCGTCGGCCAGCACCACGTCGGCGGCGTCGAACGATTCGACCGCCGGGACCACCTCGATACGGCCCTGCTTGATCCTCGGAACGAGTTCGTCGGCCAGAGTGGGGATGCTGCCCTCCTCGAGCAGCGCGGTGTAGATGCCGCGCCGCGGCGCCGGCAGACCGGCGGAGGTCAGGTCCCCGAACCACAGCCGGCTCACGAGGGCGGCGGCGCGATCGAGCACCGGGACCGGGAGCCGGTGCAGCGCCGTGCTGAACGCGTCCACCGGGATACCCGCTGCCGAGCGCGGAACCAGGTGCGGCGGATGGCGCACCGCCAACCGGACACGGCCGGCCACGCGATCGCTGAGCTGCAGCGCGATGTCGACCGCAGAGTTCCCCGACCCGACCACCAGCACGTCGCGCCCGGCGAACGGCCACGGGTTGCGGTAGTCGGCCGAGTGCAGCAGCTCGCCCGGATAGCCCTCCATCCCGGGCCACGCCGGCAGTGCCGGCGTGTGGTAGTTCCCCGTCGCGATCACCACCGCGTCGGCGCAGTAGGCGTCACCGTCGGTGGTGATCCGCCACCGGGCGTCCGCGCGGTCCACGCGGGTCACCGTCACGCCGAGACGCAGCCGAAGCCCTTGGCGCCGAACGTAATCGTCGAAGTAGTCGACCATGTCGTCGCGTTTGGGCCAGCGGCCGTACTTACGCGGTATCGACTGTCCCGGCAGGTGCGACCAGTAGCCGCAGGTGTTGAGCCGGAACCCGTCGTAGCGGCCACGCCAGGCCGACGCCGGCGCCGAGGCCCGGTCCAGGATCACCGCGTCGATCTTCTGCTGGTGTTTCAACTGCCGGGCGATCGCCATACCGCACGGGCCGGCTCCCACGATGACCACGGTCTCGTCGCGTTCTGCTGAAGGCACCACCGTCGGGTTCCCGTTGCGCCGTTGCGTTATACCGGTTTCCCGTCCGGCGAGCCGGGTAGTTCTCCTGTCGACCCGAACCGATCAGGAGGACTCGATGAGCTCACCGGAGCCGACGCCAGACGACACCCAGCAGTCCGAGACGGGGGTGCCGAGCGCCAGCCCGGGATACTCCACGCCGCCACCCGAAGGTGTCCGGGACGCCGACGACCAGGGTGACGCCACCCCGGAGTAGCCGTCAGCGGGCCACCACCCGCATCTCGGCGAGGGACTCATCGGCGGCACCTTCGACCATCACGCCCGCGGCCGCCTGGCGTTCGAGGTAGTCGACGATGGCGTCGGTGATCAGCTCACCGGGCGCCACAATCGGAATGCCAGGCGGGTAGGGGCAGATCATCTCCGCGGAGAGCCGTCCGGCCGCCTTGCGCCACGACACCATCTCGGTGTGTCCGAGGTAGGCGTCCCGGGGCAGCATGACGGTCTCCGTGCGCAACTCGTCGAGCACCGGCCGCTCACCGAGGTCGAGCGGTTCGCGGCCCTCGTGGGCGCCGGCCAACTCGGTCAACGCCTCGACGAACCGGTCCGCTTCGGACTCGCTGTCGGCGAAGGTGATCAGCGCCATGATCCGGCGGTGGTCGGCGAGTTCGACATGGATGCCACATCGTTCCCGCAGCCAGTCTCCGGCCTGGTATCCGGTCAGCCCCAACCCGATCACGTCGACGGTGACGTGTGTCGGGTCGAGCGCCATGGCGCCCGGGTGGCGCAGCACGTCCTCTCCCATCAGGTCGAGGCCCGGGATGCCGGTGACGGCCGACCTGATCCGCTCGGCGAGGTCGATGGCGTTCCCGAGCATGTCCTCGCCGTGCTCCTGGAACTGGCGGCGGGCGGCGTCGATCGAGGACAGCAGCAGCGACGACGCACTCGTCGACTGGGTGAGCTCGAACACCATCGACAGCCTGGTGGTGTCGATGCGATCGCCCTTGGCGCTGAGCACCGATGTCTGCAGCAGGCCGTTGAGCGTCTTGTGCACGCTGCCGATGCACAGGTCGGCACCGGATTCGAGCGCCGACGGCGGCAACCTGCTGCAGAAGCTGTAGTCGAGGCCCCACGCGTCGTCGGTGACGAGCGGGATGCCGTGCCCGTGCGCGGCGTCGGCCAGCGCCCGGACGTCTGAGCTCACCCCGTAGTAGCTCGGCGTGAAAACCATTGCGGCAGCGGCGTCGGGGTGCTCGGCGAGGGTCTGCCGCAGGCTGGCCGGGTCCACCCCGTGTGCCACCTGCCAGCGGTGGTCGTAGTCGGGATCGACGTACACCGGCATCGCGCCCGACAGCACGAGTCCGGAGAACGCGGACTTGTGGCCGTTGCGTGCCATCACCAACGTCTCGCCGGGACGCACCGCTGCCATCATCGCGACATGGACGTTCTCGGTGCTGCCGTTGGTGGAGAACAGCGTCTGGTCCGCGCCGACGGCCTCGGCGAACAGTTCCATCGCCGTCGGCTCCACCTGCCAGGACTGATGGCGGTTGTCGACGCCGTTGTTCATGCCGATGTCGGCGCGGAACGCCTGCGACCCCACCCACCGCGCGGCGACCGGATCGTGCCGACCGGTTCCGGACCTGTGCGCGGGAATTCCCAGCGACAGGTCACCGCGGTCGTGGAAATGCTCGATCGCCTCACCGATCGGCGTGGCGTCGGGCGCCTTGCGCGCGGGCCCGGCTTCGCCTTCCCGCTGCGCTTTCCTGCTGTTCTTCCGGCGTTCCCAGGCCACTTTCCACGCCGGAATACCGCTCACGAACTCGTCTCGGGTCGGCGCGGCGAGTTCGTGCTCGGATCCTCGCCGTGAGTGAGCGGCGGAACGTGTTCGACCATTCCGGCCACCCGCGCCAAACCCGCGCTTGCCGAGGCGAACACACCCTTGGCCCGTCCGGATGAGCGACGGGCGCCGCGGTCGAGGTGATCGCGGGCGCGGTCGAGGACCGTCAACGGCGCCGCGGCGACCACATTGCCCGGAGGGCGCCGCGCCACGACCGGATGTGGCCGGGTCGGCGCCGTCCGCCGCACCGCCTCCCAGGCCCAGCCCAACTGGATCAGGGTGCGCCGGTCGACGACGTCCTGCAGCATCGGCAGCAGCCTGTCCTCTTCGTCCCGAACATCCTCGCGCAGAAGGGATTTGATGTGTTCCCACAGTTGCGGGTAGCGCGGATCGTCCTCGGGGACCTTCTCGAGCTCGGCGAAGAGCTCGTTGATCTCCTGGTGCTCTTTTTCGATCTCGAGGGTGAGTGGTTCACCACCGGGCACCATCTTGCGGATGGCCGGCCACAGCACCGACTCCTCGGCGAACGCGTGCGGGAAGACCAGCCGGCACAACTCCGTCAGGTAATTCTGCCGTTCGGCACCCGTCGTGGCGTCGATCCGGTGCAGCAACCGTTCGAGTTCGATGTGGTCACGCTTCTGGCGCGTGAGGATGCTGTAGGGGCCGCCGAGCTGTGCGAGGTTCTGGTCGGCAAGGGATGTCGTCATGAGTTGTCCTTTCCGTGAGCGAGCCTGTGCCCCGCCGACCGGACTCCAAACATCGACGACGGCCACGAAACCCGATTCCGGCGGAGCGTTTGCCTGTCCAGTGCCCGGGTACCGCCTCCCCTGCCGTACAGAAACCGTGCGGCGGTCGGGGTGGTTGCCAGCGGTGGCCGCTAAAACGAATTCGTGGAGAGCTGATGTTCCGTCATACCGATTACATGCAATTCGACGTCAAGCCCGAAAAGCCGGACCCGGTCTACGCGCGCAAGCTCCAGGAGCTGCTCGGCGGTGCCTTCGGCGAGATGACCGTGACGATGCAGTACCTCATGCAGGGCTGGAACTGTCGCATGAAGGGCAAGTACAAGGACCTCATCATGGACGTGGCCACCGAGGAGATCGGCCACGTCGAGATGATCGCGACGATGATCGCCCGCCTCCTGGAGAGTGCGCCCGCCACGGACGCCACCGAGAACGCGCTCGGCGATCCGGTCGTCGCCGCCGTCATGGGCGGCATGGATCCGCAGCAGGCGATCATCTCCGGCGGTGCGCCGACGCTGTCGGACAGCCAGGGCCAGGCTTGGAACGGCAAGTTCGTGGTCGCCTCGGGCAACCTCCTCGCCGACTTCTACGCCAACGTGAACGCCGAGGCGCAGGGCCGCGTGCAGACCGCGCGGCTGTGGCACATGACCGATGACCCGGGCGTCAAGGCCATGCTGAAGTTCAATCTCGCCCGCGACACCTACCACCAGAACATGTGGCTGGCCGCGATCGAGGAGTTGCAGGCCGACGGGCTGGAGGGCGTCGTGGCACCGAACGATCTGTTCGACGAGGAGTACGAGGAACACGCCAGCACGCTGTGGCATCTGTCGGACGGCGCCGACTCCGACAAGGGTCGCTGGGCCAACGGCCCGCTGCCCGACGGTCGGCACACCGGGAAGTTCCTGGCCGATCCGCAGCCGCTCGGCGACCGCCAGTCGGGCCCGCCGCCGGACCCGAAGCTCTACGTCACCTACGACGGTTCGATGGGCGAGCCGCGGACGCCGTCGTTCGGCACCGAGAAGGGCGTCATGGGCAAGCTCAAGGACGCCATCGATCCCGACAAGACGTAGCCCTGGGTGGACCCGTCGCTACGTAGTCTGGATGAGGTGAGTGCTTCACCTGTGACGAACCTCGTCCTCGACGACCGCTTCGCGCGGGACCTGCCGGAGATGGCGGTCCGCTGGCGGGCCGAGGAGGCCCCCGACCCGCGGCTGCTCGTGCTGAACGAGCGGCTGGCGGCGACTCTGGGTCTCGACCCCGACTGGCTGCGCACCCCCGACGGGGTGCGGCTGCTGGTGGGCAACTCGGTCCCCGGCGGCGCCACTCCGGTGGCACAGGCCTATGCGGGCCACCAGTTCGGCGGGTTCGCGCCCCGGCTCGGCGACGGCAGGGCGCTGCTGCTCGGCGAGATCACCGACACCGACGGCCGGGTCCGTGATCTCCATCTGAAGGGGTCCGGGCACACGCCGTTCGCGCGCGCCGGTGACGGCCTGGCCGCGGTCGGCCCGATGCTGCGCGAGTACATCGTCAGCGAGGCGATGGCCGCGCTCGGCATCCCGACCACCCGCTCGCTGGCGGTGGTGGCGACCGGCCGCCAGGTGTACCGCGAAACCGTGCTGGACGGGGCCGTGCTGGCCCGGGTGGCGAGCAGCCATCTGCGGGTCGGCAGCTTCCAGTACGCCGCCGCATCCGGCGACCGGGACCTGCTGCGCCGGCTCGCCGACCATGCCATCGCCCGTCACCATCCGCAGGCGGCCGAGGCGCAGAATCCGTACCTGGGGCTGTTCGAGGCGGTGTTGGCCGCACAGGCCCGGCTGATCGCCCGGTGGATGCTCGTGGGATTCGTCCACGGCGTGATGAACACCGACAACATGACGATCTCCGGGGAGACCATCGACTACGGGCCGTGCGCGTTCATGGACGTCTACGACCCGGAGACGGTGTTCAGCTCGATCGACATGTGGGGCCGCTACGCCTACGGCAACCAGCCCGCGGTGGCCGCGTGGAACCTGGCGCGCTTCGCCGAGGCCCTGCTGCCGCTGCTGGCCGACGACCTCGATCAGGCCGTCACCATGGCCGAAACGGCGCTCGGCGCGTTCGGCCGCCAGTACGAGGCCGCGTTCACCGAGGGGATGCGGGCCAAACTCGGTCTGTCCCGGGCGGACGGGGAGGCTGACGAGCGCGCCGTCACCGGACTCCTCGAAGAGCTGCCGAACCTGTTGCGCGACAACCACATCGACTACACGTCGTTCTTCCGCGCCCTGGGCCGTGCGGCGCGCGGTGACACCGAACCCGCGCGCGGGTTGTTCGTCGACCTCGCCGGATTCGACGCGTGGCTGAACCGGTGGCGTGCGCTGAACCCCGACGGCGATGCGATGGATCGGGTGAACCCCGTCTACATCCCGCGCAACCATCTCGTCGAGGAGGCGCTGACCGCCGCAGCCGCGGGCGATCTGGCGCCGTTCGAGAACCTGCTCGACGCGGTGACCGGGCCGTTCGACGAACGGCCCGGTCTCGAGCGTCATGCGCAACCGGCTCCCGAGGACTTCGGCCGGTACCGCACCTTCTGCGGTACCTGAGCGCTACGGCGTGCTGGCGCAGCCGACGCCGGGGATGCACCCGCTGGCGCCGCCCGGACCCGCCGTGCCGGCAGGCCCACCCGGGATCGCGCCCGTCGCGCCCTGCGGACCGGCCGCACCACCCGGACCGCCCGGGATCGCACCCGCGGCACCCTGCGGGCCGGCGACACCACCCGGGCCACCCGGGATCGCACCCGCGGCACCCTGCGGACCGGCGACACC
The DNA here is from genome assembly GCF_014218295.1 of Mycolicibacterium litorale. The sequence goes on from NZ_AP023287.1 coordinate 5,392,670, forward strand.
ACCCGGGCCACCCGGGATCGCACCCGCGGCACCGCCGGGACCGGCCACCCCGCCCGGGCCACCGGGCACCGCTCCGGCGACGCCCGGAGGCGGCGGGACGAAGCCCGGAGCTCCGGGCGGCGGGGGCGGAGGCGGCGGGGCGGCGCAGCCCGTGCCGTACGGATCGACGCATCCGGGCGGTCCGCCCGCCGGGAACATCAGGGTGGCGCCCGCCGGAACGGCGAAGGCGATGGCCAGTGCGGAGGCGCCGGCCGCGAGGACCGGCGCGCGTTTCAGGTGATCAGTCAGCATGCCGCGGCTGTACCACCCGTGCTGCGGTTCAAACATCGATCGTCGCATCGATCGTCGCAATGACGAGAATCAGTAGTGATAGGTGTCCGACGGGGCCGGCATGTGCACCGGCTCGTCCTCGAACTCGGTGACCTCGATGCCGTAGGCGCGGGCCAGGTCGAGGATCTTGTTGGCCCGCGCGATCCGGGGCAGATCGGAGCCGTTGCGGATCTCTCCGCCGTCGCGCTCGAACTCGGCGAAGAACTCCTTGGCCCACGCGATCTCGTCCTGCGACGGCGACAGCCCCTCGTTGACCACCGAACACTGGTCGGGGCTCAGGCAGATCTTGCCGGTCATCCCGAATTCCGCGGACACGGCCGTGGCCTCGATGAGCCGCAGCGCGCTCGACCCGATGGTCGGCCCGTCGATCGCGCTCGGCAGGTGGGCGGCCTTGGCGGCGATCGTGAAGCGCGACCGCGCGTAGGCCAGCGTGGCCGGGTTGTCACCGAAACCGGTGTCGCGGCGGAAGTCGCCGATGCCGAACGCCAACCGGAAGGTGCCCTTCGCCGCGGCGATCTCGGTGATGCGTTCCAGCCCGCGCGCCGTCTCGACGAGCGCGACGATCGGCACGCCCGGTAGGCGTTTGGCGGTCTCGGTCACGTGGTCGACGGATTCGGCCATCGCGAGCATCACCCCGCCGACCGACGTGCCGGCCAGCGCGTCGAGGTCGTCGGCCCACCACGGCGTGCCGAACCCGTTGATCCGCACCCAGTCGGCATGGCCCGCGCCCAACCAGTCGACGACGTTGGCGCGGGCGGTCACCTTGTCCTTGGGCGCGACGGCGTCTTCGATGTCGAGCACGACGATGTCGGCGTGCGAGCGGGCCGCGGGTTCGAACCGGTCCCGGTGCGCGCCGTTGACCAGTAGCCAGCTGCGGGCCAGCACCGGATCGATGCGCGTCCCGGCCTCGTCGGAGTCGTGGGCCTCGGGGCCGTGGGAGAAGGAGACCTCGTCATACACGCCCTCATCGTCGCCCAGGCCATCCTGGCGCGGCGAGGCAGGGGCGCGTCAGACCCGGTTGGTCATCGGGGCCGGCGGCGGTGGAGGTGGCGGCACAGGCAGGCAGAGCCCGGTGTTGGTGTCCAGCGCGCGGCCGGGCAGGCAGAACGGCGCACATCCGTTGGTGACGCCGGTTTCCCCGGGCAGGCACGCCGAGCCGACCGCCGGTGAGAGCACGGTGGTGACGGCGACCGGCGCGGCGGTGAACGCGGCCACCGACAGCGCCGCGACGAGCAGCCGTCGTACGGGATGCGTCATGACTCGACTGTAGGCGCGCACCGCCCGGTCAGGACCCGATTCGAAGACAGCCGGCTCAGACCGTCTCCGGCAGCGCGGCCCCGGTGGCGAGTTCGGCGTACTGACGCATCAACCGCAGCGACGTCTCGCGGCTCATCTCCGGGTCGCGCGCGACGATGCGGTAGCCGAGGTAGTCCTCCATCGCCATCAGCGTCATGGCGATGTCGGTCGCGGGCGAGCCGAGCCGGAAGGCCCCGGCGCGCTCCCCCGCGGCGAGGATCTGCGCGTACAGGCCGACCTGCCGGTGGTAGATCTCCTGGACGTCGCGGCGCCGGTCGAGTTCGAACCCGGCCGCCAGCACCGCCCGCCAGATCGAGCGCCACTCGGCGTCCTCCGGACCGGTCGGCAGCCCGGCGGCGATGGTCAGCGCCAACTGCTCGGCCGCGTCGGTGGTGCGTTCGACGACGGCGAGCCGGCTGTCGTAGAAGCGGGTGTCCGACCGCAGGGCCAGCTCGGACAGCAGCTGGTCCATCTCCTTGAAGTAGTACCGCACCGCGTTGGCGGTCAGCCCGAGCTCGGCGGCGACGTCGGCGATCCGCAGCGTCGCGAGGTCGTGCCGTTCGATCAGCGCGATCGCGGCGTCGAGGATCTCCTCGCGCCGTTCGGCCTTCCGGTTCGGGCGTGCCACGTGGTCGAGATCCCCCTGTCGGTGTCGGTGCGGGCGTCCCGGCGATTGTCACCCGATCCGAACTCGGTATTGCGCATCGGCCCGTCCGGCCCCATTATTTTCCGGACAGGAAAAGAACTCCAGTCCGAACAGCACCAGACTCCAGCGCTCGGAGGCCCCCATGCGTACGCGCGATCTCGGCATCGTGATCGGTGACCACCCGACCGGTCCGCACAATGCCATCACCGACGTGCCGGGCGTGCGGGTCGGGCACACCACCCTGCGCCAGGACGGCCCGCCGGCCGTGCACACGGGCGTGACCGTCGTCGTCCCGCACGACGACATCTGGACCGAGCCCGTCTTCGCCGGAGCGCACCGGCTCAACGGCAGCGGGGAGATGACCGGCCTGGAGTGGATCCGCGAATCCGGGGAGCTGACGTCGGCGATCGGGCTCACCAACACCCACAGCGTCGGGGTGGTCCGCGACACTCTCGTCGAGGCGCAGGTCGCCGCACGCGGTGAGGGGCTCTACTGGTCACTGCCCGTGGTCGGCGAGACGTACGACGGCGTGCTCAACGACATCAACGGACACCACGTCCGCCCCGAGCACGTCCGCGCCGCCCTCGACGCCGCGAGCAGCGGCCCGGTCGCCGAGGGCACCGTCGGCGGCGGCACGGGGATGATCTGCCACGAGTTCAAGGGCGGTATCGGCACCTCCTCGCGCGTCACCGACACCGCCGCGGGCCGCTACACCGTCGGCGTGCTGGTCCAGGCCAACCACGGCCGCCGGGAACGGTTCCGCGTCAACGGTGTGCCGGTCGGCGAGATCATCGGCCCGGACGCCGTCCCGCTGCCCGACCTGCCGCTCGCCTACGAGCGGGGATCGGGTTCGATCATCGTGGTCGTCGCGACCGATGCCCCGCTGCTGCCGCACCAGTGCACGCGGCTCGCGCAGCGGTCGGCGCTGGCGGTCAGCCGCGTCGGCGGCAGCGGCGAACAGTACAGCGGCGACCTCATGCTCGCCTTCTCGACCGGCAACCGCGGAATCCCGCCGTACTCGTGGGACGAGGACGCCGGCACCGACCGTCCCGAGATACCGGTGCGGATGGTGGCGCCACAGCTGATGACGCTGCTGTTCGACCTCACGATCGAGGCCACCGAGGAGGCGATCGTCAACGCCGTCGTCGGCGCCACCACGGTCACCGGCCGCGGCGGACGCACCGCCCACGCCCTCGACCACACCCTGTTCCGTCAGGCCGTCCTCCGAAACACCCGGGAGATCTCATGAGCACCGACACCACACCCACCGCGGGAGTCCAACGCCTCCAGGGCAGGCTCGGCCCGGTCGCGGTGGTCTTCATGGTGGTCGCCGCGGCCGCCCCGCTGACCGTGATCGGCGGCAACCTGCCGCTGGCGTTCGGGATGGGCAACGGCGCAGGCGCGCCGATCGGCTTCATCATCGCCTCGCTGGTGCTGCTGCTGTTCAGCATCGGGTTCGTCGCGATGACGCCGTACGTGCCCGAGGCCGGCGCGTTCTTCTCCTACGTCACCCTCGGCCTGGGCAAACGGCTCGGCAGGGGTGCGGCCGCCGTCGCGCTGATCGCCTACACCGCGATCCAGGTCGGCATCTACGGCTACATCGGCTGGGCGATCGGCGACACCGTGGCGTTCTACGGCGGCCCGGACCTGCCATGGCCGCTGTACGCCTTCGCCACGCTGGCCGTCGTCGCGGTGCTCGGATACCGGCACATCGAGCTGAGCGCCAAGGTCCTCGGGGTCGCACTCGCACTGGAGATCGGCATCGTGGTGCTGCTGGACCTGGTGATCGTCGCCGATCCGGGTCCGGCTGGGCTGACGCTCACCTCGTTCGATCCGGCCACCTTCACCCAGGGCGCCGTCGGCATCTCCGTGCTGTTCGCGCTGACCGGCTTCATCGGCTTCGAGGCCACCGCGGTGTTCCGCGACGAGGCCCGCGATCCGGAACGCACGATCCCGCGCGCGACCTACGCCGCGGTCCTGCTCATCGGCGGCTTCTACGCCGTGACCTGCTGGGCGTTCGTCGTGGCCATCGGCCCAGACCAGGTCGTCGAGGTCGCTCAGCGCACGCTCGACGGCGAGGGCAACCTGCTGCTCGACACCACCGACGACAAGCTCGGGCGCATCGGCCGCGACATCGTCAACGTGCTCCTGCTGACCAGCCTGTTCGCCTGTGTGCTGTCGTTCCACAACGTCATCGCGCGCTACCAGTTCGCGCTGGCGGGCAAGGGGCTGCTGCCGCAGCGCCTGGCCGGCGTGCACCCCACGCACCGCTCCCCCGCCTTCTCCTCGATCGTGCAGACAGTCACCGCCGCGGTGATCGTCGGCGTCCTCGCCGCGCTGGGCGTCGATCCGCTCGTCGGGGTCTTCGGGTCGATGGCCGGCGTGGCGACGGTCGGCATGGTGCTGCTGACGCTGACCACCTCGGTGGCCGTCCTCGTCTACTTCGCCAGGAACCGCGAGCACGCGGGCGGCCGACTGTGGCAGACCCGTATCGCCCCGGCGCTGGCCTGTGTCGGCCTGCTGGGCAGCCTGTGGCTGGTGCTCAGCAACTTCACCCTGGTGACGGGCGGCAGTGCGACGGTGAGCACGGTGCTCGCGGCGATCCCGTTCGCCGGGCTGCTGCTCGGCAGCCTCGTCGGGGGCCGGCGGCGCTGACTCACGGACGGGTGCAGCCGCGCCACACCGTCTCCAACAGGTGCGTCAGCGCGTCCTCGTCGAGCGGTGGCATCGCGAACACGAGCCGGTAGTAGGCCGGCGAGAACAGCGCGTCGACGGCGACCTCCACGTCGAGGTCGGCCCGCAGTTCCCCGGCGGCGATCCCGTTGAGCAGCACGGCGGTCACCGCGGCGCGCCGGGGCAGCAGCCACTGGTCGAGCAGCGCGGTGGCGACGTCGCGGTGCGAACTGGCCGCGGCGATCACACTGCGGACCAGTGGGCCGGTCGTGGCACCGGTGAGGATCGCGTTCAGCGCGCGCAGCTGGTGCTCCACCGCGCCCTTGGTGTCGCTGCCCACGGGCGGCACGATGGACTCGCGCATCGCGGCGAGCAGACCTTCGAGCACGATCGCCGCCGCCGACGGCCACCACTTGTAGATCGTGGTGCGGCTCACGGCGGCCCGTTTGGCGATCGCGTCGATGCTGACCGCTCCGGTACCGCCTGCCAGCGCAAGCTCCGTCGCGGCCCGCAGCACCGCGGCGCGCACCTCGACGTTGCGCGGGCGCCCACGGCGCGGCGGCTCGGGTGTGATCATTGCGAGCCCTGATGCGGCGCGTGTACCGTCCTTAGTGGACACTCTGTCCAGTATATTCTCAGCTTTCGAAATCGATTGGGGCATCGACAGATATCCATGCGCAGCGTCATCACCAACTCGTCGGTCTCTGCGAAATCGTCGACTTTCGCCGTCACGACCATCGGCGCGGCGGTGCTCGCCATCGGACTCAGCGGTTGCACCCCGACCGATTCACCGCCCGCGGCGTCGCCGAGCGGTCTGCCCACCTCCGTGTCGAGCACGCCGTCGTCGGCGCCGAAGGAGAACAGCGCGGCCGTCATCGACTACACCCGCCTGCTGATCGAGCCGACCGACATCAACAGTGAGTACGACACGTTCGTCAACCGGTCGACGGTCCCAAATCGCCGCGGCGGCAAAGGTGTCTCGGCGCTGTTCGTCAACCAGGCCGACACCCGGGCGATCGGCGTGACGATCAACATCCTGCCCGACCCCGCGGCCGCCAAAGCCGCGCTCGACGCCAGCCTGCATGCGATCGGCACCTCGGTCGCGGGCGGTGCGCCGGAGCCGTCGCCGGTCGGGACCGACGGCACGGTGATCGCGGGAACCTCACCCGACGGCGCCAAGCAGGTGACCACGCTGCTGTTCACCGAGGGCCCCGCGGTGGCGCGGATGGAATTCCAGAGCGCACCGGGTGACCCCACCCCACCGGACGTGGTGACCGACATCGGCATCAAACAGGCCATCGCGCTGCGGGCCGGCCTGCCCGGCGTCACCGGCTGACACTCCTCACATCAGGTGGGGTAGCCCGCGCATCGGGGTAGAGAACACCGGTGAGCGAATTGCGCGGGGAGCTGCTGCAGGAACTGTTGTCGACCTACGGACCGTGCGGTCAAGAGGACCCGGTGCGCGACGTGTGCCGCCGCGAACTCGAACCCTTCGTCGACGAACTCTGGGTCGACGAGGCGGGCAACCTCGTTGGCGTCGTGCGCGGCGACACCGGGGACAGCGCGGGCACCCGGGTGATGGCGCATCTGGACGAGCTGTCGATGCTCGTCAAGCGGGTGGACCCCGACGGCAGCCTGCACCTGACGCCGCTGGGCACGATGTACCCGGGCAACTTCGGGCTCGGTCCGGTGGCGCTGCTCGGCGACCGCGAGACGCTCACCGGTGTGCTCACCCTTGGCTCCGAGCACACCACCAAGGAGAGCCAGCGGATCTGGGAGACCAAACCCGACCAGGGCGACAAGGCGCTGGACTGGTTGCACGTCTACGTGTTCACCGGACGCACCCCCGAGGAGTTGACCGCGGCCGGGATCGGCCCGGGCACCCGGGTGTGCATCGACCGCAGCAAGCGCACGCTGTTCGAGTTCGGCGACTATCTCGGCTCGTATTTCATGGACGACAGGGCGGCCTGTGTCGCACTGCTGGACGCCGCCCGCCTCCTGCGCGAATCGGGGCAACGGCCCGCCGGCGACGTGTACCTGGTGTTCACCACCAACGAGGAGGTGGGCGGCGTGGGAGGGTCGTACGCCAGCCGCACGCTGCCCGGCGAACTGACCCTGGCGCTGGAGGTCGGGCCCACCGAGGTCGAGTACGACACCGCCTGCAGCGGCGGCCCGATCGTCGGGTACAGCGATGCGATGTGCGTCTACGACAAGGACGTCGCCGACCGGTTGATGACGATCGCCACCGAGCGCGGACTGTCCCCTCAGGCCGCCGTCCTCGGCGCGTTCGAATCCGACGCATCGCACGCCAAGGCCAACGGCCTCACCCCGCGGGCCGGCCTGCTGTGCCTGCCGACGCTGAGCACCCACGGCTACGAGGTGATCTCCCGGCAGGCCATCCCGGCGATGGCGGAGGTGCTCGTCGAGTTCCTCCTTCGGCCCACCGCACTCCCGCCGGCCTGAGCGGATTTGCCCGCGGGTGGACAATCGACCTGTGACATCGCGCAGGGGTTGGGTGCGGCGGTGGTGGACGTTGCCCGATCACTTCGACTGGGTGACCGGCTATCTGCGTAGCCGGGGGATGATGGGCGCCGCGCGCACCATGCTCTCGGTGATGGTGGGCTCCCTGGCGTTGGTGCCGATCCTGTTGGTGTACAGCGGTTTCGGGCCACAGTCGACCCTCGGTGTCGCGGTGTCGTGGCTCGCGGCGATCGCGGGATGGTCGACGCTGGTGCCGTACGTGCGGCGGTGGCCGACTCGCATCCAGTCGCTGGCGGTGTCATACATCGCGACCGTGTGCGTCGCCGTGATCTGTCTGGTGCAGTCGGACCCGGTGATCGCGGTGATCGGCTGCTTCGGCTTCGTCACCCCGGCCGCCTACGTCGCGTTCCTGCACACGTCCCGCTACACCGTCTACATCTTCGCCACGGCGGTGGTGGTGGGCGCGATCGGAGCGGTGCGGCTGGCCGCGAGCGGTCAACCGGTCGGCGCCCTCGCCCTGTTCTGGTTCGTCGTCGTGCTCAACGCCGTCATCCCGTTCGGTGTGCAGACGATCGTCCACGCGCTGGGCGCCGATGTCGTGCGCTCGGAGTGGGATCCGCTGACCGGCCTGCTGACCCGGCGGGCGTTCTACCAACGCCTGTCCGGTCTGGTGGCCGATCCCGGTCCGGCCAACCGCAATCTCCTGGTGGCGGTGATCGACCTCGACCGGTTCAAGAACCTCAACGACACCCATGGCCATGCCGCGGGCGACCGTGCGCTGATCGCCGTCGGCCGGGCGCTGTCCCGCAATGCCGACGAGGATGCGCTCGTGGGACGGACCGGAGGGGAGGAGTTCGTCGTCGCGACCGTCTCCTCTTCGGCGAACCCGGCGCACCTGGCCCTGCGCCTGCGCGCGGGGATCGAGAAGGCCGCTGCACCGCTGACCGCGAGCGTCGGCACGGCGAGTGTGCCCCTGTTGCGTCTGCGCGTCACCGGGCTGCGCGCCGGTATCGACGAGGCCATCACCGCCGCCGACGCCGCGATGTACGCCGCCAAACGCGCGGGCGGAAACCAGGTGCGCCACAGCCAACTCCCGGCGCACGTCGACGACGACACGGCCTGAGGCCGACGCTCACAGCCCGGGCTGATCCTCGATGAGGCCCAGCCAGATCTGTGCGGCGTCGATGGCCACCTTCTCGCTGATGAACGCGTGCTGGGTGCCGGTGTAGACGTCGCGGAACGCCCGCTCGAGGCGACTGCCCTCGCGGATCGCGTCGGTGCCGGCCACCAGGTGGGCCCACTCGGCGCACTGACGCGCGGTGTCGGTGGCGTAGACGGCGGCCACCCGCATGTCGGCGCGCAGCGTCGGGGTGAGATCGTCGCCGGCGGCGACGGCGGCCTCGGCCGTGCCGAACGCGTCGAGCACCAGCAGGCGCGCCGCACGCCACGCCGCCGTGTGGTGGGCCAGTCCCTTCTGGAACGTGGGCCGGCTCGCCAGCGAGGCCATGTCGCTCATGCGGAACTTCGTGGCGGCCAGCTCGGCGACGTCGTCGAGCATGCTCTTGGCCACCCCGAGCGCCCACGACGCGTGTCCGGCCGCGGTGACCGGCATCAGCCCCATCCGGGTGGCGGGCGACGCGCCGCGGCGCGGGCTGCGGCAGAACAGCGGGAACGTCCGGGCCTCGGGGACGAACACGTCCTCGACGCGGTAGTCGTAGGAACCCGTGCCCTTCAGGCCCTGCACGTACCAGCCGTCGGTGAACGTCACCTGGTCGCGCGGCAGCACCGCCACCTGCATGTCGGGCACACCGTCACCGGCCCAGCGGATCTCGCCGGCATCCATCGGCAGGAAGCCCGCGGCCACGAACTCGGAGTGTCCGGTGCCGGACCCGAAACTCCACGACCCGCTCAACCGGTAGCCGCCGTCGGTGGCGACGCCCTGGCCGTTGGGGAAGAACTGCCCGCCCATGGTGACGTGATTGTCGTGGGCGGCGAAGACCTCCGCGAAGCCCTCGTCGGGCAGATAGCAGGCCGCGGCGAACGACGACGGCAGATTCGCGATCCCCACCCAGCCGAAAGACCCGTCCTGCCAGGCCATTTCGATCCACGTCTCGATCATCTCGGCGAAGGACGGTTCCGTTCCGCCCGCGGGGACCGGATTGAAGGCGGACATCAACCCGCACGCCCACATCTCGTCGACGATCGCCGGGGACAGAGTGCGCAGCCGTTCGCTGTCGTCCGCGTGCGACCGTACGAGGTCGCGCATGCCACGTGCCAGGCCGACGACGGCGGCCACCGGTGCCGCGGTCATATCGGCACCGACCGGCAGTGTCGTGTGCCCATCGCGCTAGACCGTACGCCGTCGGGCGCGGCCGCGCCGGGGTTTGCCGCGCTCACCGGCGGGTATTTCTGGAGCCCACACCGACTGGAGGGAGCAGCCGATGAGCACCCCCATCCCCCGGCCCTGGTTCGTGCGCGCGGTGGCGGCGGTCTTCGCGCGGCGAACGCCGAAGAGGTCGGCATGGATGCCCGCGGCGCCGTCGTATCTGAGCTACCAGGTCCGAATCCGCTGACGATGCTCGACGACGCCGTGCGACTGGCCGGCCGGACCGTGGTGCGGCTGGCGCGCGGGATCCCCGTGATCGGTGGCCGGTTCGGCGCACCGCCCCGGCTCGACCTCGACGGTCGGGTCGTCTTCGTCACCGGGGCCGCCCGCGGGCTCGGCGCCCAGATCGCCCGCGAGGCGCATGCGCGGGGAGCCCGCGTGGCGTTGGTCGGCCGCAGCCTGCACCCGCTCGAGGACCTCGCTGCCGAGCTGGGCGACGGTGCCGCCGCGTTCAAGGCCGACGTCACCGACGCCGCCGCGCTGCAGCGGGCCGCCGACGGGACCGTCGCCGCGTTCGGCGGGATCGACGTCGTGGTCGCCAACGCCGGGATCGCCCCGCCGTCGGAGACCGTCGCCACCATCGACCCCGACGACTTCGAGCACACCGTCGAGGTCGACCTGCTCGGCCAGTGGCGCACCGTGCGGGCGACGCTGCCCGCGGTCATCGCCCGCCGTGGCCACATCGCGCTGGTCGGATCGATCTATGCGTTCTTCAACGGCGTGCTCGCCGCGCCCTACGCGGTGAGCAAGGCGGGTGTGGAACAACTCTCACGTACGCTGCGGGTCGAACTCGCCCAGCACGGTGTCACCGCGGGCATCGCGTATCTCGGCTTCATCGACACCGATCTCACCAGCGACGCCTTCGACGACGTGCACGCCGCGACGATCCGTTCGGCCGCACCCGGATTCATCACCCGGCCGATGAGTGTCGAATCCGCCGCCGAGGCGGTGCTGTCGGGCGTCGAGCGGCGCGCCGCACAGGTCACCGCGCCGGCATGGGTCGCTCCGCTACTGACCGCGCGGAGCCTGACGACGGCCGTGATGGACGACGTCCTGATGCACAACCCTCGCGTCAACGACGCGATCCGCAGCGCGGAAGTCGCTGCGTCCGAATCGAATCCGTAGGTCAGTCCGGCCGCACGGTGCTCAGACAGAACGGGTGGCCGACCGGGTCGAGCAGCACCCGCCACGCCTGGCCGGCGGGCTGGTACGGGGCCTCGGTGGCGCCCAGTGCGACGGCGGCCGCCACCGCGGTCTCCAGATCGTCCACCGCGACGTCGAGGTGCATCTGCTGGTGCTGCGGACCGTGCGGCCAGGACGGCGGGACGTAGGTGTCGACGCGCATCAGCGTGACCATCGGGCCCGCACCCGACAGCGAGACGACCCCACGGTCCGGGGTGGCGAACACCTCCTCGAGGCCGAGCAGGTCGCGGTAGAACGGCACGAGGCGGTCGGGGTCGGGGCAGTCGATGGAGATCGACGCGAGGCTGCCCACCGGAGAAGTCATGTCCCCCAGCCTAGGACGTCAACGCACGACGATCGTGTGCTCGCCTCGGGGGACGAGTTCGCCGATCACCGGCGCGCCGGGGATCTCGCCCGCGATCAGCAGCCCCCCGGACGTCTGGGCATCGGCCAGCAGCAGCGCTTCGTCCTCGCCGACCGCCGACAGATCGGTGTGCGGGGCCACCCACTCGAGGTTGCGCCGCGTGCCGCCGCTGACGTAGCCGGCGGCCAGCGCCTCGCGCGCCCCGGCGATGTAGGGCACCGCCGCGGCGTCGACGACCGCGGTGACGCCACTGGCCCTGGCGAGTTTGTAGAGGTGGCCGAGCAGGCCGAAACCGGTGACATCCGTGGCACATTCGGCGCCCGCCTCGAGGGCGGCCGCCGCGGCCTCGGCGTTGAGCGTCGTCATCACCGCGATGGCCTCCTCGAAGCGCTCACCGGTGGCCTTGTGTCGGCTGTTGAGCACGCCGATCCCCAGGGGCTTGGTCAGCGACAGCGGTGTACCGGGAGCGCCTGCGTCGTTGCGCAGCAACCGGTTCGGATCGGCGACGCCCGTCACCGCGAGCCCGTATTTGGGCTCTGGGTCGTCGACGCTGTGACCGCCGGCCAGGTGGCATCCGGCAGCGTTGCAGACGTCGAGCCCGCCGCGCAGCGTCTCGGCCGCCAGTTCGAACGGCAGCACGTCACGCGGCCAGCCCAGCAGGTTGACGGCCACCACCGGGCGCCCACCCATCGCGTACACGTCCGACAGGGCGTTCGTCGCCGCGATGCGGCCCCAGTCGTACGGGTCGTCGACCACCGGGGTGAAGAAATCGGTCGTCGCGATCAGCGCGGTGTCCCCGGCGATGCGGACGGCGGCGGCGTCGTCTCCGTCGTCCAGACCCACCAGCAACTCTCCCAGCGGGTCCCGCGGACGTGCCGACGTCAGCCCGCGGACCACGTCCTCGAGCTCACCGGGCGGGATCTTGCACGCGCATCCGCCGCCGTGGGCGAACTGAGTCAGGCGGTGGGTCGACAGGGAGGTCATGGCCACCATCCTGCCTGCGATGATGGGGCCATGGTCCAGGGAGGCGTATCCGGTCTGGTGACCGGCGCGATCTTCAAAATCGTCGAACGGCAGGATCTGCCGTTGGCGGGTTCGATTCCCGTCCGCCTCCGCCATACCTCCTCCCGCGATTTCGGTGTCGTCGGTCACGGCAGGCGCGACGAACGACACCGAAATCGCCACGGGGGCGCGCCGTGACCGACCCGCGCCGTCGCGTCCCCCGCACCGACACGCTGCTCACCGATCCCCGGCTCGCCGAGGCCGAACGCACGCTGGGCCGCACCCTGGTCAAGTCGGTGATCGCCGACGCGCAGCAGCGGGCAAGGGCAGGCGAGATCGCACCCGAACACGTCGCCGACCACGCCGTCGCCGCCCTGCCGTCCGCGGCGGTGAGCCTGCGGCCGGTGATCAACGCGACCGGCGTCGTCGTCCACACCAACCTCGGCCGCGCCCCGCTGTCGCGCACCGCCGTCGACGCGGTGGTGACCGCCAGCGGCGCCACCGACGTCGAATTCGACCTCGCGACGGGCCGGCGGGCCCGCCGCGGCCGTGGCACGCTCGCCGCACTCGCGCGCGCCGTCCCCACCGCGGGCGGGGTGCACGTCGTGAACAACAACGCGGCCGCGCTGCTGCTGGCGGCGATGACGCTGGCCCCGGGCCGGGAGATCATCGTCAGCCGCGGCGAACTCATCGAGATCGGCGACGGGTTCCGCATCCCCGAACTCCTCGAGTCGACCGGAGCCCGGATCCGGGAGGTCGGCACCACCAACCGCACGCACCTGCGCGACTACACCGACGCGATCGGCCGGGAGACCGGCTTCATCCTCAAGGTGCACCCGTCGAACTACTACGTCAGCGGTTTCACCTCCGCGGTCGCCGTCACCGACCTCGCCGGGCTCGGCGTCCCGCTGGTCGTCGACATCGGTTCGGGCCTGCTGACACCGCATCCGGTCCTACCCGACGAGCCCGACGCCACCACGGCGCTGCGCCACGGCGCCGACCTCGTCACCGCGAGCGGCGACAAACTCCTCGGCGGACCGCAGGCCGGCCTGCTGTTCGGCAGCGCTGAGCTGATCGAGCGGCTGCGCAGACATCCGGCCGCGCGGGCGCTGCGGGTGGACAAGCTGACGCTGGCCGCGCTGGAGGCGACGCTCGTGGGCCCGCCGACACCGGTGCACCTGGCCCTGACCGCCGACGTCGCCGCCCTGCGTGTGCGCGCCGAACGCCTGGCCGCACAGCTTCCCGGCGCGCTGGTCGTCGACTGTGTCGCGGCGGTCGGCGGCGGCGGCGCGCCCGACGTCGGCCTGCCGAGCGCCGGCATCAGCCTGCCCGAACCGCTGGCGGCGGCGCTGCGTGCCGGCACCCCGCCCGTGGTCGGACGCGTCGAAGCCGGCCGCTGCGTCCTCGACCTGCGCACGGTCGCCCCCGACGAGGACGGGCGGCTGCTCGAGGCCGTCGCCGCATGTATGTGATCGCCACCGCGGGCCACGTCGACCACGGCAAGTCGACGCTCGTGCAGCGGCTCACCGGCATGTGGCCGGACCGGTTGGCCGAAGAGCAACGCCGCGGCCTGACCATCGACCTGGGCTTCGCCTGGACCGAGATCGACGGCCGCGAACTCGCGTTCGTCGACGTGCCGGGCCACGAACGGTTCGTGGGAAACATGCTCGCCGGAGTCGGCCCGGTACCGGCCGTCATGTTCATCGTGGCCGCGACCGAGGGGTGGATGCCGCAGTCGCAGGAACATCTGGCCGCACTCGACGCGCTGGGGGTGCGGCACGCGCTGGTGGTGATCACCAAGGCCGACCTCACCGATCCGCAGGGGGCGATCGAGCAGGCCGAGGCGGCGTTCGCCGACACCGCCATGGCCCATCCCCCGATCGGGCTCAGCACGGACCTCGACGGCGTCCGCGCACAACTCGTGCGCCTCGTCGACCGGCTGCCCCCGCCGGACACCACCGCCGACGTGCGGCTCTGGGTCGACCGTTCGTTCACCGTGCGCGGGGCGGGCACCGTCGTGACCGGGACGCTCGCCGCGGGCACGCTGCGCGTGGGTGACGAGCTCGAACACGCCGGGCGGCGGGTCACCGTGCGCGGACTGCAGTCGCTCGGACGGCAGCGCAGCGTCGTCGGACCGGTGGCGCGGGTGGCGGTGAACCTGCGCGGCATCGACCGGCAGGAGATCGGCCGCGGCGACACGCTGCGCACCCCCGATGCGTGGCTCGACACCGGTGAGATCGACGTCGCGCTGCGGTCCGCGGAGGAACTGCATCGCGAACTCGTGCTGCACATCGGGTCGGCCGCGGTGCCGGTGCACGTGCGGCCCCTCGGCACCGCGGCGCGCCTGCGGCTGGCCCGGCCGCTACCGCTGCGGGTGGGCGACGTCGGACTACTGCGGGATCCGGGGCGGCATCGCATCGCCGCGGGGGTCGAGGTGCTCGACGTGCGGCCGGCTCCGCTGCGCCGCCGGGGTGCGGCGCGGGAACGGGCCGCGGAACTCGCCGAAGGCCGGACCCGTCCACCGGTGTGCGCCCGCGTGGCGGAGCTGCGGTCGATGGGGCTGCCGGTCGCGGGACAGCGCGTCGGCGCGTGGATGGTCGACGCCGACTGGTGGGCGGCACGGCGCGCGGATGCGGTCGCCGCCGCGCGTCAGTGGTCGGCAGACCACGACGTGGCGGCCGGCATGCCGTTGGAGACGCTGCGCCGCGCGATCGGGTTGCCCGCCGCCGAACTCGTCGCACCGCTGCTCGCCGGGACCGATCTCGTGGTCGCCGACGGCCGCGTCCGCCCGCCGGGTCTGACGCTGCCGCCGCGGGTCGACGAGGCGGTGCGCGCGGTCGAGAAGTCGCTGGCGGTCGCACCGTTTCGCGCCCCCGACGCCGACACGCTCGCGGATCTGCGACTCGGCGCACCGGAGTTGGCCGCGGCGGTGCGTGCGGGGCGGCTGACCCGGATCGCCGACGGCATCGTGCTCGGGCCGGACGCCTGTGAGCGCGCGGCCGACATCCTGCGGGCGCTGCCTGAGCCGTTCACCGTCGCCGAGGCCAAGCGGGCGCTCGACACCACCCGCCGTGTCGCGGTCCCGCTGCTCGAACAGCTCGACGCACGGCGGCTGACCCGTAGGCGCGACGACGGCACCAGGACCGTCGGCGAAGGCCGCCTTCCCCATACCTAGAGCTGCTAGGGTAGAGCCGCTATGTATATCGACAAGGATCTCGTGGCGGCGACCGCGACCCCACTGGTGCTCGGCATCCTCGCCGAAGGCGAGTCCTACGGCTACGCGATCATCAAACGCGTCCACGACCTGTCCGGCGGGCGGATGCAGTGGACCGACGGAATGCTGTACCCGCTGCTGCACCGACTCGAGCGGCTCGGATACGTGTCGGCGTCGTGGGGGGTGTCCGACAGCGGGCGACGGCGCAAGCACTACGCCATCACCGAGGCCGGCCGGAACACGTTGGCGGAGCGGCACACTCAGTGGAACGTGGCGATGGACGCGTTGAACCAGGTGTGGCGCAACGTCGCGCCGCCGGTCGCCGAAGGGTGGTCGTGACGGTGGACGCCGCGCTGGAGTCGCAGATCGGGCAGTGGCGCGGTTACGTCGAACGCCAGCACGCGATCTCGGCCGCCGACGCCGACGAGATGGAAGACCATCTGCGCAGCCAGATCTCGGATCTCGCAGCGACGGGCCTGACGGGTGACGAGGCCTTCCTCGTCGCGGTCAAGCGGATGGGGAACATGGGCGGGATCTCACAGGAGTTCGCCAGGGAGCACTCCGAAAGGTTGTGGAAGCAGCTGGTCCTGCCGCCCGCCGCACCGGACGCCGCCGGCACGCGACCGACCCGCGAATTGTTCGTCGTGCTCTGCCTCGCCGTAGGCGCGGCCGTCGCGGTCAAGGCCGGCTGGGCTCTGCTCGGCGAGCACGGCTTCGCCCGCAACGCCGCACTGTTCGTCCTGCCGTTCCTCACCGGGTACTTCGCCTGGAAGCGCCGGATGCCGCCGCGCGGCGCCGTGACCCTGGTGGTGCCGTTCGCCCTGGCGGCAGCCGTGCTGAACGGATATCCCTTCGCACCCGAGGGCGCGACAGAGGTGATCGCGGCGATCCACACCCCCATCGTGTTGTGGTTCGTCGTGGGGGTGGCCTATGTCGGAGGGCAGTGGCGGTCCGACCGCCGGCGCATGGACTTCATCCGGTTCACCGGCGAATGGGTCGTCTACCTCGCGCTGCTGGGATTCGGTGGCGGCGTCCTGGTCGCCCTGACCGTCGGCGCCTTCGACGCGCTGGGCATGGACGTGGAGTGGGTCATCGAGAGCTGGGTGATGCCGTTCGGCGTGGCGGGCGCCGTCGTCGTGGCGGCCTGGCTGGTCGAGGCGAAACAGAACGTCGTGGAGAACATCGCACCCGTGCTCACCCGGGTGTTCACGCCGCTGACGATCCTCATGCTGCTGGTGCTGCTCGGGGCCTTCGCGACGGCGGGCAGCGTGGTGGGCGTCGACCGCAACCTGCTGATCCTGATGGACCTCATCCTGGTGCTGGTTCTCGGACTGCTGCTGTACGCGCTCTCGGCGCGCGACCCGCTGGCCCCGCCGGACCTGTTCGACCGCCTCCAACTGGTCCTGGTGGTCAGCGCCCTCGCCGTCGACCTGCTGATGCTGGTGGCCATGCTCACCCGGATCGCGGAGTTCGGCGCCACCCCGAACAAGGTCACCGCGCTCGGCCTGAACCTGGTCCTGCTGGTGAACCTGACCTGGTCGACGTGGCTGCTCCTGGAATTCCTGCGTGGCCGCCGCGGCTTCAGCGCCGCCGAGCGCTGGCAGACCCGCTACCTCCCGGTGTTCGGTCTGTGGGCGGCCGTGGCGGTGACGGTGATCCCGCCGGTGTTCGAGTTCGGGTAGCCCGAGGCCGGCCACCGTGAGTTCGAGGGCGTCTTCACCGGCCCCTCAGCCCCGGCAGATCGGGAACGGCTCGTTGGAGTCGTACTGCAGCGTGCGGTAGGCGAGGGTGCCGCCGCACGGGCCGAGGTCCGACGCGGTCAGCGACACGGGTTGCGCGGGCTCACCACGGGACGCGGCGCCCGCGGATTGGCACTGCACCCCGGCACCGTGCGCGACCGGACCGCCCCAGCTGTCCCACACGATGTTGTGCACGAGGTTCGCGCACAGGCTGTTCTGGGTGATCATCGCCGGTTTCACCGTCCCGAAGCCTTCCGAGTACTGATCCATGGGCGTACCCAACACCGGTTCCCCCTGAGCAGAGGCCGACGGCAACCCGGCGGCGACCGCGGCGGACAGGCAGGCCGTGACCGCAGCGGTCCGAAGCAGCTGAATCCTCATGGCACAGGACGCTAACGCCGCCGCCCCGGTCCGAGTTCGATATGCGGCGGGATTCAGCCGTACGTACGACACCGCGTGGTTGGATGGACGGCGAGTGGGTAGGAGGACGGCGTGGATTTCCGGAAGCTGATCGAGTCGTGGCCGGTGTACCGGCAGCTCACCGGCGACGATGCGCTGGGCCGCGGCAAGGCCGCGCAGTCCAAGCGCTCGCTGACCCTGACGCCGCGCACCGCCGAGGCCGACCACGTCGCCCACTCGGTGTGCCCGTTCTGTGCGGTGGGCTGCGCGCAGAAGGTGTACGTCAAGGACGAGAAGGTCGTCCAGATCGAGGGCAACCCGGACAGCCCGATCTCCCGAGGGCGACTGTGCCCCAAGGGTTCCGCGAGCAAACAGCTGGTCACCGGTCCCCAGCGGCTGACCACGATCAAGTACCGGCCGCCGTACGCGACCGAATGGCAGGACCTCGACCTCGACACGGCGATGGACATGGTCGCCGATCGCCTGCTCGACGCGCGCGAGAAGGGCTGGCAGCAGTTCGACGCCGACCGCAACACGCTGCGCCGCACCATGGGGGTGGCGAGCCTGGGCGGGGCGACGCTCGACAACGAAGAGAACTACCTGATCAAGAAGCTGTTCACGGCGCTGGGCGCGTTACAGATCGAGAACCAGGCGCGTATTTGACACAGCGCCACGGTTCCCGGTCTGGGAGCCTCCTTCGGTCGCGGCGGGGCGACGGACTATCAGCAGGACCTCGTCAACTCGGACTTCATCGTCATCATGGGGTCCAACATGGCCGAGGCCCATCCGGTGGGGTTCCAGTGGGTGGTCGAGTCCAAGGCACGCGGCACCGAAGTCGTCCACATCGACCCGCGGTTCACCCGCACCAGCGCACTGGCCGACCGGCACGTGTCGCTGCGCGCCGGTAGCGACATCGCGTTCCTGGGCGGGGTGATCAACTACATCCTGTCCAACGAACTCGACTTCCGGGAGTACGTCACCGCCTACACCAACGCCTCGTTCCTGGTCGACGAACGCTTCTGCGACGCAGAGGATCTCGACGGTCTGTTCAGCGGGTACGACGACGCCACCGCCTCCTACGATCCGTCGACGTGGCAGTACGAACGCACGGATCAGGAGAAGGGCGGCGCGGAGGCCAAGGAGGAGAGCGCCGCCTACGAATCCGGCTCGGGTGGACCGCCGATCGAGGGTGGCGCCGGCGAGATCCCGCGCGACGAGACACTGCAGCATCCACGCTGCGTCTACCAGGTCCTCAAGCGGCACTACGCCCGCTACACGCCGGAGATGGTGGAGCGGGTGTGCGGGGTGCCTGCCGAGCAGTTCCTCGAGGTGGCCCGCAAGTGGGCGGAGAACTCCGGCCGCGAGCGGACCGCGGCGCTGGTCTACAGCGTCGGCTGGACCCAGCACTCGATGGGTGCGCAGTTCATCCGCGCCGGCGCGATCATCCAGTTGCTGCTGGGCAACATCGGCCGCCCCGGCGGTGGTGTCTTCGCGCTGCGCGGCCACGCCAGCATCCAGGGCTCCACCGACGTGCCGACACTGTTCAACCTGCTGCCGGGTTACCTCGCCATGCCGAAGGCCGGCCATGAGTCGCTGGCCGACTACATCGACGACGTCAAGAGCCGTAATCAGAAAGGCTTCTGGCACAACGCCGACGCCTACATGGTGTCGCTGCTCAAGGAGTACTGGGGCGAGCACGCCACCGCCGACAACGACTTCTGCTTCGACTACCTGCCGCGCATCAACGGCGACCACGGCACCTACCGGACCGTGATGGACATGGTCGACGGGAAGGTGTTCGGCTACTTCCTGCTCGGCCAGAACCCGGCGGTCGGCTCGGCGCACGGCCGGTTGCAGCGTCTTGGCATGGCGAACCTGGACTGGCTGGTGGTCCGCGACCTGGTCGAGATCGAGAGCGCCACGTTCTGGAAGAACGGGCCCGAGGTGGAGACCGGTGAGATCACCCCGGAGACGTGCCGCACCGAGGTCTTCCTGTTCCCGGCCGCCTCCCACGTGGAGAAGGCGGGCACCTTCACCCAGACCCAGCGGATGCTGCAGTGGCGGGAGAAGGCCGTCGAACCGCCGGGCGACGCCCGCTCGGAGCTGTGGTTCTTCTACCACCTGGGTCGCATCCTGCGCGAGAAGCTGGCCGGATCCACCGAGGAACGCGACCGGCCGCTGCTCGAATTGTCCTGGGATTACGAGATGGAGGGTGACGAGCCGTCCGGCGCGGACGTGCTGCGGCGGATGAGCGGTGTCGATCTGACGACCGGCCGGGCCGTCGACAACTACATGTCGCTCAAGGCCGACGGCAGCACCATGTGCGGATGCTGGATCTACAGCGGTGTGTACGCCGACGAGGTCAACCAGGCGGCGCGGCGCAAACCGCACACCGAGCAGGGCCCCTACGACAACGAGTGGGGCTGGACCTGGCCGATGAACCGCCGCGTACTCTACAACCGCGCGTCGGCGGACCCGCAGGGCCGGCCGTGGAGTGAGCGTAAGAAGCTCGTCTGGTGGGACCCAGAGATGGGGGCCAACGGCGAGTGGACCGGCTACGACATCCCGGACTTCGAGAAGCACAAGCCGCCGGACTACCGGCCCGGCCCCGACGCCGTCGGGGTGGCGGCGCTGCACGGGGACGACCCGTTCATCATGCAGGCCGACGGTAAGGGCTGGCTGTTCGCCCCGAGCGGGGTGGCGGACGGCCCGCTGCCCACGCACTACGAACCGCACGAGTCGCCGGTGCGCAACCCGCTGTACGCGCAGCAAGGCAATCCGGCGCGCAAAGTGTATGGGCGAGCGGACAATCCGTCGAACCCGTCACCGCCCGAGCTGCACGGTGAGGTGTTCCCGTACGTGTTCACCGCCGCTCGGCTCACCGAGCACCACACCGCGGGCGGGATGAGCCGCCAACTCCCCTACCTGGCGGAACTGCAGCCCGCGCTGTTCGTGGAGGTCTCGCCCCAGCTGGCGGCCGAACGCGGCCTGACCCACATGGAGTGGGCACACGTGATCACCAGCCGCGCGGCCGTGGACGCCCGAGTCTTCGTCACCGACCGGATGCGGCCGCTGCGGATCGACGACCACGTGGTGCACCAGATCTGGATGCCCTACCACTGGGGCAACGCGGGGCTGATCGACGGCGACGTGGTCAACGACCTGCTGGGCGTGGTCGCCGATCCGAACGTGTTCATCCAGGAGAGCAAGGTCGCGACCTGCGACATCCAGCCGGGCCGGCGTCCCCGTGGGCCCGCGCTGCTGGAGTACGTCGCGATGTACCGGCAGCGGGCGGGGATCACCGTCGATACCGGCACCGACCTCGACACGACGAAACCGTCGACCGACCACACCGAGGAAACGCCATGAGCGACAACAGCTTCTACGGTCCGCTCGAGGATCCGGCCGGTAACGCTGGCTACTCGGAGCACCCCGAGCGGGTCGGGTTCTTCACCGACACCTCGGTGTGCATCGGATGCAAGGCCTGTGAGGTCGCTTGCAAGGAGTGGAACGACGTGCCCGTCTCAGGAGATGGGGACGGATTCAACCTGCTGGGCATGTCATTCGACAACACCGGCAACCTCGGGGCGAACTCGTGGCGGCACGTGGCGTTCATCGAGCAACCCGCCAAAGAGCCTGCGGTCGACCTGGGGATGCCCGGTGTCACCGGCGCCGGCATCGACATGGTGGGCGAGCGGCCCGACTTCCGGTGGCTGATGGCGTCCGATGTCTGCAAGCACTGTACGCATGCGGGCTGTCTCGACGTGTGCCCGACGGGCGCGCTGTTCCGTACCGAGTTCTCCACCGTCGTTGTGCAGCAGGACATCTGCAACGGCTGCGGCTACTGCGTGTCGGGCTGTCCCTACGGGGTGATCGAGCGCCGCGAGGGTGACGGCAGGGCGTGGAAGTGCACGCTGTGCTACGACCGGTTGCACGACGGCCTGGAGCCGGCGTGCGCGAAGGCGTGCCCGACCGACTCCATCCAGTTCGGCCCCCTCGACGAACTACGGGAGCGGGCGGCGCGGAGGGTGGAGCAGCTGCACGAGCGCGGGGCGACCGAGGCCCGGCTCTACGGCCACGACCCCGACGACGGGGTGGGCGGCGACGGCGCGTTCTTCCTGTTGCTCGACGAACCGGAAGTGTATGGCCTGCCGCCGGATCCGGTGGTGCCGACGCGCGATGCCGGCGCGATGTGGCGATACGCCGGGATGGCGGCGTCGGCGTTGGTCGGCGTCGCTGTGTCGGCATTCGTGGGGCGGCGATGAAAGAGCAGCTGAACGTCCCGCGCGCGGAGTTCCAGTCCTACTACGGACGTCAGATCCTCAAGACGCCGGTGTGGAACTGGATGATCGCGGCGTACCTGTTCGCCGGCGGGCTGTCGGCCGGGTCGGCGCTGCTTGGCGCGGGGGCCGACCTGACGGGCCGGCCTCAGCTGCGCAAGGTGTCGCGGGTCGGATCGCTGGTGAGTCTGGTGGCGAGCATGTACTTCCTGATCGGCGACCTCGGTCGGCCCGAGCGGTTCCACCACATGCTGCGGGTGGCCAAACCGAGTTCGCCGATGAGCATGGGCACGTGGATCCTCGGCGCCTACGGTCCGGGAGCCGGAGTGGCCGCGGTCGCGGAGCTGATGCCCGCCCGCATGCGCCGGACCCGGCCGGGGCGGCTGCTGGCCGCGGCGGCCCGGCCTGCGGGGCTCGAAGCGGCCGCGGTCGCGCCGGGGGTGGCGTCCTACACCGCGGTGCTGTTGTCGCACACCGCGGTTCCCGCCTGGCACGACGCGCACCCCTACCTGCCGTTCGTCTTCACCGGGTCGGCGGCGGCCAGCGGCGGCGGGCTGGGCATGCTGCTGGCTCCGATGGCGGAGTCGGGCCCGGCGCGACGGATGGCGGTCGCGGGCGCGGCACTCGAGGTGGCGGCGTCGCGGACGATGGAGCGCCGGATCGGGTTCGTCGGGCAGGCCTACACCAGCGGCCGGGCGCACCGGTTGCGGCAGTGGTCGGAGATCCTCACGGTCGGCGGGGCCGCCGGAGCGGTGCTCGGCCGCCACCGGGCGGTGGTCGCCGTGTCCGGCGCGGCGCTGCTCGCCGGTAGCGCACTGCAGCGGTTCGGGGTGTTCGAGGCCGGTGTCGAGTCGACGAAGGACCCGAAATACGTCGTGGTGCCGCAACGTGCGCGGCTCGCCGCCGGTGAGCAGGCGCGCGGCGACGCACCGGGGACGCAGTTCCCCCGGTTCACCGCGACCGTGCGGCGGGCGCGTACCGCAGCGGCCCGCACCCTGACGCGGACGCGCTGACCGTCACAGGTGGGTGGCGGCGAATCCCGCACCGGCAGCGACCATCCCGTTGAACGGATACGAGCCGTGGGCGGTCGTGTTGCCGCCGGGCCCGCAGACCGGGTCACCGGGTGCGCACAGTTCGATGGTCCTGGCCGAGTACAACGGTCCGGTCACCACGGGCGGCATCGCGTACTTCTGCAGGAACGGGCCCGACGGCTTGCCGAGCAGCACGACGGCCGCGACGTTGTCGGCGACGTCCGGGGCGAGCGGCGGCGGCATCGGGGCGGGCGTCACACCCTGCGGCACCGCGTCTCCGGTCACGAATCCCGACACCATCGCCCCCTGCGAGAAGCCGCCCAGCACGAGGCGCGTGTTGGGGCAGATCACCGACATGACCTGCACCCGATTCGACGCGTCGCGGATACCGTCGACCACCGTCCGCGGGAAGTCCGGGCTGGTGAAGTCCTGGCTGGCCGGATAGTTCACCGCGTACACGCCCAGTGTCCGCCAGCCGATCTGGGACCGCAGCGAGTCGACGAAGGCCTGCCCCGTCCCGCCGACGCCCGGCGGTTCGGCGGTGCCGCGGGCGAAGATCACCTCGACGTCAGGACACGGTTGCGCCGACGCCGGGGCCACCGCACCCCCGGCCAGTCCCGCGCACGTGAGCGCCAGCGCCGCCCCGGTTCCCTGCACCAGTCGGCCCGCGGCCTTCCACGTCGCGATGACGTTCATCCCACCCCCACAGTCGCGTCCCACCCCGACCCGGGATCCGATGCTAATACCGCCGTCACCGACGGCGCCTAGACTCCTGCTCCGGCGAGCAGTGTGGGAAGGAGACCCGTGGCGGCTATCCCGGTCATCGCGTTGACCGGCTATCTGGGTGCAGGCAAGACCAGCCTGCTCAACCATGTGCTGCGGGCGCCCGACGCCCGGATCGGCGTGGTCATCAACGACTTCGGGGAACTCAACGTCGACGCCGCGCTGGTGACCGGCCAGGTCGACGAGCCGGCGTCCATCGCCGGGGGCTGCATCTGCTGCCTGCCCGACGAGGGCGGTCTGGACGCGGCGCTGGAGAAACTCGCCGACCCGAAACTCGGGCTCGACGCCATCATCGTGGAGGCCAGCGGTCTGGCCGACCCCGTCGCGGTGGCGAAGATCATCCGTTTCAGCGGGGTGGACCGGGTGCGCCCCGGCGGCGTCGTCGACGTCATCGACGCCGCGATGCACTTCGACACCGTCGACCGGGGCGGGGCACCGCCCGCCCGCTACGCGGCGGCCTCGCTGGTGGTGGTCAACAAACTGGACCAGATCCCCGACGGCGAGCGGGCCGCCGCCCTCGAACGGATCGAGAGCCGCGTGCGCGAACGCCACCCGGAGGCCCACATCGTCGGCGCCGTCGGCGGCCGGGTCGATCCGGCCCTGCTCTACGACGTCGCCGACGCCGGCGCCGACCCGGGGCAGCTGTCGTTCCGCGAACTGCTCATCGGCCAGGACACCGACGACCACGCCCACCATCACGTGCACGCGGTGTCGGTGACGGCGACCAGCGCCGGGTGCATCGATCCCGGTGCGCTCTTCGACCTGCTCGAGAACCCGCCGGCCGGGGTGTACCGGCTCAAGGGCACGGTGTCCGTCCGGTACCGGGACCGGGTGCGGCCCTACGTCGTGCACGTCGTCGGACCGTCCGTGCACGTCGCCTCGGGGAGCTCGGGCGCGGGGAACTGCCTGGTGGCGATCGGGACCGACTTCGACGTCGACGAGGTCCGGGCGCGTATGGACGCCGCGTTGCGTCCGTCCGACGGTCCGGTGCCGACGGCCGGCTTGCGGCGCCTGCAGCGGTACCGCCGGCTCAGTGTCTGACGGCCGGGCCCGGCTAGCTGCCGCTGCCGCCGACCTCCGCGGGCAGCGGCGGCCCGAGCGGTTTGGTCGGCGTGGTCGTCGTGGGCGCGGCCGGGGTGGTGGGCGCGGCCGGGGCGGCGGGCGCGGCCGGGCCGTGGAACTCCAGCATCGTCTCCTCGCGGACGACGTCGTCGCCGATCGTGATGGTCAGCGCCTCCGCGGTCACGGTGTAGGTGGCGGCGTCGTTCTCGGCGACGAACTCACCGTCGCCCTCGGCGGTCGCCTCGGTGATCAACCTGGCGCCGTCGCGCACCCGCACCCCGCGGTACTGGTACTGCCCGTCGGGTGACTTGCACACCGCGACGCGCGAGCTGTCGGTTCTGCCGTAGGCCACCGCGGTGCTGGGGGCCGCGCAGCGCGCGGTCGAATCGATGAACCCCTGCGCGTCGGAGGCGGGTGCGGCCGCCGCGGGCAGCGTGCCGACCGTCAGCAGCGCCGACCCCGCCGCGAAGGCGACGGACCAACGGATGAGCGAACTGGAGCTGGGCATCACCGTCCACTCGACCACGTCCCGGCGGTGAGTGCGAGCGTCGACACCGAGTCACTACGGATTCGTTAGGTCCCCGAGACAGTCATGGTGCGGCCGGCGGCGCGGATCGCGAAGTAGATGACCGTGGTCGTGACGACGAACACTGGCCAGCCCATCGCCAGCCGCGCCACCGCCAGCAGACCTTCGCGGTCGGCGTCGTACAGGTGGTACTGCACGAGGAAACGCGTCCAGGACACGGCGGCCATCATCAGCGTGGCGCCGTCGAAGATCCGGCGCACCCGTCGGACGTGACGCCACGAGCCGTCCCGGCCGGTGAACCACGCCCACATCACCCCGACGACGGGCCTGCGGATGAGCACCGACAGCGTGAACACCACGGCCAGGCCCAGGTACATCCAGATGCCGGGCAGGTAGAAATCCTTGCTCCTGCCGGTGAACCATGCGACCCCCGCGCACAGCGCCACCGCCGCGAAACCCAGTACCGCCGGCCGCAGCGACTCACCGCTCAGCAGCCGCCAGGCGAAGATCGCGGCCGCCGCGGTCACCGCGGCGACGATCGCCGGCACCAGCCCGAACAGCGCCGAGGTGGGGGCGAAGGTGGCGACCGGCAGCGCGGTCGAGACGAGCCCCCGGATCCCGCCCGCGCGGGCGAACAGACTCTGTGCGTCGTCCGTCCCGAGCATGGCCCGACGGTACCTGTGCGAGGCCGCTGCGGCAGGATCACGGCGACATGACCGAATCAGACGGTGCGCCGGTCCCCCGGCGGCGCCACATCGTGCGGCTGGCCGTCTTCGCGCTGGTGGTATTCGGTCTGTTCTACCTCGTGACGGTCGAGCGGGTGATCGACGTCGACGACGTTCGCGAGGCGGTGGGAGCGACCGGCCCCGCCGCGCCACTGGCCTACGTCGTCGTGTCGGCGGTCCTCGGCGCGCTGTTCGTGCCGGGGCCGCTGCTGGCCGGCGGCAGCGGTTTCCTGTTCGGGCCGGTGCTCGGCACGTTCGTCACGCTGGGCGCGACGGTCGGCACCGCGGTCGTCGCCAGCCTCGTCGGCAGGCGGGCCGGCCGCGACAGCGCCCGGGCCCTGCTCGGTCCGGAGCGCGCCGACGCACTCGACGCCCGGATCCAGCGGCACGGACTGTGGGCCGTGGTGGGCCAGCGCTTCGTCCCCGGCATCTCCGACGCGCTGGCCTCGTATGCGTTCGGCGCGTTCGGCGTTCCGCTGTGGCAGATGGCCGTCGGGGCGTTCATCGGATCGGTGCCGCGCGCGTTCGTCTACACCGCACTCGGCGCGTCCATCGGCGACCTGTCGTCGCCGTTGGCGTACACCGCGATCGGCATCTGGTGCGTCACCGCGGTCGTCGGCGCGTTCGCCGCCCACCGCGGTTACCGGCGGTGGCGACGGGACCGGCCGTAGAGTCGGACGGGTGAGCGCCCGGGAGAGCCGCGCCGGGGTCGATCTGACCAACCTCGACCAGCCGCTGAGCCCGGAGGCCGGGGCGACCAAACGCGACCTCGTCGACTACCTGGACGCGGTGGCCGACCGCATCCTGCCCGGGCTGGCCGGCCGTCCGCTCACGGTGCTGCGGATACTGCGCGGGCAGGCGCCGTTCATGCAGAAGAACGCGCCGAAGTACACCCCGGACTGGGTGAAGACGGTGTCCATCTGGGCGGAGAGCTCCCACCGGGAGGTGCGCTACCCGCTGTGCGACGACCGGCGCACCCTGCTGTGGCTGGCGAATCAGCGGGCGGTCGAATACCACCCGACGCTCGGACTGGCCGACGACATCTACCGGCCCACCCACCTCGTCCTCGACCTCGACCCGCCCACCGGGGCCGGTTTCACCGCGGTCGTCGAGGTGGCACACCTGGTCCGGCAGGCGCTGCACGACAGCGGACTGTCCGGTGCGGTCAAGACCAGCGGGGCGAAAGGCCTGCACGTCTTCGTGCCGGTTGACGACAGCGCCCCCGTCGAGGACGTCGCCGCCGCGACCAGGGCACTGGCAGCCCGCGCCGAAGCCCTCGATCCCACGGTGGCCACCACGGCGTTCATCGTGGAGGACCGCCACGGCAAGGTCTTCGTCGACTCCACCCGCGCGGGCGGAGCGACGGTCGCCGCCGCCTACAGTCCCCGGCTGCGCCCGGGCACTCCGGTGTCGTTTCCCCTCGACTGGTCGGAGTTGTCCGCCGTGGCGCCAACCGATTTCACCGTGCACACCGCGATCGGCGCCCTGGGCGGGCGTGACCCGTGGGCGGAGTCGATGCCGGCGCCGCAGCGGCTGCCCGACGACCTGATCGAGCACGGCCGCACCATCCCGGTCGCCCGGGTGGCCGCGATGCACGAAGGTAAGCGTCGCGCCCGCGAACGCCGTACCCGCGGCGAATAGCACCCACTTCTCCTGCGACGAAATTCAGCTGTCCTCCGCGCGAAGTGACGCGCGTCGCTTTCGGGCCCGGAAAGTGCCGTCGCACCACTATTGCGCGCCCGCGGAATCAAAACCCTGACCTGCGGGTTTACCAGTTAGACATCAAAGCAGAGGGAAGAAAGAAGCCAAAGAAATGAAGAAGTTCGGATTCGCAGGCATCGTCGCGGGCGGACTGGTTGCAGGGTTCCTCGGACTGGCCGCCCCCGCGCAGGCCGCTCCGGCCGGGCCGGGTAACGCCGCCGATGCCATCAGATCGCTGGACGACCGCGGCTATGCGGTGCGGGTCAACCACCAGGGCATGGTCAAGCCGCTCGACCAGTCCAGCATCGTGTCCGTGCGCTACGACAACGACGACCGCGTCGTCTACGTCACCGTCCGCTGACACCCGACCACCGACAAGGGGCACCCGATTCGGGTGCCCCTTGTTCGTGTCCCAGACCCGGGCCGTCACAATCCAAGGTCGGTGAGCCCGGGATGGTCGGGCGGCCGCGGTCCGCTGCGGTCCCAGTGGAACAGCCGGTCGGCCGTGCCGATCGGGATGTCGTTGATGCTGGCGTGGCGCGTCTTCATCAGTCCGTCCGCGGCGAACTCCCAGTTCTCGTTGCCGTACGCGCGGAACCAGGCCCCGTCCGCGTCGTGGTACTCGTAGGCGAAGCGGACGGCGATCCGGTCCTCACCGAAGGCCCAGAGCTCCTTGATGAGGCGGTATTCCCGTTCGTGGGCCCACTTGTCGGTGAGGAACCCGATGATCTCCTCCCGCCCGCGCAGGAACGTGGAGCGGTTGCGCCACCGGCTGTCGGGGGTGTACCCCTGTGCGACCCGCTGCGGATCGCGGGTGTTCCACATGTCCTCTGCGGCACGGACTTTCGCGATCGCCGTCGCCAGGGTGAATGGTGGTTTCACGGTCAGCCGTCCTGCGCCGCCACCCGGGCGCGTTCCCTCATCGAGGCGACGACTCCGCCGTCGTTGAGGATGTCGGTGCCCGTGAGGTAGCCGGCCCGCTCGCTCGCGCAGAACGCCAGCAGCTCGGCCATCTCCTCCGGTCTGCCCCATCGGGGCACCGCGGCGTCGGCGACCATCGCGCCCGCCCCGGCCTGCTCCTCCAACCGGCCCATCTCGGTGTCGATGGAACCCGGTGAGACCGACACGATGCGCAGCCCCCTGCCGTTGAACCGCTCCGCTTGTGCGCTGCTGTACCACCTCACGAAGGCCTTGCTCAGGGCGTAGGCCAGGCCGGAGCGCGCCTCCTCGGGAGCCATCTCGCAGGCCGCCGACATGTCGGTCATGAACGCGTCCTCGTCGTCGAGTGCGCGGGGGAACTGACCGGTGGGGATGATCTCGTCGGGCAGCATGTGCGCCGCCATCGACGCCACGTTGACGATGGCGGCGCCGTCGCCCGCGGTCCGGTAGAACGCCTCGTTGACGTTGACGGTGCCGATCGCGTTGGTGCGCATGACGTGTTCGGCGTCCCCCATACTCGGGCTGACCCCCGCGGTGTGGATCACCGATGCGATCGGCCCGAGGCTCGATGCGGTGTCGAACAGGTCGGCCACCGCCTGCCGGTCGGTGACGTCGCCGTGGACGGCCGTGGGCGTGATGCCGAGATCCTCGAGCGCCGCGACGGCGCCGTCCAGGCGGTCCTTGCGCACGTCGCAGAGGACCACCGTGTGGTCGCGGCCGACGACCCGGGCCGTCGCCACCCCCATACCGCCCGCGCCGCCCGTGATCACCGATATTCGACTCATCCCTCGACCGTATACACCCGACGGTGTCGGTACGTTGGTAACGGTGAACCACACAGAGGGCGAGAAGGTCGACGCCGGCGCTCTGGAGGGCGTTTCGGAGACCGCGCTGCTGACGCTGAACGGCCGGGCCCATCAGGCCCGCCACCCGAACGCGATCATCGACGACCCGATGGCGATCCGGCTCGTCGACTCCATCGACTTCGACTTCGACAAGTTCGGCCGCAAGGGCCAGGAGATGGCGCTGCGCTCACTGGCTTTCGACAGGGCCGCGCTCCAGTACCTCGACGCGCACCCGGCCACCACCGTCGTCGCGCTGGCCGAAGGCCTCCAGACCAGCTTCTGGCGGCTCAGCAGCGCGCGCCCCGACCTCGAATTTGCGTGGGTGACAGTCGATTTCCCACCGATCATCGAGCTGCGTAAACGCCTGCTGCCACCCTCGGACCGGATCACCACGCTCGCGCAGTCGGCGCTCGACTTCTCTTGGATGGACCGGGTGAACTCCGACAGCGGTGTCTTCATTACCGCGGAGGGTCTGCTGATGTATCTGCAGCCCGAGGAGGCGATGAGCCTGATCCGCGAGTGCGCCAAGCGTTTTCCGGGCGGCCAGATGATCTTCGACCTACCGCCGGTGCTGGTGAAGAAGTTGGCGCCCAAGGGGATGCGGGCCTCCCGCCGCTACCGCGTGCCACCGATGCCCTTCAGCCTGTCGCCGGCCCAGCTGGCCGACCTCGCTCACACGGTGCCGGGCATCCGCGCCGTGCACGACCTGCCGATGCCGCAGGGCCGCGGCCCGATCTTCCGCACGGTGTTCCCCGCCTTCTGGCGGTTCGGGCCCACCAAGAACTACCGCGGCGCCTACACGCTGCTCGAATTCGGATAGTGCGACCGCCGAGCCCTCATCCCACCGCGTCGGTGAGAAGGCGCGCGATGCGGCGATGGACGGTTTCGGTGTCGTCCTCGACGGCGACCGTCGACAGGAGCAGCGCCGCACCGGCCGCCATGGCGAGGACCGCGCGGGCGCTCTCGGCGTCGTCGTCCGCACCGGAGGAGAACAGTTCCACCGCCGGGCCGCTGAACTCGCCCCACAGCCGGCGCCGCATCTGGTCGTTCTCGGCCATCGCGAGCAGGAGCCCGGGTGCCGCCGCCCGCACCTCGGGGCGGGCGAACAGCTGCCTGCTGCCGCGCACCACCCAGTCGACCCACCCGCGCCGGTCGGTCCCGGCGAACGGCGTCAGGTCCGGGGTGTCGCCGAGGATGGCGTGGAAGACCAACTCGGCCTTCGACGGCCAGCGCCGGTTGATGCTCGAACGGCTCACCCCGGAGCGCACCGCGATCTGACGCACGCTGAGGTCGTCCCAGCCGGTCTCCACCAGAAGCTGGCGGGTCACCGCCAGGACCCGCTCGTCGATCGAGGTGTCTCTGGGCCGCCCCTGCGCCTTCGCGTCCGCCACCCCGCAATTCAACCCCGAGCGGCGTTCACGCTGGTGGCGCCCCTGTGAGCCAACGGTTTAGGCTGATCGGACGGTCGGCGTGGGGAGCATGAGTGGTCACATTGGACCGGCTCGTCAACGTGCTGGGCGGCTACGGGGTCGCACTCAGGGCGTCGTCGGTGCCGCGATCCACCGAATTGCGCAGCGTGGTGATCCGCGAGGAACGCGACGTGGTCGGCGACGTGCTGCTGGCGGTCGGCGCGGATTCGGTGGCGACCGCGCTCGCGTGGGCGGGCGCGGCCCGCGCCGCGGTGGTCCTGGTGCGCGGCGACGCCGACGGCATCGACCACGGCGTCGACCACGGCGTCGACCACGGCGTCGCCTCGGCGGAACCGGGACCGGTCGCGATCCTCACCGTCGACCCCGACGTGTCGTGGAGCGAGCTGGCCGCGGTGGTGTTCGGGTTGGTGCTCGAGGGCCGCGAGACCGAATCCGGGCGTGGGCCCACCGATCTGTTCGCCCTGGCCGACAGCCTCGCGGACGCGATCGGCGGTGCGGTGACGATCGAGGACCGGCACTGGCGGGTGCTGGCCTATTCGCGGCTGCAGGTGCACGCCGACGACGCGCGGGTCGAGACCATCCTCGGCAGGCAGGCGCCCGACCGGCTGCGCGCCCTGTTCACCGCCCGCGGCGTCGCCAAACACCTGGCCGCCTCCGACGACCCCCTGTTCATCGACCCGGCGCCCGAGGAGGGCCTGGCCGGGCGCATGGTGATCGCCGCCCGCGCGGGCCGCGAACTGCTCGGCTCGGTGTGGGTGGCGTGCGCCGAGGAATTGCGCGGCGACCAGCTTCGCGCGTTGGCCGACGGCGCCCGCATGGTCGCACTGCACCTGCTGCGCTCGCGCGCCAGCGCCGACCTGGAGCGCCAGGTCGAGTCGGATCTGGTGATCGGGCTGCTCGACGGCACCGTGGACGCGCCCACAGTGGTGAGCAAGCTGGCGTTGCCGCCGGCGGGGTTGCGGGTCATCGCGCTGCGGGCCCGTCTCGGCGAGGAACGCCACGCCGCGCTGCTGCTGGCGTTCGAGCGCGCCACCATGGGGTTCGGCTGGTCTCGGCCGGGACGCAGCACGCTGTCGGACACCACGGTCTACACCGTGCTGCCCAGCGAACCGGCGCACGTCGCGCGCCACTGGGTCGACAGCCTGCGGGCCGCACTGCCGGACCGGGCCACGCTGTTCGCCGGGATCAGCACGACCGCAACGGTTCTGGAGTTGCCGACCGCCCGCGACGAGGCCGACGAGTGCCTGGCGCTGCACGAGATGCAGGGCGGGGTCGGCGACGCGCCCGCCTACGACGAGTCCTGGGACGACATCGTGCTGCGGCGGCTGCGGATCGCGGCCCGTGTCGGCCGCACCCCCCAGCGCGGTCCGGTGGCCGATCTGCGCCGTCACGACGCACACCACGCCACCCGCTACGTCGACACCCTGCGGGCCTGGCTGGCCGCCCAGGGTGATCTGCACGAGGCGGCCGAGCGCCTGGGCGTGCACGAGAACACGGTGCGCTACCGCCTGCGCAAGATGGCCGAGGTCACCGAGCTCGATCTCACCGACGCGCGCAAGCGGCTGGCGATGACCGTCGAACTCGCCGCCACCGATGACGACGGTTTCGCGTTGTCCGAAGCCGACAAATCGTCGTAGCCGCGTTGTCCTCGCGGGGCAACCGTCCACGCCGGGGGGCTCGACATCATCAGTGGGGACAGTGGTGTCCCAGTGGAGGTGACGTGATGTTCGGCGGCGACGGATTCGACGGCGGGCCGCGATCGGTGATCGTGGTGGGTGCCGGCATCGTCGGCCTGTCCACCGCGTGGTTCCTGCAGGAACGCGGCATCGAGGTGACGGTCGTCGACCGCGACGGTGTCGCCGCGGGCGCGTCGTGGGGCAACGCCGGGTGGGTGTCGCCGGCGCTGACGATCCCGCTCAACCAGCCGTCGGTGCTGGGCTACGGGTTGCGGTCGCTGGCCGATCCGGCGGCCCCGCTGCATGTCCCCGCCCGCGCCGACGTCCGGCTGTGGTCGTTCCTGACCCGGTTCGCCGCGAACTGCCGGCGCTCGTCGTGGAACCGCGCGGTCACCGCGAACCTGCCCTTCAACGCCGAATGCCTGGAGGCCTTCGACGTGCTCACCGCGAACGGGGTGGACGTACCGACCACCGACGGCCCGATCACCGCGATGTTCACCGCCGAGCGGCACGCCGCGCACCTGGTCGAGGAGCTGCGCGCGTTGCGCGACGCCGGACAGGACGTCGCCTACCGCCGTCTGACCCGGGACCAGCTCGCCGACCAGGTGCCGCTGGCGTCACCGGCGGCAGCGATCGGGATCAGCGTGGAGGGTCAACGGTTCGTCGACCCCGGGCGGTTCACCCACGCACTGGCCGACGCCGTCGTGGCGCGCGGCGCCACCATCACCTCGCTCGACGTCGTCGACGTGCTGCCGGACCGTCGCGGTGTGCGCGTCTACCCCCGCACCGGCACCCCGCTGACGGCCGACGCCGCGGTGATCGCCACCGGCGCCTGGCTGTCGTCGCTCGCCGGCCGTTGGGTCCGCACCCCGGTGCGCGCCGGTCGCGGCTACTCGTTCACCGTGCCCGTCGACCGCCCGGTGCCGGGTCCGGTCTATCTGCCCGAGGTGCGCGTGGCGTGTACGCCGTACCAGGGTGCCCTGCGCGTCGCGGGCACGATGGAGTTCCGCGGCCCGGACGAGCCGCTCATCCCGGCCCGGGTCGAGGCCATCGTCGCCTCCGCCGCACCGATGTTCGAGGGCGTGCGGTGGGCCGAGCGCACCGCCGAATGGGTGGGCCCCCGGCCCGTCACCACCGACGGCCGGCCGCTGATCGGCGCGGTGGCGCCCGGCGTGTACGTCGCCGGCGGCCACGGTATGTGGGGGCTGGCCCACGGTCCCGTCACCGGCCGGCTGTTGGCCGAGCACATCAGCACCGGCAAGCAACCCGAGGCGCTCAGGGCCGTCGACCCGCTGCGCTAGCACAGACCCGCATCGAGTCGTCAGGGGCGGAGCATCGACCCGCCCCTGACGACGATTTCCGCTATCCACGAGGAGTACGAATATGACCACCGCTCAACGCTTCTGGATGACCCCCGCGGCCTACGCGCGGCTGCAGGACGAGCTGACCGAGCTGCGGACGCTGATCGCCACGGAAGCCGCCGACGACAGCCAGGAGAACACCGTCGCGGTGCAGCGGGCCCGCCAGACCCGCATCCAGCAGATCCACGACCTGCTGCTGCACGCCGTGGTGGGTGAGGATCCGCCCGACGACGGTATCGCCGAGCCCGGCATGGTGCTGACCGTGCGGTTCGACGAGACCGGTGACCAGGAGACGTTCCTGCTCGGCGTCCGCGGCGCGGAGTACGGCGACCTCGAGGTGTACTCGGTGAACTCGCCGTTGGGCGAGGCGCTGATCGGGGCGCGCCCGGGTGACCGACGCAGCTATGCCGTGCCCAGCGGCGCCGAGATCCCGGTGACACTGCTCAAGGCGGTGCCGTACGGGATGCACCACCCGCGCGACTGATCGCTCATCGACCGAGCCCGGTCGGCTCCACCTCCCGCAGCGGCTCGTCGTCGTGGGCACGGATCTCGACACCGAGCAGTGCCCCGCACCCCGGGCAGGCGTAGCCGTCGGCACGCAGCCCCGGATGCAACCTCACCTTCGGTCCCAGATCCGAAGCGCGCAAGCGGGACTGGGCCGCGTAGTCCTTCCAGTTCTCCTCGGCCGGGGCCAGCACGTTCCCGCAGTCGCAGGCGAACACCGAAGAGACCCCGTCGTGGGTGAGTACGAGCCGGTCCCCGACCTTGCGGGCGCCGGCCATCATGTCGAGGCGCCGCACGCCGAACGTCTTGCCCTGCGCCCACAGCCGGCGCCGGGCCCGCTCGCGGTTGCGGTGTGCGGTGGTCTCCTCACGGTCGAGCACTCCGTCGGCCACCACGACGCCATAGACGCGTTCAGCACTTTCGACCGAGATGCGGCCGGCGGTGATGTCGGCCAGCACCTCGCC
Source organism: Mycolicibacterium litorale (assembly GCF_014218295.1). The sequence goes on from NZ_AP023287.1 coordinate 5,427,709, forward strand.
GGGATCGGCGTCGAGTGGATCACCCCAGCCGCCGCCGCCGTGGAAACTCCACTCGACGACATCGCCTGCGGCAAGGTGGATCTCGCCGGGCGACCCGGTGTAGACCTCGGGGCCGGATTTCCGGTGGATCGCCACGTGGTGCGTGGAGCCGGGCATGCCGCCGTGGATGCCGAGCGAGTTGGGCATCGACATGCTGTGCCCCGCCATGACGCCGTGCAGCGCGTCGGTGTCGTGGAGGGTGAACGACGAGCTCACCGACACCCCGCCGTGGTGACGGCCCGCCCCGCCGCCGTCGGTGTCGGCCGACCGGTTCAGGTACAGCAGCGGGAACACCGCCTCTTCACCCTCGACGTTGTTGAACTGTCCGGTGAGGATCTCGTTGGGACCGCGATAGTCGACGCCGCTGCGGTTGACGTTGGCGCCCGCACCGCCGGCGAGCACCTCGGTCATCGCGCCGCCGTAGGGTTCGCCGTACTGGTTGCGTCCGGCGATGTGGAACACCATCAATCCGCCGGTGGTGACCGCCCTTGCCTCGCTGCGTAATTCGTCGTGTGCACTGACCAGCGTGGACAGCGCGCTGCCCGCGGTGCTCTGCACGATCGTCGTCGCACCCGTGGTCGACGCACCGCAGGGCGCCGGATGTGTGGCGTTGACGATGCTGCCCTCGGGTGCGGCCACCTCGATGGCCCGCATGACGCCGCTGTTCCACGGGATGTCGTGGGCCAGCACCGGCAGGATCGCCGAGAACACGCCACCGCGCAGGCCCGACATCGTGCAGTTGAAGAATCCGGGCAGCTGCTGTGCGGTACGCGCGTAGTCGAACACCAGGCGGTCGCCGTCCTTGCGCAGTTCCACCTCGACCCGCGCAAGCGTCGCTTCGTGCCCGTTGTGGTCGAAATACGTCCGCGCCCGGGTTGTTCCGTCCGGAATCGCCAGCAACCGTTCCCGCACCTGGGCTTCGGACCGGTCGAGCATCGTCGTCATCACGGATGTGACGACGTCGACGCCGTACCGGTCGACCAGGCGCAGCATCCCCTGGCGCGCATGGTTGTTCGCGGCGATCATCGCCTTGAGGTCCAGCCCGAGGTTCGCGGGCAGCCGGGAGGCGGCGAGGATGAGGTTCCATACGTCGTGGCGGGTCCTACCGCCGGAGATGATCTTGGTGGGCGGCAGGATCAGGCCCTCCTGGTACACCTCCCGCGCGGCAGGCGACCAGCTCGACGGCGTCATGCCGCCGATGTCGAGCACGTGGGCACACGTCCCGACCCAGCCGATGCGGATGCCGTCGTAGAACACCGGCTCGATCATCGTGACGTCCGGCATGTGCAGCGCACCCTTGTACGGGTCGTTGGTGATGAAGACGTCACCGTCCTCGATGCCGATCGTGTCGGCGCAGTCGGCGAGGATGTGGTTGACCACCGTCTCCATCGACCCGGAGTGGAAGAGGTTGTGCGGACCCATGGCCACCACTTCGCCGGTCGCCAGGTAGACCCCGGTGTTGCAGTCGTTGGCCTCGGTGACCAGCGGTGAGCCGGACACGTTCTTCAGCACCGCCGACTGCTGGGCGACGATCGCGGTCAGGCGGTTTCGGACGACCTCGTAGGTGACGACGTCGACCTCGGCGAGTGTGGTCATGGCTCAGGCGCCCTTCGTGTGGATGACGGTGTTCTCGAGTTCGTCGATGACGGCGGTCTGATCCGGCCCGACGAAGATGGTGGTGCCCGGATGCTCGATCACGGCGGGTCCCTGCACCCGGTCGCCCGGGCGCAGATCGGTGCCGCGGGCGACGTCGGCGAGGGTGACGCCGTGCTCGGGTCCCAGGTACACCTGACGCGATGTGGGCGTGGCGCCGCCCTCGCCGTTGGCGCTGACGACGTGGGTGACCCTCGGCTTGTCCAACGCGCCCTTGGCCTGTACGCGCAGCGAGACGATCTCGACGCCGGCGCCGAGGAACAGGGCCTCGCGGCCGTAGAGCTCGACGAACTGCGTCCGGAAGGCGTCCATCATCCGCACGATCGCGGCGCTGTCGAGTACGCCGGGCTCGACCGGTACCGAGAGCCCCTTGCTCTGCATGCGGAACCGCACGTCGGCGAAGCGCTGGACGACGATCCGGTCGCTCACCGCGCCGCTGCCCAGAAGTTCCTTGGTGACCGCGGCCTCGAGATCGCCGAAATGACGGGTCAGCCGGTCCGGGTCGAACGCGTCCTTGGCGCCGTCCCAGGTCGGCGAGTGCATGGGGTCGGAGATCTCGGCGGAGACGTGCAGATCGCTCATCGCCGCGCCGAACGCCGAGTGCACGGTTGCGGTGGCGGGCACCAGGATCGACTGCGCGCCGAGTTCGGCGCCGAACTGATGGCAGTGGGCGCCGCCCGCGCCGCCGTAGGCGAAGACGACGAAATCGCGCGGATCGTGGCCGTGTCCGACGGTCAGCGTGTCGAGCAGGTCGGCCATCCGGTGGTCCGCGATCGATTTGATGCCGTAGGCGGCTTCCTGCACCGACAGCCCCAGCGGTTCGGCGATCTTGTCGTACAGCGCGCGTTCGGCGCCCTCCCTGTCGAGTCCCATGGAACCGCCGAGGAAGTACGTCGGATCGATGATGCCGAGCACGACGTCGGCGTCGGTGACGGTCGGTTCAGTGCCGCCGCGCCGGTAACAGACCGGGCCGGGAACCGAACCGGCACTGGCGGGTCCGACCACCAGCCGGCCGCCGACCACCCGCGCGATGGAGCCACCGCCTGCGCCGATCGCGGTGACCTGCACGGCGGGTTTGAGTACCCGGTAGCCGTTGACCTGTTGCTGCGGTGAGATGACCGGTTCGTAGTCGGTGATCATGCCGACGTCGAACGACGTGCCGCCCATGTCGGTGGTGAGCACGTTCGGGGTGCCGATGCGCCGGGCCAGTTGCGCGCTGGCCAGCACACCGCCGGCCGGGCCGGAGGTGAGGATGGAAACCGCTGTGTCACCGGCCCTTTCGGGGGTGATGACCCCGCCGCCGGAGTCGAGGATGCGCAGCGACCCCCTGAGTCCGCGGTCGCGCAGGGAGCCGTCGAGTTTGCTCATGTAACCCTGGACGGCGGGGCCGAGGTAGGCGTTCAGCGCGGTGGTGGCGGTGCGCTCGTATTCGCCCAGCACGGGCGCCAACTCGCTGGAGATCGTGAGATACACGTCGGGGGCCATCTCGCGGATGATCGCGGCGATCCGCTGTTCGTGTGCCGGTTCGCGGAACGACCACAGCAGGCAGACGGCGATGGCCTGCACTCCCTCGTCGAGCAGCGCCCGCACCTGGGTGCGGACCTCGTCCTCGTCAAGGGTGACGAGGACCGCGCCCTTGTAGTCGACGCGTTCGGTGACTTCACGGATCAGCGGACGCGGCACGACCGGCTCGACCTGGACGCGCTGCGAGTCGTGCCGGATCTCGTGCAGTTCCTTACCGGCCCAGTGGCCCGTCGCCCGCTGCATGAGGATGGCGTCGCGGAAGCCGCGGGTGGTGATGATGCCGGTCGTGACGCCCTTGCGTTCGATGAGCGCGTTGGTGGCCACCGTGGTACCGAGCCCGAAGTAGTCGACCTGGCGCAGGATCGAACCGGCGTCCAGGCCGAGTTCCTTCTCGGCCAGCGCCAGCGCGTTGTTCACGCCTTCGGAAGGGTCGTGCAGCGTCGTCGGGGTCTTGAGCAGACGCGCGGTGCCGGACTCGTCGAGCAGGACGGCGTCGGTGAAGGTTCCGCCGATGTCGATGCCTACGAAATACGCCATGGATGTCCTCTTTCACCCGTGCGCACGGGTCTGGAAAAAGCCGGGAGAAGGGCGCGCGCCGAGAGCGGCGAACACGCGATACGTTCACTATACATACAGTCTAGTGAATAGTCGGCGCGTCTATTTCCGTGCGCTTCCTCACAGCGGCGGGCTCGGTAGTCTGACGCGGTGGCGACGCTTCGCGAGGCCCAGAAGCAGCGGACGCGCGAGCTGCTGCTCGAACGCGGGTTGGAGTCGTTCGCGACGAAGGGCTATCAGGCGACGACGATCGACGACATCGCCGCCGCGGCGGGCACCACCCGCGCCACCTTCTATCTGCACTTCGCGTCCAAGGCGCAGCTGATGCGTCAGCTGATCGACGACGTCGACGCCATCCTCACCGCCGCCGACGATCCGCCGCTGACGAAGGTCGTCGAGCTGGGACGGCGAGACATGGTGCGCGACTGGCTGAGTCGCAAATTCGACCAGTGGCCGGTCATCCGGCCGTACATGCTCGTCGCGCACCGCGCGGAGGCCACGGAACCGGAGGTGGCCGCGGTGCTGGACCGGTGGTTCGACGGCACGGTTCAGGCGATGCGGACCGGTCTGGACGAGGCAGACCGGTTCGACGCCGACACCCGCCACTCCCGATGCCTGCTCGCCTTCGGGCAGTTCGAATTCGTCTCCCGCCAGTGGTTCCGGCGCGGCTGGCAGGTCGATCGCGACGTGCTGCTCGACACGCTCACCGACTCGTGGTGCCACCTGCTGACGCGGTGAGCACCGGATCCGAGGCGACGTCGTCCTCGTCGTCGGCGAACGGGACGTGGCCGCGGGTCAAACCGAACAACGACAGCGCCGCCAGCGCCGCGGCACCCAGCATCACCACCGCCATCGGCAGCGCGCTGCCCTCCCCCAGCACCCCGACCAGGGGTGGGGTGACAGCTCCCATGCCGTACTGCAGGAAGCCCAGCACCGCCGATCCGGTCCCCGCCGCGTGCGGCACCTCGGTGAGGGCCAGTGCGGTCGCATTGGCGTACACGAAGCCGATGGTGCCCATGAAGACGGCCATCAACGCGATGGTGGCCCAACTGATCACGTGTCCGACGGTGACGTTGAGCATCATCAGCGCGGTCGCGATCAGCAACGCCACGACGCCGCCCATCAGGACCCTGCGCGGTGAGTGGGTCCGCACCAGACGCGCGGAGATCACGCTCCCAGCCCCGATCGCCAGCGCGCAGGATCCGAACGTCACCGAGTACGCCGCGGGCGAGAAGCCGAGGATGTTCTGGACGACGAAGGGCGATGCCGCGATGTAGCCGAACATCGCCGCCGCCGTGAACGCCATGACGAGTGTGTAGCCGAGGTAGTACCGGTTGCCCAGCACGCTGCGTGCGCTGGTGAGCAGCGCCGTGAGCCCGCCCGGCCGCCGATGCTGCTCGGGCAGGGATTCCTTGACCGCGAGCACCACGCCGAGCAGGGTCAGCAGGTTCAGCACCGCCAGTGCGAAGAACACGGCACGCCAGCCCAGCCCGGTGACGATGACGCCGCCGAGGATCGGAGCGGTGATGGGCGCGAGGACGCCGATCAACATCATCACCGCGAAGAGCCGCGCCGCGCGGGCGCCGCGCGAACGGTCGGCGATGACGGCGCGGGCGATCACGACCCCGGCCGCCCCGCAGAACCCCTGTGCGAACCGCAGGGCGATGAGCAGCACGATCGACGGCGCGAGGGCACACGCCACGCTGACGGCCACGCATGCGACGGTCCCGATGATCAGCGGACGCCGCCGGCCGTAGCGGTCGGAGAGCGTCCCGATGATCAGCTGCCCGACCGCCAGTCCGATCAGGAAGGTCGTCAGGGACAGCTGGATCGTCGACGGCGACGTGCCGAAGTCGGTCGCCATCTCCGGGAAGGCCGAAAGATACATGTCGATGGAGAACGGGGTCACCGCGTTGAGCAGCGCGAGAACGGCGATGAGCACCGCCGACGGAGCCGACGCAACGGCTGCGACCTTCTGAGACATGCATTCCTTCCAATCCGGCACCGAGCTCCGGGCGAAACTATGTATGAAACAATACGTATCCAGAAATATGTGTGTCAAAATATGCATATGGCCGATGTAAGCGAACACACTCCGGAGTACCGGGAGCTGGCGATCGCCCTGCACGATCTGTCCTGGCGCATCGCCCGCTTCGGGCCGGCGCAGGTGGGCCTCGAGCCGCTGCCGGCCTCCGAGCTGACGGTGCTGCGCGCGGTGATGGACGAGCCGGGCCGCAGTGTGTCCGAGGTGGCCGCGGTGACGAACATGCAGTCGAGCAACGTCAGCACCGCGGCCCGTGCGTTGATGGACCGCGGACTGCTCGACAAGCGGGCCGACAGCCGGGACCGGCGGGTGTCGCTGCTGGAGCCGACGGCACGTGCCCTCGCCGAGCGCAATGCGATCGAGAACGCCATCGCGGGCTCGGTGTCGACGGCGCTGACGGCGCTACCCGCCGAGGCGGTCGACGCCCTGGTGGCGGCGGTCCCGGCGATCCGGGAGCTGACCGCCCAGGTCGCGCCGGCCCTGGCCGGACGGGCGGGCGCGGCGCAGCCGCCCGGTCGTCAGGCGGGCGCGCGGTCGGCGAACGAGGAGACGATCGCCTCGACCGGTGACCGCCACGTCAGCCCGAAGTCGGCGAGGGTGGCCGAATCGTCGGTCGGGGTCGCCGCGGTCAGCAGCAGCGCCGCCTCGTAGGACAGCCCGTCGCCCAGCGGGACGATGCCTGCCAGCGTGTCGCCGATCCGGCTCATTCCCCTGAAGACTCCCTGGCTCAACGGAATTCGACGGAATCGCCGGCCCGAGCCGCGTTCGAGGGCGTCGACCATCCCGTCGAATGTGACGAGTTCACCGCCGCAGACGTAGCGGTGCGGGCCGCGGCCCGGTGTCATCGCCGCGGCATGCACGGCGGCCACGTCGCGAACGTCGATCATCTGCATGCCACCCCGCAACCGGGGCGCCACCCCGAACCGGACGAGCGGCGCCCATCCGCGTTCGGTGACGCCGGGTGCGGTGTGGAACGCCGGCCCCACCACGCTGGACGGGTAGGTGACCACCACGGGCGCGCCCTGGGCCTGCAGACGACGCGCCACTCGGTCGGCGTACCCCTTCGTCTTCGCGTAGGCGCTGCGGCCGTTCGCCGTCGGGGTGTCCGGTCCGATGATGCCGTCGGGCGGCGGGAACAGTGCGCTGTAGCTGCTCACCGAGATGACCGGGTCCAGCCCGGCGCGCACCGCCTCGGTGAGCAGCGCCTCCGTGGCGTAGGCATTCACCTCCCACATGAGCGCACTGCGCCGGTTGTCGGTGCCCACGACGCCCGCGCCGTGCAGCACGGCATCGCACCCGTCGAGCAGTCGCGAGATCGTCTCCGGCCGGCGGATGTCGCCGGAGAAGACGTCGATCTCACCGAGGTCGGCCAGGCGGTCGAGCACCGGCGCCCCCTCGGCGTCGGGTCCGACCAGCAGCCGCACCCGATGGCCGTCCGCCAGCAGGGCGCGGACGCAATGGGCTCCGACGTATCCGGTTCCGCCGGTGACGCCGATCAGCATCGGTTCTCCTCACTGTCGGCTGATTACAGTACCAATTACGGTACCAATGGCACCGTTTGTCGGATCATGCAGGAACGTCCTGCTCGTTTCGTTGGTCCCGGGTGCGGCAACCCTGCGGTGGCAACGCGCCGGTACCCAGTCCACTCGCGGGCCGCCCTGACGGCCGGAGCCGGTATTCGACGCGATTGCGCCGACAGAAAGGGAACCACCATGGCGCTCGACGACGACGACATCGAAACCACACCCGGCGGCGGTGAGGGCACCGCTGACGGCGGCTCGAATCCGGAAGGCCACGACGGCGGAGCCGACGGCACCGCGAACACCGGAGAAGGCACCGCCGACGGCGGCTCCAATCCCGAAGGCCACGACGGCGGGGCCGACGGCACCGCGTGACCCAGTGAGATGCTGAGCCGCTGCATCGCCACCGATCCGCAGTCGTTCGCCACCGAATACTGGGGACGCCGACCGCTGCTCAGCCGTTCCGGGGCGCTGCCCCGCGATTTCGCCGATCTCCTCTCGCCCGGCATGGTCGACGAGTTGATCGCCGAACGCGGGGTACGCGCACCGTTCATCCGGCTGGCCAAAGAGGGTGACGTCCTGTCCAAGGACTGCTATCTGGGGCCCGCCGGCTTCGGGGCGGAGATGCCCGACCAGGTCGACTCCGCCAAGGTGCTCGGCCAGTTCGCCGCGGGCGCCACCATCGTGCTGCAGGGCCTGCACCGGCTCTGGCCGCCGGTGATCGACTTCGTCCGCGGCATGGTCGACGACCTCGGCCATCCGGTGCAGACGAACGCCTACATCACCCCGCCCGGCAACCGGGGCTTCGATCCCCACTACGACGTCCACGACGTCTTCGTCCTGCAGACCGCGGGCGCGAAGCGCTGGGTCGTCCACGAACCCGTGCACACCCATCCCCTGCCGTCCCAGCCGTGGACGCAGCACAGGGCGGCGATCGCGGAGCGGGCGCGCGGCGAACCGGTCATCGACACCGTCCTGTCGCCGGGTGATGCGCTGTACCTCCCCCGTGGCTGGGTGCATTCGGCGCAGGCGCTGGACACGACGTCGATCCATCTCACCGTCGGGGTGTCCGCGGTGACGGGCCTCGACGTGGCCCGCGCGGTGGTCGAGGCGCTGGCCGACGACGAGAGTTTCCGCGCCTCGCTGCCGATGGGCGCCGACCCCGCCGATCAGGATGAGATCATCGCGTCGGTGACCAAGGTGATGGCGCAACTGGTCGAGACGCTGCGCGACGACGCGACCGCCCTCAGCCGTGCGGCCGCCCAGCAGTTGACGCGCAGACACGCCGACCGCACCCGTCCCGTCGCGGTGCGGCCGCTGGCGGCACTGGACGCCGCCGCCCACGCGGACACCACCCCGGTGCGGTGGCGGCACGGTCTGGTCGCGACCGTCGACACCTCGGGGGACCGCATCGCGCTGCGATTGCCCGACCGGGTCATCTCGTTCCCCGCCTCGTGCGGGCAGGCGGTGCTCGCGTTGCACCGCGGACTGGTCGCGGACGCGGGCAGTCTGCCGGGCCTCGACCGGGCGGACGCGACGGTGCTCATCCGCCGGCTGCTGCGCGAGGCGGTCGTGACGCCCGCCGCCCGATGAGCGGCACACGTCGTATCCCGTGCAGTGACCAGTCGGTGCGCCGCGGCGACCCGATGTACGGCACCGCGTCCGCCGGTTCGTCGTGGCTGCTGCTCGAATTGCCCGGCGGCTGGGGGCCTTCGGCGTTTCTGCAGTCACCGGCGGTGATCGACCCCGACCTCGGCCGCGCGATCGTCCGGCGCGTCGAGGCGGCCGGGATGCGCATCGCGGCCATCCGCCGCCACGGCCGTCGCTCGGCCACCGCGCGGTGGCGGTGGTTCGTGGCCCGCGCCGGCCTCGGCGACGAGGCCCTGTACGCCGGTGAGGTCGACGGCCCCCACGGGTATCTCGACCTCGCCTTGGACGGGTCCGACGGCAGCCCGTGCACCGACCCCGTCGTCGCGGTGTGCGCACACGGACGACACGACCAGTGCTGCGCGGTACGGGGCCGCGGCGCGATCGCGGCCATCACCGCCGCGTATCCCGAAGTGGCTTGGGAGTGTTCCCATCTCGGCGGGGACCGGTTCGCAGCAACCATGCTCATCCTGCCGGAGGGGCTGTGTTACGGGCGGGTCGACTCGACCGACGCCGCCGAACTGGTCCGCCTGTACCTCGACGGCCGACTGGACAATCGCTATCTGCGGGGCCGCACCTCGCTACCGCATGCGGTGCAGGCCGCCCAGTACTTCGCCCGCGAGAAGTACGGCGACGATCGCATCGCGAGCCTTGCCCCCCTGACCGTCGAACGCGGCGACAACAGCCACCGCGTGGTGCTCGACTCCGAGGCCGGCCCGCTCGAGGTGACCCTCGAGGAGGGCTGGTCCGAACCGCTGCTCTCGCAGTGCCACGCCAAAGTGCCCGGCCGCGTGCGGATCTTCAGCCTGGTGTCGATGTCACCGGTGTGACGGTCAGCGGCCGGCGGCGGGTGCGGGCACGCCCCACGCGCTGCCCTGCTCGCGGTCGAGTGCGGTGATGCCCTTGTTCTTCAGACCGAAGACGTAGACGAGCAGGCTGACCCCGATCACGGCGGTCACGTAGACGATGAACCAGCCGATGTGGTCGCCCGACTTGGCGGCCTGGTACAGCAGCGGCGCGGTGCCGCCGAACGCGGAGTTCGCCAGCGCGTAGCCGAGGCCGACGCCCAGCGCCCGGACATCGGCGGGGAACAACTCGGCCTTCACGATCGCGTTGACCGAGGTGTAGCCGGTCAGGATGACGTAGCCGACGGCCGTCAGCGCGAACGCCGTCAACGGCGACGTGGTCTGCGGCAGATACGTCAGCAGCACATAGGTGTAGAGGATGCCGCCGACGGCGAACGAGACCAGCAGCGGTTTGCGCCCGACCCGGTCGCTGAGCAGCCCGCCGAGTGGCTGCAACAGCATCAGGAAGATCAAGCCCAGCAGGTTGATCCAGGTTCCGGTCAGGGCCTGATCGGATCCGAAGGTGGACTTCACGATCGCAGGGGCGTTGATCGTGTACGTGTAGAACGCGACCGTGCCGCCCGCCGTGATGAGGAAACACAGCAGAAGCGGACGCCAGTGCGTGGTGAACAGCGCCCGCACCGAACCGGCCTCGCGGTCCTTGCCCTCGCGGATCGCCTCCAGGTGCGATTCGCTCAACGATTCGTCCATCGAGCGGCGCATCCACAGCACCACCAGGGCAGCGATACCGCCGATGAAGAAGCCGATCCGCCAGCCCCACGCCGTCACCGCCTCGACCCCGATGACGCTGAGCGCGATCAGCAGCGTGAACTGCGCCAGCACGTGGCCGCCGACCAGCGTGACGTACTGGAACGAGGACAGGAAGCCGCGCCTGTGCGGTGTGGCGGCTTCGGACATGTAGGTCGCCGACGTGCCGTACTCGCCGCCGGTGGCGAACCCCTGTAGGAGCCGGGCCGCGATCAGGATCACCGCCGCCCAGTAGCCGATGACCTCCCGGGTCGGCATGACGGCGACCAGGAACGAACACGACGACATCACGGTGATGCTCACCATGAGTGCGGCCTTGCGTCCGCGGCGGTCGGCGAAGCGGCCGAAGAACCACGAACCCACCGGCCGCATCACGAAGGTGACGGCGAAGATCGCGTAGATGTAGAGCGTCGAGTTCTCGTCGTCCTGGTCGAAGAACTGGGCCTCGAAGTACGTCGCGAAGACGGTGTAGACGTAGACGTCGTACCACTCGACGAGGTTTCCCGCCGATCCCCTGATGGTGTTGAGCACGGCCCGGCGGGTGCTCGTCGGAGCGCGTGTCGGACCGGACTCGCGCGAGCTCGTCACCCCATCGCTCATCCGGGGACGATAACGCGTATCGCGGCGGCCCGGCGCAGATCCGCCTGGCGCGTCCGATCTCGTGAAACGAACCCCGACCGCGCCCGCCATGCCCGACAATCGAGATCGGCGCGCGCCGCCGTCCGTGACGCAGCGTCGACCGGACCGGCATCCGCGCTCCGAGGGGGAACCCGTGAGTACATCAGCCCAGCGCGCAGCACAGTTGGATCTCGTCGCACGGCTCAAATCGGCCTATCCCGAACTGCCGGACGCGCCCACCCCCGATCTGCTCGACCACGAACGGATCACGGCGTACCTCAAACCCGTGCACGACGTCGGAGGCGAACCCGACGCTCCCGACGAGTTCCTCAACAAGCAGGAAGAAGCGTGGGAGGAGGCCATCTACGTCACCTGCGAGGTGCTGGGCTGGCGGGGCATCTGGCTGTCGGAGGAGCGCCGCCGGATCGGCAACGTCGACGTCGGGCGGGCGCAGTACCTGGGCCTGCCCTACTACGGGCGCTGGGCACTGGCGGTGGCCCGGGTGCTGGTGGAGAAACACCACATCGGGCTCACCGAACTGACCGAACGCATGGCCGAGGTGAAGGCCCGCTACGCCGGCGGCCTCGACGGTCGAACCCCCGAGGCGCAGCCGAGATTCGAAGGCGACGGCTCCCAGGTCCGGCGGAACCGACAGCACCGCGAGGCGGTGGGCAAGGGCGATCCGCAGGTGTACGCCGGGCTTGCTCCTCCGGCGAAGTTCGCCGTCGGCGACGCGGTGCGCGTGCGGGAGCTGCCCGTGCTGTTCTACACCCGCACGCCCGAGTACGCGCGCGGCGCCACCGGTGTGATCGCCGAGGTCTCCTACGAGAGCCCGGCCGCCGAGGACGAGACCTGGGATCGCGAGGTGACCCCGGAGTGGTTCTACATCGTCCGGTTCAACCAGTCCGAGCTGTGGCACGGCTACACCGGCACCGCGACCGACACCCTGCAGACCGAACTGCCCGAGCGCTGGCTCGAACCGGCCGGCTGAAACCCGACAGGACACCACCGTGAGCCACGACCACGACCACAACCACAACCACAACCACAACCACAACCACGACCACGACCACGACCACGACCACGACCGGACCGTCAAACCGATGGTCGACGAGATCACCGACTTCGAGGTCCTCGAGATCGCGCTGCGCGAGCTGTGCATCGAGAAGGGCATCTTCACCACCGAGGACCACCGGCGCTTCACCGAGTACGCCGAACACATCGGCCCCGCCCCCGCCGCGCGCCTCGTGGCCCGGGCTTGGCTGGACCCGGACTTCAAGGATCTGGCGCTGCGCGAACCGATGACCGCCAGCAAGGAGGTCGGTGTCGACTGGCTCGAACCGACCGGGTTCGGCACACCCAGCGATTTCACCGCGTTCGAGATCCTCGCCGACACCCCGACCCTGCATCACGTCATCGTGTGCGCACTGTGCTCCTGCTACCCGCGGCCGATCCTGGGCAACTCACCGGAGTGGTACCGCACGCCGAACTACCGCAGGCGGATGGTGCGCTGGCCGCGGCAGGTGCTCGCCGAGTTCGGGCTGTATCTGCCCGACGACGTCGACGTCCGGGTCCAGGACTCCAACCAGAAGCACCGCTACATGGTGATGCCGATGCGTCCCGAGGGCACCGACGGCTGGACCGAGGACCAGCTCACCGAGATCATCACGCGCGACTGCCTCATCGGCGTCGCGCTGCCCAAACCAGGCGTCACGGCGAATGTCATCGTCGACACCATCCCGGCCATCCATCCCGTCGGCGACTGAGCGCGCCGTGTCCGCCGAGCCCATCGAAACCCTGGCGCACATCGTCGAACGCGGGCAGGTGTGGCCGCGGATGGCCGCCAAGTACGGCGTCGAGAATCCGGTGCCGCCGTGGAAGACGAGCCTCGACGGCCTCTGCGACGCGCTCGACCACGGCAGCTGCGCCGACGCCGACATCCCCACGTTCAAGGAGCGCCGCGACGAGGAGGACGCACTGTCGGCGACGCTCTACGCCGACCTGCCCTACCCCGAGAACCAGCTGGTCTCCCTGGCGCATTCGCTGGTGGTCCGCGGTGTCATCGACGAAGCCGAACTGCGGCAGCGCCTCGCGACCATCAGGGCGCGACTCGAAGCCACCTGAGGGGTGCGGGGCGGTGTCAGGCAGGCTGGACCCCGATGACCGTCCCGCTGCTCGACGATCCGAGTGATCTGTCGCCCCTGCGCGCCCGAGGCGCCGACCCCGACGAGCTGTTCGCCTCCTTCGCCGCGTGGGCCGAGGCGAGCGGCACCGTGCTGTACCCGGCGCAGGAGGAGGCGCTGATCGAGCTGGTCAGCGGCGCCAACGTCATCCTCGCGACGCCGACGGGTTCGGGGAAGTCGCTGGTCGCCACCGGCGCGCAGTACGCGGCGCTGGCGGCCGGTCGGCGCAGCTACTACACCGCCCCGATCAAGGCGCTGGTCAGCGAGAAGTTCTTCGCCCTGTGCGGGCTGTTCGGCGCCGAGAACGTCGGCATGCTCACCGGCGATGCCGCGGTGAACTCCTCTGCGCCGATCATCGCCTGCACCGCCGAGGTGCTCGCCAACATCGCGCTGCGTGAAGGCGGGGAATCAAACACAGCCAGTGATCTCATCGTCATGGACGAGTTCCACTTCTACGGCGACCCCGACCGCGGCTGGGCGTGGCAGGTGCCGCTGCTGGAACTGCCGCGTGCGCAGTTCCTCCTGATGTCGGCCACGCTGGGCGACGTCACGTTCCTGCGCGAGGACCTGACCCGGCGCACCGGCAGACCGACGGCGCTCGTCGCCCACGCTGATCGTCCTGTGCCGCTGTTCTACTCGTACGCGACGACCCCGATGCACGAGACGATCTCCGAGCTGCTCGAGACCAAGCAGGCGCCGATCTACGTCGTCCACTTCACCCAGGCGTCCGCGCTGGAGCGGGCTCAGGCGCTGATGAGCATCAACGTGTGCACCAAGGCCGAGAAGGCCGCGATCGCCGAACATATCGGCCGCTTCCGCTTTTCAACGGCCTTCGGCACCACGCTGTCGCGGCTGGTGCGCCACGGGATCGGAGTGCACCACGCCGGGATGCTGCCCAAGTACCGGCGGCTCGTCGAACAGCTCGCCCAGGCAGGTCTGCTGAAGGTCATCTGCGGCACCGACACCCTGGGCGTCGGGATCAACGTGCCGATCCGCACCGTGGTGTTCTCCGCGTTGTCGAAGTACGACGGCACCCGCACCCGGCTGCTCAACGCCCGTGAGTTCCACCAGATCGCGGGCCGCGCCGGGCGCGCGGGCTACGACACCGCGGGCACCGTCGTCGTCCAGGCACCCGACCACGAGGTGGAGAACCTCAAACAGTTCGCCAAGGTCGCCGACGATCCGAAGAAGCGGCGGAAGCTGGTGCGGCGCAAGGTGCCCGAGGGCATGGTGCCGTGGAGTGAGTCGACGATGAAGCGCCTCGTGGAGGCGGTCCCGGAGCCGTTGCACAGCAACATGCGGGTGTCGACGGCGATGATCCTCGACGTGGTGGCCAGAGCCGGGGCGAGCGAAGCGACGGGAGATCGATCGGGCGATCCGTTCGAGGCGATGCGGCGGCTGCTCACCGACAACCACGAACCGCGCAAACGCCAACTGCACCTTATCCGTGAAGCGGTGGGGATCGCGCGGTCGCTGCTGCAGGCCGGGGTGATCGAGCGCGTCGACACCCCCGAGGGCAGACGCTACCGGCTCACCGTGGACCTACCGCGGGATTTCGCGCTCAACCAGCCGCTGTCCACATTCGCGCTCGCGGCCATCGACGTGCTCGATATCGAGTCGGAAAGCTATGCGCTGGATGTGGTTTCGGTGATCGAGGCGACGCTGGAGGATCCACGCCAGATCCTGGCGGCCCAACTGAAGAAGGCCAGAGGCGAAGCGGTGGCCGCGATGAAGGCCGAAGGGATCGAGTACGACGAGCGGATCGAACTGCTCGACGACGTCACCTATCCGAAGCCGCTCGCCGAACTTCTCGAGCACACGTTCGAGGTGTACCTGCAGAGCAATCCGTGGGCCGCGGACGGCCGGCTGTCACCGAAGTCCGTGGTCCGCGAGATGTGGGAACGTGCCTTCACGTTCCGCGAGTACGTCAGCGTCTACGGGCTCACCCGATCCGAGGGGGCGGTGCTGCGCTATCTGTCCGACGCGTACAAGGCGCTGCGGTCGGGTGTGCCCACCGCCGCGCGCACCGACGAGCTGACCGACATCGTCGAGTGGCTGGGCGAGCTTGTGCGCCAGGTGGATTCGAGCCTGCTCGATGAGTGGGAACAGCTGACCAGCCCGGATCAGCCGCTCGACGAGCCGGTTTCGGTGCCGGCGCGCCCGCGGCCGCTCACCGGCAACGAGCGCGCGTTCACCGCGATGGTCCGCAATGCGCTGTTCCGCCGCGTCGAACTGTTCGCGCGGCGGGACTGGGCCGGCCTCGGTGAGTTGGACGCCGCCGCGGGGTGGCCGGCGCAGCGCTGGGCCGACGTCGGTGAGGAGTACTACGCCGAGCACGACGACGTGGGCACCGGCGCCGACGCCCGCGGGCCCGCGCTGTTGATCTTCGACCGGCAGCCCGGTCAGTGGCGGGTGCGCCAGATCCTCGACGATCCGGCCGGCGACCACGACTGGGGCTTCGAGGTGGAGGTCGATCTCGAGGCCTCCGACGAGGAGGGGACGGCGGTGCTGCGTCTGCTCGACGCCGGCCGCATGGACTGACCGCTACCGCCAGGCGAAGACGGGTTGTTCGAGGTGGTCGACGGGGTCGCGGCGGCCTTCGAGGGCAAGCCACCGCAGTTGCAGCAGGACTGCTCCCGTCGGCGCGTGGATCAGGTCGTTGCCCAGCGGGATCTGCACCACCGGGCGCGGACTCTCGGGGATCGAGACGAACCGCGGTGAGTCGTCGCGCTGCAGTTGGTGCAGCCCCACCCGATATGCCGCGACCACCTCGTCGGGCGCCGGCCGCAGGTCCAGCCGGCCGCCGCCCCACAGCACCACGGGAGTGATGACGTATCCCGAGCGGGTCGGGTAGTCGTCGAGCAGGCCGAGCACGGCCGAATCCGGCAGCGCGACGCCCACCTCCTCGTCGAGTTCGCGCAGCGCGGCGTCGACCACGGTCTCCCCCGGATCGAGCCGACCGCCCGGCAGCGCCCACTGCGCCGCATGCGTGGTCAGCCGGGATGCCCTGCGGCACAACAGAAATGCCGCACCACCGGAGACGTCGACCATCCGGCCGTCCAGTCCGGCCTCCATCGGCCGACCGTCGATCCAGTCGTCGACGGGCGCCGGATCCACCCGGTCCTCGCCGATCTCGGAGTCGACGAGGACCACCGCGACCGCGGCGTGCCGCTTCGTCGGATCCGTCACCGTGCGGCGGTCGTGGCCGGCCAGGTGCGACCGGATGCGCTCGCGCAGCGCCTCGTCATAGCTGATCGTCACCGTCTCACCGTACGGCTCGGCCGCGCTGCAACTCCTCGCGGACGACGGCGACGAATCCGTCGACGTCGGTTTCGGTGGTGTCCCACGCGGTCATCCACCGGACCTCGCCACGGGCGCGGTTCCAATCGTAGAAGCGCACCCGTTCGCGGATGCGGTCGGCGGCGTCCGTCGGCAGCGTCGCGAAGAGCGCGTTCGCCTCGGTGGCCTGGGTGAAGGCCAGGCCGGGCAGCGTCCCGTCGGCGATGCCGTCCTCGAGTGCGGCGCGCAGCCGGGCGGCCATGGCGTTGGCGTGCGCCGCGCTGCGCAGGCCGAGATCGTCGTCGAACAGCGCCAGCAGCTGCGCCGAGGCGAAGCGCATCTTGCTGGAGAGCTGCATCGTCAGCTTGCGCAGATAGCCCAGCCCCGTGGCGCGGTCCGGGTCGAGGACCACGACGGCCTCGACGCCCAGCAGCCCGTTCTTCGTGCCGCCGAGGCTCAGGACGTCGACGCCGGCGTCGGTGGTGATCTCGCGGAACGGCACGCCCAGCGCAGCCGCCGCATTCCACAGCCGCGACCCGTCCACGTGGACGGCCATCCCGCGGTCGTGGGCGAACCGGCAGATCGCGCGCACCTCGTCGGGGCGGTAGAGCGTGCCCAGTTCGGTGGTCTGCGTGATGCTCACGGCGAGCGGTTGGGCCCGGTGTTCGTTGCCCCAGCCCCACGCCTCCCGCCCGATCAGGTCATCGGTGAGCTTGCCGTCCGGCGCGGCGACGGTGAGCAGCTTGATGCCGGTCATCCGTTCGGGCGCGCCGGCCTCGTCGGTGTTGATGTGGGCGGTGGCCGCCGCGACGACGGCACCCCAGCGGGGCAGCACGCTGGTCAGCGAGATGACGTTGGCGCCGGTGCCGTTGAAGACGGGGAACACCTCGGCGCGCTCGCCGAAGTGCGCGTGGATCACCTCGCGCAGCCGCGCCGTGTACCGGTCCTCGCCGTAGGCGACCTGGTGCCCACCGTTGGCGGCGGCGAGGGCGGCGAGCACTTCGGGGTGCACACCGGCGTAGTTGTCGCTGGCGAAGCCGCGCCAGTCGGGGTCATGGAGTGGGGACACCGTCACGGAGCAATCCTTCCACCGCCATTGACATGCAAGTGGCTACTTGCCTAACGTGGGCGGCGTGGGTGACGTCTTCAAGGCCCTGGCCGATCCCACGCGCCGGACGATCCTCGACGAGCTGGCCGACCGGAACGGGCAGACGTTGTTCGAGATCTGCGCGCGCCTGACCACCAAGCACGGGCTCGGTTCGTCGCGGCAGGCGATCTCGCAGCATCTCGACGTTCTCGAGGATGCGGGCCTGGTCGAGACCAGGCGCGAAGGCCGGTACAAGTTCCACTACCTCAACACCGCACCGCTCGAACCGATCGTCGAGCGGTGGCTGACGACAAAGGGGACGCGTGATGAAGATCAACCTGGCGAGCGTGCTCGTTGACGACCAGGACAAGGCGCTGCGGTTCTACACCGAGATCCTCGGGTTCGTCCCGAAGCACGACATCCCGATGGGGCAGGCGCGGTGGATCACCGTGGTGTCCCCGGACAATCCCGACGGCACCGAACTCGTCCTGGAACCCGACGGCCACCCCGCGGTGAAACCGTTCAAGGAGGCGCTGGTCGCCGACGGTATCCCGTTCACGTCCTTCGCCGTCGACGACGTCGCGGCGGAGTTCGAACGGCTGACGGCCCTCGGTGTGCGGTTCACCCAGGAGCCCGTCGACATGGGTCCGGTGACGACGGCGGTACTCGACGACACGTGCGGGAACCTGATCCAGATCGCTCAGGAGAAGTAGCCGCCACCGGTTGCGGGCCACTACCAGTCTATCGGGCGGGTGGGGGCTTGCGGCAAGGCCGGGGTCATCCCCCAAAATGGCTGGCTTCGGCCGGAATCAAGGGTGGTGAGGCGGTCATGGCGGGGTACGAGGACGATCTGCGGTCCGAGCGTGGCTACGTGGCGGGGCTCTACACCCGGCTCGACGCGGAACGGGCCAGGGCCAAGGAGAAGTACGCCGCCGCGTTGCGCGGGGACGGCGCGCTCGTCGAACGCGATGCGGAGGTGCGGGCGCTCGCCAAGGAGCGGCAGCGCCTCGACGTCGCCGACGACGGACTGTGCTTCGGCCGGCTGGATGCCGATTCCGGTGAGCGGCTCTACATCGGACGGATCGGAATCTTCGACCGCGACAACGACTTCGAGCCGCTTCTGCTCGATTGGCGGGCACCGCTGGCGCGGGCGTTCTACGTCGCCACGGCCGCCAACCCGGAGGGTATGCGCCGGCGCCGCCAGTTCCACACCCGCGGCAGACGGGTGCTGGACTTCACCGACGAGGTGTTCGGCCGCCCCCGGGGAGACGAACACGGCGGCGAGTCTGCGTTGCTCGCCGCGGTGAACGCACCCCGCGGCGAGGGGATGCGCGACATCGTCGCGACGATCCAGGCCGAACAGGACGCGATCATCCGCCACGACCATTCCGGTGTGCTGGTCATCGAGGGCGGTCCGGGTACCGGCAAGACCGTGGTGGCGCTGCACCGCGTCGCCTACCTGCTCTACACGCAGCGGGCCCGCATCGAACGCCACGGTGTGCTGGTCATCGGTCCCAACCCCGCGTTCCTCAACCACATCAGCCGGGTGCTGCCGTCGCTCGGTGAGACCAACGTCGTCTTCATGACGCCCGGTGACCTGGTGCCGGGCCTGTCCGTCACCGCTGAGGACAGCGCCGCGGAGGTGAAGGGTTCGCTGAAGATGCTCGACGTGCTCGCGGCCGCGGTCGCCGACCGGCAGCGGGTGCCCGAGCAGCCCCTCGTCATCGAGTTGCCGGATGTGACCGTGCAGATCGACGCCGAGACCGCGCGGTGGGCGATCGAGGAAGCCCGCGGCAGTGGTCTGCCGCACAACCACGCGCGCAAGGTGTTTCGCGACATCGTCGAGTACGTGCTCACCGAACGCGCGGTGTCCCGGATCGGCCGGGGCTGGCTGTCCCGGTCGGACAAGGGCGCATGGGAGGAACTGCGCGCCGACGTGCTCGAGGACCTCGCGGACAGCGCGCAGTACATGGCGGCGCTCGACGAGCTGTGGCCGGTGTTGACCCCGCAGACCCTGCTGGCCGAGCTGTACGAGTCGCGGGAGCGCCTGCAGGCGGCCGGCGCCGACGCGGCGCTGTGGCGCGCCGACGGCGCCGCGTGGACGGTGTCGGACGTACCACTGCTCGACGAACTGGTCGATCTGCTGGGCCGTGATCTGGCGGCCGAGGCCGCCGCCGAGAGGGAGCGCGAGGCCGAAGCCGAATACGCCGAGGGCGTACTGGAATCCATGGTGGCGCACGAGGACCTGATGGACGACGAGGATCTGCTCCTCGCCACGGATCTGCTGCACGGTGAGGATCTGGCGGACCGCTTCGCCGAACGCGACAACCGGGAACTCGCCGAACGCGCTGCGGCGGACCGGGAGTGGACGTATCGGCATGTCGTGGTCGACGAGGCGCAGGAACTGTCGGAGATGGACTGGCGGGTGCTGATGCGTCGCTGCCCGAGCAAGTCGTTCACGGTCGTCGGCGACCTCGCCCAGCGGCGGTCGCCCGCGGGGGCACGGTCCTGGGCGGCCATGCTCGACCCGTACGTGCCGGACCGCTGGGTGTACCGGTCGCTGTCGGTCAACTACCGCACCCCCGCCGAGATCATGGATGTCGCGGCCGCGGTCCTCGCCGAGTTCGCCCCCGAGGTGACGCCGCCGGAGTCCGTGCGCGCCACCGGGGTGCGACCGTGGCGCCGGCAGGTCACCGAGGACGAATTGCTCGACGCCGTCGACGAATTCGTGCGCGAGGAGGCCGGCCGCGAGGGCACGAGCGTGGTGATCGGTCCCCCGGATGTGCCGGGCGCGGTCGCGCCGTCGGAGATCAAGGGTCTGGAGTTCGACGCGGTGCTGCTGGTGGAGCCCGAGCGTCTGTTCACCGGGCCGCGTGGGCCCGCCGACCTCTACGTCGCGCTGACCCGCGCCACCCAGCGCCTCGGGGTGCTGCACCGCGGAGCGCTGCCCGCGGCGCTGGCGGGGCTGGCGGAACCGTCCCTCGGTACTGAGCCCGCGCGTTAGGGTCGGGCATGCGCATCGTTTGCCGGACCGCCACGGCCCTCGTCTTGTCCGCCGGCGCCCTCGCGGCGGCGATTCCCGCTGCGGCGCAGCCACCGACACCGACCATCACGCAGATACCCGAACGTCCCCAGACCGACGGTTTCACGACGTTCGTCGACAACCCGACGATCGTGGATCCCCGCCCGCAGGCGATCGAGTCGTGGGGCCGGCTGCCCGACGAGCGCGCACTGCTCGTGCGCTTCACGAGCGGTACGCCCGAGTGCTTCGGCGTGCACGCCGAGGTGCAGGAGACGGCCGACATCGTCGCGGTGAAGCTGCGGCACGGCACGCTGCCGGAAGCGGTCAACCGGGCGTGCATCGCGATCGGGGTGTTCGCCAGCCTGCCGGTCGGACTCCAGGCGCCGTTGGGTAACCGGGCGGTCGTCAGCATCACCTGATCATCGGTCCCGAGATGTGTCGGACCCTGTTGTGATGATGGGGTCATGTCCTCGAACGACTCGTCTGGCGCGGTGGGGGTGCGTCCTGTCGATCGAGATCGAGCACGACGACTGTGCGGCATCACCGGCGCCCGCTCGGTCGCGGCGCTGATGGCCTGGAAGGGCGGCCTGTCACTGGACCAGGTCGGCGTCATCGCCGACAAGGCCGCCCCGGGCTCCGATGAGCACTACGCCGAACTGGCCGCCAACGCCTCTGTCAATCAACTGCGCACCGCGATCACCTCGAACCCGAACCACAACCCGAACCCACACCCGACCCTGCTGCTCTGCCCCTACCACCACCGCATCATCACCATCACCGGACCCGCCCACCATCTCACCGTCACCGACAGCACGGGACGAGAACTTCAAGCCGGCTCACTTGCCCGCCCACCCAACGGGCCGCCCCCGGCAGTACCGCTCTACCGCGGCCCGTCCGGCGAACGCGCCGACTGGTGGTGGTACTCCCCCCTCCAACCCACGCCACCAACACCCACTAGATGTCAGGGGCTCGGCCGGTGCGGTGGGTCACTCCACGCAGGTGAATAAGACTGCTTAGGTGGGGTAACCGGTGGGCGCGGCGTGGCACCCCGCGTGCTCACTACAGGATCTGCTCGGCGGAGTTCTATGCATCGGCGGCTGCCGAATTGGGCGACGACCACCATGGTGATCGCAGGCGCGACGCTGCTCGTCGCCGGTTGCGAGGCACAGGCCGGGGGTGCGCCGCCGGCCACGCAGAACGTCCCGCAGGCGACATTCGCAGCTCCGC
The DNA here is from genome assembly GCF_014218295.1 of Mycolicibacterium litorale. The sequence continues at coordinate 5,449,720 of NZ_AP023287.1, forward strand.
AGGCCCCGCCCGCTCAGCCGGCGCCGACCCTCGACGGGCTCGACGCCCGCGTCCGTCAGGCCACTGCCGACGCGGCCGCGTCCGGCGCTGACGTCGAGATCGCCGTCCTGGACCGCGACACCGGCCAACTCGTCACCGGCGGGGCCGACAAACCGTTCCCGATCGCCTCCGTGGTGAAGCTGTTCATCGCCGACGACCTGCTGCTGCGGGAGTCGGAGGGCGCGACGAAACTCTCCGAGGCGGACCGCAAGTCACTCGATGCCATGCTGCGCTCCTCCGATGACAGCGCGGCACAGATGTTCTGGGACCGCAGTGGCGGGAACGCCGTCATCGCCCGCGTGAAGGCGCGATACGGATTGGCGGGCACGACGGCGCCGTACAACGGACACTGGGACGTCACACAGAGCACCGCGGGCGATCTCGTCCGCTACTACGACATGCTGTTGGACGGGACCGGTGGGCTGCCGCCGGAACAGGCCGACGTGATCATCGGCAACCTCGCGCAGTCCACACCGACGGGAACCGACGGCTATCCGCAGCGGTTCGGCATTCCCGAGGGGCTCTACGCCGAGCAGGTGGCGGTCAAGCAGGGCTGGTTCTGCTGCTGGAACGGCGGGAACCAGTTGCACGTGTCCACCGGCGCGATCGGACCCGAACGCCGTTACGTGATGGCGATCGGCTCTCTGGACCCCACCGGGGCGGCGGCGGCGCGCGAGAACATCACTCAGGCCGTCAAGACGGTGTTCCCGCGCGGCAAGATCTGACCGCTCACCCCACCGCTGACGCCGACGGCGGCGCCGAACCCCCGTGCGTCTTCCCGGCCGTCATGATCCGGGTGATCTCCTCACAGTCGGCCACCGACGGCAGACCCATCCCCGGCGTGTAACCGTAGACCTCGTGAAGCGGCCTGCAACCCGTCCGGCCGTCGAGGATGTCCACCGAATCGGTGCCGATCAGGCCGGGGTGGTGCACGCCGCACGCCTCGGCCACCTTGACCAGATCGCGCCGCAAGGTCTTGATGTAGTTGGCCACCCGCTCGGCTTTGACCTCGGGCACCAGCCCGCGGGCCAGCCACGCGTTCTGGGTGGCCACGCCGGTGGGGCACGTGTCGGTGTGGCACTTCTGCGCCTGGATGCAGCCGATCGCGAGCATCGCCTCCCGCGCCACGTTGACCATGTCGCAGCCCAGCGCGAACGCGACCACCGCATTGTCGGGCAGCCCGAGCTTGCCGCCGCCGATGAACGTGACCTGCTCGTGCAGATCCCGCTCGGCGAAGATCCGGTACACCTGCGCGAAGCCGAGCTGGAACGGCAGCGAGACGGTGTCGGTGAAGATCAACGGCGCCGCGCCGGTTCCTCCCTCGCCGCCGTCGATCGTCACGAAGTCGACACCGCGTCCGGTCTCGCGCATCAGGTCCGTCAGCTCGTACCAGAAATCCAGATCGCCGACGGCCGCCTTGATCCCCACCGGCAGACCGGTCTCGGCGGCGAGCAGTTCGACCCAGTCGAGCAGGCTGTCGGTGTCGGAGAACTCGGCGTGCCGTGACGGGCTGACGCAGTCGCGGCCTTCCGGGATACCGCGCGCGGCCGCGATCTCGGCGGACACCTTCGGCGCCGGCAGCAACCCGCCGAGGCTCGGTTTGGCGCCCTGGCTGAGCTTGATCTCCAGCGCCCGCACCGGCGCCCCGGCAACCACGTCCTTGAGCCGCTCCATGCTGAAGCGGCCCTGGTCGTCGCGGCAGCCGAAGTAGGCGGTGCCGAGCTGGAAGACGAGTTCACCGCCGCACCGGTGAAAGCGCGAGATCCCGCCCTCGCCGGTGTTGTGCAGGCAGTCGGCCAGCGCGGCGCCCCGGTTCAACGCCTCGACGGCGTTGCCGGACAGGGATCCGAAGCTCATCGCGGAGATGTTGACGACCGACGTCGGCCGGAACGCCCCCGGCCGGTTGCGGGCGGCGCCGATCACCTTCGCGCACGGCAACTGGACTTCGTGCCCCGCCATCGGTGCCGACGCGGGTCCGTTGCGCCCGAACGTGCGGTGCTTGATCACCGGATAGCCGCTCGAATGCTCCACGTCGTTGTCGGTGCCGAAACCGAAGTAGTTGTTCTCCTTCTTCGACGAGGCGTAGACCCACCGGCGTTGGTCGCGGGTGAACGGACGCTCCTCGTCGTTGGCGGCGACGATGTACTGGCGCAGCTCCGGACCGACGGCTTCGATCAGGTACCGGGCGTGGCCGACGACGGGGAAGTTCCGCAGCAGGGCGTGTTTGCGCTGGAAGAGGTCCCGCAGGCCGACGGCGGCCACGGTCGAGGCGGCCGCGGCGGCGACACCACGAACGACCCGGCTCATGGCGCCAGGGTTTCCGGGGATCCCGGAAGCGAAACCCGCGAGGCGCCGTCAGGCCGGGCCGCCCCGTCCCGTCAGCGATCGGATGGTGCGGACCTCGGTGTCGCGGTAGGGCTGCCCGTCGGGCCGCAGCAGGTCGTGGAACCAGACGTCGGGCGGTGAGGTGTAGGGCTCGTCCCAGGAGTCCCACGGCAGGTGGGTCTGGGTCCGGCCCGACATCAGACCCCAGGTGTAGACGCCGACGTTGCGTCGCCGGGCGACCGGCAGCACCCCTTCGATCGTGCTGCCGAACTCGCGGGCCAGGAACTCGGTGCACACGATGGGCCGCTTGAGCGGAACCAGTTCGGTGATCCGCGCGTCGAACTCCTCGGGGTCGCCGTAGTTGTGGAAGGTGACGATGTCGGAGTGGTCGAGCTGAGTGCGCACGATGGGCCCGCGCCGGGCGGGATCCGCCCACTCCCCGTCCCACACCCCGCTGGTCAGCGGCTGGACGGGAGCGACCTCGCGCGCCCAGCGGAACACCTGCGGCAGCAGTTCGGCGACCCGGTCGTACTTGTCCTTGCGCTCGACGTCGCGATACTGCTTGGCCGGGTTGTCCGGTTCGTTCCACAGATCCCAGCCCAGGACGCGCTCGTCGTTGCGGAACTGCCTGAGCACGCCGGTGACGTAGTCGCGCAGGACGTGGCGGTAGCGGGGGTCGGAGATGAAATGGGCGCCGGGGCTCTGCACCCACCGGGAGTTGTGCACACCGGGCCGCGGAGGTTGCTGGCGGCCCGCTTTCGGCAGCGGGTCCCAGCACGAGTCGAACAACACGAACAGTGGTCTGATGCCGTGCCGGGCGGCGATCGTCACGAACTGCCCGAGCCTGCGGGCAAACCCGTTGCGGTCCTGGGCCCACAGCTGATCGTGGAGGAACACCCGCACCGTGTTGAGACCCATGCGGCGGGCCAGCAGCAGCTCACTGTCGATGCGCCGCCGGTCGAAGGTGGCGGCCTGGAACATCTCGAACTGGTTGACGGCGTTCGAGGGGATGTAGTTGGCCCCGACCAGCCAGCCCTGCGCCCGGTACCAACTCTGTGCGCGTTCGGCCGACCACCGGCCGGTGTCGGCCGACGCCCGGGGCAGCCGAGACGCCGCGGCCGATGCGGTCAACAGGGCCGGCAGCTTGAGCGCGGTGCGGCGGCCGAGGGTGCGGCGGGTCGGATGCTCGGGTGTCGCTGTCACGTAGCAGGGTCCTGCTTTCGCATCTCGGGTTCGGACGCCGTCTCCCCGGGTGACGGCGCAGGCACGCGTGGCACGCCGCGGCGCGCGTGAGGTGCCTCGTGGACTGGCATCAGGGGCGGACTCGCGCCCCCGCCAAGGGTGTCGTACCCACGCGGTCCGAGCGCTACAACGCGATCGGCGCGGGCTGCCCGACCGGATTGGAAAAGCCGTGGCCGCAGCACAATTCGGGAACGGCGGGTGTGTCGGATGTCACGCCGCCGACTCGTCGCACAGAGTCTGGGACGGGGGTGAGGGCCGGCCACTGCCGCGCCCTGAGCGCAGAGTCAAGGAATTCATTGCATTCGAACGCTTCGGGGGGACTGCACCTGTAGCGTGAGCAAACACGCGCCGGGGCGTGTGGCCTGGGGGGACCTGTCGGTGAATTGGGTGGAGAAGTGGTGGCGGCAGCCGGACCATTTCGACTGGCTCAGCGGTTATCTGCAGACCCGTGGAATGGCGACCCCGATGCGCCGCGGGCTGGCCGTCGTGGCGGCGTCGCTGGCGCTGGTGCCCGCCAATGCGCTGTGGGGGCCGGCGTCGATCGACGACCGGATCGCGGTGGCCCTGGCGGTGGTGGCGGCGCTGGCGGGGCTGAGCCTGGCCGTGCTGTGGCTGAAGCGCTGGCCCACCCGAACCGAGTCGATGGTCTTCGCGGCCATCGGCAGCGCCACGATCGCCGGTGGATGCCTCTGGCAGGCCGAGCCCCTGATCGGGCTGATGTCGTGTACCGCGCTGGCGGTGTCCGGCGGATACATCGCGTTCTTCCACACGGCCCGCTACATGCTGGTCAACTTCGTGCTGGCGATGGCGGTGGGTGCGTGGCAAGCCGTGCGGGTGGCGGCCGAAGGGGAACTCGTGCTGGCGCTCACCGGGTACTTCCTCGTGCTCGAACTCAACGTCGGTGTGCCCTTCGCGATCCAGGTGATCGTGCGTTCGCTCGGCACCGACCTGCTGCGCTCCGATCGCGATCCACTCACCGGCCTGCTCAACCGGCGCGCGTTCACGAGCGCGGTGGTCGGGCGGCTGGTGGCCCGCTCCGACAAGGCGTACCTGGCGGTGGCGCTGATCGACCTCGACCGGTTCAAGGCGATCAACGACGTGCACGGCCACGCCAGTGGCGATGCCGCACTGGTCGACGTCTCCGAGGCGTTGACCGCCGCGTGCGCGGAGACCGCGCTGCTGTGCCGCATGGGCGGCGAGGAGTTCCTGATCGCCGACATCGTCGCGGCGGCGGTGCCGACCGAATGGGCCAAGGGTCTGTGCGCCGCCGTCCACTCGACCCCGTTCCGGATGACGGCGAGCGTCGGCACCGCCACCGTTCCGCTGCGTGACGTGCGGCCCGAACAGGCCGACCAGACGTTCCAACGACTGGTCACCGAGGCCGACGCCGCCATGTACGCCGCCAAACGGCGAGGCGGCAACCAGGTCCAGCACGCCGGGGAGACCCGCGCGGCCACCTGAGCCGGGGCGCATGTCGCTCTCGGAGATCCGAGGTGTCCAGACTCGTGATTTACAGTCTCCCGGTCGCTGCGCACGCTGACAGCGACGACAGGGAAGGCGGGTGGCCATGACGATCGACGTCGCCGAACGGGAGGCACTGCGGGAGGCCGTGCGCGATCTGCTGCGCAGCCGGTGCACCGAACAGGACGTGCGGCGCGTGCTGGCCGGCGACGACGGTTTCGACCGCGACCTGTGGCGCCGCCTCGCCGACCAGGGCGTCACCGGCATCGTCGTCGACGGCGAGTACGGCGGTGTGGGACTGGGCGCCGCCGAACTCGAAGCGGTGGCCGAGGAGACCGGGGCCGCGCTGCTGCCGTCGCCGTTCCTCTCCAGCGCGGTGCTCACCGCCACTCTCGTCCAGGCGGCGGGCTCCGAGGACGACAAGCGACGGCTGCTGCCGGGTATCGCCGACGGGACCGCCATCGGCACGGTCGCGGTGACCGGGAAAGCGGGCACCTGGACCGCCGAGGGCGTCGACGTGCATGCCACCGACGCCGCAACCCTGACGGGCAGCGCCCACTACGTGACCGACGGACAGGTCGCCGACGTCGTGCTCGTGGTGGCCGAGGGCCCGGACGGGATCGCCGTGTACGCGGTGGCTCCGGACGCCGCCGGCTTCCAGCGGGTCGCGGCGACGGTCTTCGACCCCAGCGTGCGGCTGTCGACGTTCACCTTCGCCGACACCCCGGCACGCCGCCTCGGCTCGGCCGGCTGGGGCGCCGTACAGCGGGCGCTCGACATGGCCGTCATCGCGCTCGCCGGTGAGCAGTGCGGAGGCACCCGGCGCATCTTCGAGATCACCGTCGACTACCTCAAGACCCGCATTCAGTTCGGCCGCCCCATCGGCAGCTTCCAGGCGCTCAAGCACATGGCGGCCGATCTGCTGCTGGCGGTCGAGTCCTCGACGTCGGCCGCCCAGAACGCCGCGGCGCAGTGGGATGCCGATCCGGATGCCGCGGGCGCAGCGATCGCCCTCGCCGGATTCGCCTGCGCCGAGGCCTACCAGACCACCGCCGCCCAGGCGATCCAGATGCACGGCGGCATCGGTTTCACCTGGGAGCACCCCGCGCATCTCTACCTGCGGCGCGCCCGCACCGGTATGCGGTTGTTCGGCGGCCCCCGCCTGCACCGCGAGCGCTACCTCCAGTCGAAAGGCGCCTGACCGATGACCGAGACACCGACTCCGAGCGCCGACGAACTTCGCGCGGAGGTCCGCACCTGGCTGGAACAGAACTGGAAGGGGCTCCCGAAGTCCACCGACCCCTGGGTCGCGTCGCCGGAGCGGGTGGCCTGGCTGGAGAAGGTGCTCGACGCCGGCTACGCGGTGCCCACCTACCCGGCCGAGTGGTTCGGCCGCGGGTATCCAAACCACCTGGCCTCGGCCATCGAGAAGGAGTTCCGGGCGGTCAGGGCGCCGGGCGCCCGGCGGGACAAGTACAGCATCCCGGCGAACACGGTGCTGACCTTCGGCAGCGAGACCCTCAAACGCACGTTGTTGCGCGACTTCCTCACCGAGCGGGCCAGCACATGCCTGCTCTACAGCGAACCCGGCGCGGGATCGGACCTCGCCGGCGTGCACGCGACCGCGGTGCGCGACGGCGACCAGTGGGTGGTCAACGGCCAGAAGGTCTGGACCTCGGGTGCGGCGACGGCCGACTACGGGTTGCTGCTGGCCCGCACCGACTGGGACGTGCCCAAGCACAAGGGCCTGAGCTTTTTCATCCTTCCGATGAAACAGCCCGGCATCGAGGTCAGGCCGCTGGTGCAGATCACCGGCGAATCGCATTTCAACGAGGTGTTCATCAGCGACGCCACGGTGCCCGACGACCACCTCGTCGGCGGTGCCGGCAACGGCTGGCGGGTGCTGCAGACCGCGCTGGCCTACGAGCGGTCCATCATGGGCGACAGCGGACGCGGAGCGCGCAACAGCTCCCGCGCCGACAGCCTCGTCGAACTCGCCCGGGCCCACGGCCGGCTCGACGACCCCGTGATCCGCGACGCGCTGGCCACCGCGCTGTCGCTGCGAGAGCTGAACCGGCTCAACAACGCCCGCGCGAAGGCGTCCACCTCGCAGGGCACGTCGAGCTCGATCATGTCGCTGGGCAAGCTGGCGATGTCGAACATCCTGCACACCGAGGCGCGGCTGAAGACCGAGATCATCGGCGCCGAGGCGCTGCTGACCGGACCGGACAACCCCGAGGCCGACGACATCAACTTCCTGACACTCAACGCCTACTTCACCTCCATCGGCGGCGGCACCGATCAGATCCAGCGCAACATCATCGGTGAGCGGGTCCTCGGGTTGCCCAAGGAGCCGGAGGTCGACCGTGACATCCCCTTCCGTGACGCCCGCCGGAACTGACATGACCGACCACTACGATCCGCCGCTGGCGGGGGTCCGGATCCTCGACCTGTCGTCGGGTCCGATGACCGCCATCGGCCGCCTCCTCGCCGACCTCGGGGCGCATGTGACCGCGGTCGACCTGACCGGGGTGACCGAGCGGGTGGAGGTCGGCCCGCGGATCGGGCCGGTACCGCTCGCCACGGCGATCAACCGGCTGGCGGTGGTGTCGGTCGAGGTCGACACCTCCACGCCGGCCGGCAGCAGGCGGTGGGCCGATCTGCTCGCCACCGCCGACATCCTCATCGAGGCCACCGGGCCGGGGTCGGCGGCCGAACGCCTGCTCGCGGTGGAGTCGATCCGCGCAAGCCATCCGGGCCTGGTGGTGTTGTCGCTCAGCGATTTCGGGCGGGACAACGATTTCTCCGGCTGGCAGGCCACCACCCCGGTGCTGCACGCGTTGAGCAGCGAACTGTCGCGGTCGGGCATACCCGGGCGGGAGCCGCTGGTCCCGCCGGGTGAGCAGTTGCCGTACCACGTCGCGGCCGCCCAGGCGGGGGTGGCGGTGCTCGGGGTGCTGCTCGACCGGCTCCGCACCGGCATCGGCGACCGGATCGACTTCTCGGTGCTCGAGGGGGCGATGCAGGCGCTCGACCCGCCGTTCGGCACCATGGCGATGGCGTCGGCGGGAGTGCCTGCCGCGCAGCAGCGACGCGACTGGGCGGCCGAACGCCTGCGGTATCCGATCATCCCGTGCGAGGACGGCTACGTCCGCATCTGCCTGCTGTCGAAACGCCAGTGGCACGGGATGTTCGAGTGGATGGGCCGGCCGGAGGAGTTCGCCGACCCCCGGTTCGAGGGTCTGCGGGACCGGCTGACGTCGGCGCCCCTGTGGGCGGCCATCGAAGCGTTCTGCGCCGACAAGACCCGCGCGGAACTGGAAGTCGACGGGCAGCGGCACGGCGTTCCGGCCGCCGCGGTGCTGAGCCTGACCGAGGCGCTGACCGCCGAACAGGTCACCGCCCGTGAGTATTTCGGCGACGTCGAACTCTCCCCCGGCGTCGTCGCCCCGGTGCCCCGCGGTGTCGTGGAGATCGACGGCCGCCGCGCGCACGCCGTCACCGTCCCCGCCGCCGACGGCGGACGACCCGACGGCGCACCCGTGTCGGGGTCGCGTGCGCGACGGGAACAGCGTCTGCCGCTGGAAGGGCTGCGGGTGCTCGATCTCGGCGTGATCGTCGTCGGCGCCGACACCGGGCGGTTGTTCGGCGACCTGGGCGCCGACGTCATCAAGATCGAGAACGCGGCATATCCGGACGGACTGCGCCCGGGACGAAGCCCGATGAACGTGAGTTTCGCTGCCGGACAACGGAACAAGCGGTCGATCGGAATCGATCTGCGGTCACCCGAAGGCCAGGCGCTCGCGCATCGGTTGGTGCGCGCATCCGACGTCGTCCTGACGAACTTCAAACCCGGTGTGGCCGCCGGCCTGGCCATGGATCACGACGCGCTGGAATCGGTCAACCCGGGCATCGTGGTCGTGGACAGCTCGGCGTTCGGACCGACCGGGCCGTGGGCGCAGCGACTGGGCTACGGACCGCTGGTACGCGCCGCGGCCGGGTTCACCGAACAGTGGGTCTACCCGTCGGAGCCGGACGAGTTCTGCGACACCGTCACGGTGTATCCGGACCATGTGTGTGCCCGCATCGGTGTGATGGCCGCACTCGGCCTGCTGGTGCGCCGCGAGCGCACGGGCCGCGGCGGTGCGGCGTCCATCGCGCAGTCCGAGGTCATGCTCAGTCACCTCGCGGCCGAGATCGCCGGGGAAGCGCTCGTGCGCGACGGCCACCAGCGGACCGACGTCCCTGCGCACGACGCGCCGTGGGGTCTGTTCCGCGCCGACGGCGACGACACGTGGGTGACCGTCACCGTCCGCGACGACGCCGACTGGCAGGCGCTGTGCCGGGTGATCGGGCGGACGGACCTGGCCGCCGAGCCGGAATTGCGTACCCGTACCGGCAGAGACCGCAACAGGATTCGCGTCGACGCGGCCGTGTCGGAGTGGACGGCGCGGCACTCCCCCCGCCGCGCCATGGATCTCCTGCAGGCCGCCGGCGTGCCCGCAGGCGCCGTCATGCATGCCGCCGACCTCCCCGGCTGGGAGTTCTACGCCCAGCGTCGCGCGTTCCGTGAGGAACTGCACCCGTATGGCAGAGATCCGTACATGTTGGAGAACGTGCAGGTGCACAGCGAACGGATCGCCGATCCGCCGTTCAGACAGGCACCGCTGCTCGGCGAGCACACCGTCGAGATCGCGACCACGCTGCTCGGCCTGGACGAGGCCGCGGTTGCCGATCTCCTCGAGCGCGGCGTACTGCAGGCACCCGCGCCGCCCCCGTCGGCGCCCTGAGGCACGTCGGAACCACGACCGTGGTGTCGAGCACCAGCACAGTACCGAGCGATCGAACAGGCGGTGGGCCGGTTGGCCGCCGCCGTGGCTCAGGCGCGCGGCTCGGCGTGGGCGTGTGCGACAACGCGTTCCGGGCCGACCTGCGCCGTGACGGCCGCGACCGCGGTGCGCAGGACGCCGCCGTCCGATGCGGCGATCCGCACAGCCCACCCGGCATCGTTCGGCAGGTCGCTCACCCCGACGTACGTGCGCCGGTCGCCGGTGAGGACCGACAGCGCCTCGAGCTCCGGCGTCCGTGACGTGAGCACCGTGTCGAGTCCGGTGCCGACGACGTAGACGGTCGCGAAAGCTGTTGGGGCGCGGCGCACCCGGGGCGTGGCGTCGAGGTGTTGCGCGTCGAGCGCAAGCAGGGTCCCGTCCGGGGCGGTGATCACGACATCGGACCGGTAGCCGCCGAACAGGGGGTCGGTGAGGTCTGGGTGCAGAACGACGGCGTCGACGAGCACCGCCCGCCCGCCGGGTGCGACGCACACCTCGGTGCGCTGCCGGTAGCGGGCATGCGGGGTGAGGATGCGCGGCGCGGCGTCCAGCAGCAGGCGGCTCGTCGCGTCCACCCGCAGCACGGTCTGCTCCAACGCCTCGGCGCCGCCGGGTATCCCGGCCACGGTGGTCGCGCCCTGCCCTCGGACGATCGCGGAGCCGCCGTCGATGACCGCGATCCGCTGGGTGACGATGTCGCCGGGAATGACCGTGCCCGCCGAGTTCTGCACGGTGACCGACCCGGTCGCCGGGTGCACGGAGTCCGGGAAGACGCGGCCGATCAGCAGCGGCCACCGGTAGCGCCGCCGGGTCAGCACCGTGCGGCCCCCCACACCGGCGAACGTCAGATCGAGGGCGGCGGTCACACGAACAGCACTTCGCGTTCCAGGACGTCCATCAGCGCGTCGACACCGTCACCGCCGCGGGCGCTGATCGCGACGACGGGCCTGCCGCCCCGCACGTCGTCGGCCTCCTTGAGCATCAAAGGCAGGTCCACGCCGACATGCGGGGCGAGATCGACCTTGTTGACCACGAGCAGATCGCACCGCACCACACCGGGTCCGCGTTTACGGGGGATGTCGTCGCCGCCGGCCACGTCGATGACGAACAGCCAGTAGTCCACCAGGTCCCGGGAGAACGTCGACGCGAGGTTGTCGCCCCCGGATTCGAGCAGGATCATCTCGGTGTCGGGGAATTCCGCCTCCAGGGCGTCGGCCGCGGCGATGTTGAGTGACGGGTCCTCGCGGATCACGGTGTGCGGGCATCCGCCTGCTTCGACCGCGCGGACCCGCCGCGGGTCGATCAGCCCCGATCGGCGCACCCGCTCGGCGTCCTCGGCGGTGACGAGGTCGTTGGTGATGACCGAGACGACGCGGCCGCGGCCGGCGAACCCGGCCAGTAGCGCCTCGACGAGCGCGGTCTTACCGGAGCCGACCGGTCCTCCGATGCCGATACGGGCAGCCTTGAGCGTCATCGCAGCAGGTACTTCCTCGAGAAGGGCAGGGTGGTGGCCGGTTCGGCGGTGAGCAGTTCGCCGTCCGCGCGGACGTCGAAGGTCCGCGGGTCGACCTCGACGTGCGGTAGCGCGCTGTTGCGCACCATGTCCGACTTGCGCAGGCTCCGCACCGATTTGATCGGCAGCACGGTCTTGCGCAGCCCGAGCCGCTGCGGCACCCCGGCGTCGACCGCGAGGGAGGACATGAACACGAAGCCGAGCTCGGCCGCCGCGTCACCGAGGGCGCCCCAGTTGGGCCGCTGGATCACCGGTTCCGACGACGAGATCGACCCGGCCGCGTCGCCGAGGGCCGCCCAGGCGACGAAGCCGTTCTTGAGCACGGTCTTGGGTTTGACGCCGAAGAACGCGGGATGCCAGATCACCAGATCGGCGACCTTGCCGACCTCGACCGATCCGATGTGGTCGTCGGCACCGACCGAGATCGCCGGATTGATGGTGAGTTTGGCGATGTAGCGCTTGACCCGCTCGTTGTCGGCCGCCGACGTCGTCTCCTCCGGCAGCCGTCCGACGCGCTGCTTCATCACCGCGGCGAGTTGCCAACAGTTGGCGATGTTCTCGGCCACCCGGCCCATCCCCTGGGTATCGCTGCCGAAGATCGAGATCGCCCCCATGTCGTGCAGGAAGTCCTCGGCGACCATCGTCTGGGGGCGGATCCGCGCCTCGGCGAACGCGATGTCCTCGGGCGCCTCCCAGTTCATCATGTGCGCGATCATCGTCATCGGCACCCCCTCGTCGAGGCCGCCGAGGGTGTACGGGTTGGTGGGGTTGGTGGTGCCGGGGATGACGTTGTCGTAGCTGACGCAGCGGATGAGGTCGGGCGCGTGCCCGCCGCCCGCCCCCTCGATGTGGTACAGGTGGATGGTCCGGTCCCCGATGGTGGCCATGGTGGTCTCGGAGAACCCGAACTCGTTGATCGAATCAGTGTGCAGGTGTACTGCGAAATCGGCGGAATCCGCTGCCACCAACGTCTTGTCGATGATCGCGGGTGACGCGCCGAAGTCCTCGTGGATCTTCACCGCGCCCGCACCGGCCGCCACCATCTCCAGCACCGCTGCGGGATCCGACGATCCGCGCCCGAACGGGACGTAGTTCATCGGCGTGTACTCGCCCGCCTTGAGGAACAACCCGAGATTGCGCGGGCCGCCCGTCGCCACCTCGAACGTCGGGCCCAGCGACCCGCCGATCAGCGTGGTGGTACCGGTCGACAGCGCGTGTTCGGTCTGCTGCGGGGAGATCAGGTGGGCGTGCGTCTCGATCGCTCCCGCGGTGACGATCATGCCCTCGGCCGGGATCGGCGTGGTGGCCGTGCCGACGACCATCCCCTCGGTGACGTCGGGCATCACGTCGGGATTGCCGGCCTTGCCGATGCCGACGATGCGGCCGTCGCGGATGCCGATGTCGGCCTTGACGATCCCCGCCACGGCGTCGACGATGACGGCGTTCATGATGACGTAGTCGAGGCCGCCGTCGGACGCCTTGGTGGCCGGCCGGTAGCCTTCGCCGTCGCGCACCGATTTACCTGCGCCGCTGAGCAGTTCGTAGCCGGGCACGGTGTGGTCGTGCTCGACCTCGACGAACAGGTCGGAGTCGGCGAGGCGGATCCGGTCGCCCGTCGTCGGCCCGAACACGCGTGCGTAGGACCGCCGGTCGATCGTGGTCACGCGGCCCCCTCCGACGACGCCGCCTCCAGTGCCCCGTCGGCGTCGAGCGGTCCGTCGACCAGCCCTGAGAACCCCTGCGCGATGCGGGCACCCGCCATCGGCACGAGTGTGACGTCGACGGGGATGCCCGGTTCGAAGCGGACTCCGGCCCCCGAGGGCACGTCGAGTTTGCGGCCCCACGCGGCGCGCCGGTCGAATTCGAGCGCCGGGTTCGTCTCGAAGAAGTGTGACTGGCTGCGCACCTGGACGTCGCGGTCTCCGCGGTTGACCACGGTCAGCGTGACGCGTTCAGCGCCGGGGAACAGCTCGACCGGTTCGTCGCCGACGATCACCTCACCGGGACGAAACGCGGTCTCGCCAAGGTCGATCGGGTCGATCAGCGTGACGAGTTTGGTGCCGTCGGGGAAGGGTGCGTCGATCGTGACGATCCGCACCATGTCGGGGACACCGGGTTCACACTGCTCGGCGCGCAGCAGCGCCGCCGCGCGGTCGATCACCTCGTCGTAGGGCACATTCTTGCGTGCGGCGAGCATCACCTCGTCGGCCAGCAGGGCCACGGCCTCGGGGTGGCTGAGCGGGATGCCCTCGCGCAGATTGCGCCGCGCCATCTCCGCCGCGCTGAACAGGGTGAGGCGTTCCATCTCGGTCGGGGTCAGGTTCATCGGTCTCCTCAGCTGGCGAACAGGCGGGCACCGTCGGAGCGGCGCTGGGCGGCGATGTCGGCGTAGGCGGTGAATGCGGCGGGTGTACCGCGCGGTGGCCGGCTCAGCAGGTCGAGCACCACCGGTGTCAGCGCGGTGGTGACCCGTTGGGCGCCGAGGTGGCCCACGATGCCCAGGCGCAGCGCCGCGCCGGTGATACCGGACAGCACCTGCCAGGCCGCGACCGTCTCGGCCGTCGAGAGCGTCAACCCGGCCGCGCGCAGGCACACCGCCTGGGCCACCGGGAGGTGTCCGGGCGCGGACCCGGCCAGCACCCGGTCGCGGTAGTCGACGACCGTGGGGTCCGGTGCGGTGTCCAGGATCGACGCGAAGGTGGCGAGGGTGGCGGCGCCGGCGCGCCGGGATGCCTCACGCAGCACGGACATGACGGCGAGCGTCTCGGCGAGGTCGTCGGCCGTGGCGGGGTCGCGCGCGGTCCACGCCTGGCGCATGAGCACCCGGTCGCAGCGATGCCACCGGCCGTCGAGTTGTTCGGCGGCGAAGGCGCTGACGTCGGCCTCGTCGAGTACCAGCCCGTCGCGGTGCGAACCCTCCAGCCCGGACGAGAACGCGAACCCGCCGGACGGGAACGTGCTGTCGCCGAACCGGATCGCCGCGAGCAGCTGGCCGGAGTCGGTCATCCGGGAGGCGTCCGCTCGACCCCGCCGCGCGCCAGCAGGTCGGCGATACGGGCGATGTAGTCGGACTCCGGACCCTCGAGGTGGACGACCAGGGTGTCCCCGTGCTGATCGGTCTTCCAGTGCAGATGGCCGGCGAGGAAACCCAGCCGCAGCGCCGCGGGCAGGTCGAGGGCCCGCAGGGCCAGGGTCTGCGGCGCACCCGCACGCACCACCACGGCGCGGTCGGCGTCGAGCAGCAGCACCGCGCCGTCGGCGAGTGCGGTGTCGCGCGGCAGCACCACCGCGTAGTCAGTGCCGGCATCCGAGGTCACGCGCAGCCGCTTGCGGTCGAGGTCGTGCACGTCGAGGTGCACGTATTCGACGGCGTGCCGGTGCCGCAGTTCGTGCAGGCTGTCCGCGACGGCCTCGTCACCGGCCCACCCCACGATGCGGTCGAGGATGTGCATGCTCAGGCGGCCCCGGCGAGCACGGGGGCGATCCGGCCGACCACGTCCGAATTCTGCTCCAGCGCATAGCCGACCTGCAGGATCTCCGGTTCGGCGAACGGTTTCCCGAGGATCTGCACGCCGAGCGGAAGACCGCCGGTGGTGAAGCCGGACGGCACGGACAGCGACGGCAGGCCGGTGATGTTGGCCGGTGCCGAGTAGCGCACGTAGGCGCCGGTGGCGCCCTCCACGGTGCCGTCGGGCCAGGTGATGAACGGGTCGGCACGCAGCGTCGCGGGTGCGACGACGGTCGGGGCGAGCAGGACGTCGATCGCGGTGAACATCTCTTTCCACGCCGCCTGCATCAGGGTGCGCAGCCGCAGCGCGTTGACGTAGTCGGTGGCCAGCTGCGCGGCCCCGGTCTCGAGCAGCGTGCGGACCTCGTCGGTGTACTTCTCCGGGGAATTGCGCAGGTAGTCCTGGTGGTACGCGGCGGCTTCGGGCATCATGATCGCCCATTCGGTGGCGAGGATCAGATCGGCCATCGGGATCGTCACCTCGACCAACTCGGCACCGAGGCTTTCGAGGAGGGTGGCGGCGGTGCGGGCGGCCTCGGCCGTCTCGGGGTCGAGTTGTTCGGTGTAGTGGTTGGTGGGGATGCCGATCTTCTTGCCCGCCACCCCGGCGTCGATCCCGCTCACCATGTCGGGGACCGGGATGTCGACGGTGGCCGGGTCGCGGCGGTCGTATCCGGACATCGCGGCCATCACCAGGGCTGAGTCGATCACGTTGCGGCTCAACGGCCCCACGTGGTCGAGCGACCACGACAGCGAGGCGACCCCGACCCGAGAGGCACGGCCGTAGGTAGGTTTCAGCCCGACGGTGCCGCACAGCGCTGCCGGGATGCGGACCGATCCGCCGGTGTCGCTGCCGAGCGCCACCGGCACCACACCGGCGGCGACCGCCGCACCCGAGCCACCGCTGGAGCCGCCCGGGGTGCGGTCCGGCGCCCAGGGATTGCCGGTGGTGGGGGTTGTTGCGCCGTAGGCGAATTCGTGGGTGTGGGTCTTGCCGATGAGGATCATCCCTGCCTCGTACAGCTTGGCCACGGACACCGAGTCGGCGTCGGGGATGTAGTCGGCACGCTGCGCGGAACTCGAGGTGGTCGGCACACCGGCGGTGTCGTAGAGGTCCTTCACGCCGAGCGGGATGCCGTGCAGCGGTCCCCGGTAGTTGCCGTCGGCGATCTCCTTCTCGGCGATCCTGGCCTGTTCCAGCGCGATGTCGGGGGTGGTGGTGGCGAAGGCGGTGAGTGTCGGCTCGGTCTCCTCGAGGCGGGCCAGCGACGACGTGACCACCTCCACCGGTGAGACCTCCCTGGCCTCGATCTTCGCGGCGACCTCGATCAACGGGAGTTCGTACAGTTCCACGGATGTGCCTTTCTCTGGTCTCTGGTCACTGCCAGCGGGCGTTGAATCCGATGGCCGGCACGGTCTCGCCGAGATCCGGTACCGAGGCCTTGCGGATGAGGGCGAGGGTCGACGAGTAGATCTCGTAGTGCTCGGCCAGCCGGTCCGGCGGCACGGTCAGTTCGGCGAAGTCGAACGCCGCCGCCACGGCGGCTTCGGAGGGGACGAATTCGTTGTCGGACATGAGGACTCCTTCGGGTGAGCGGTGGTCAGAACGGAAGCGGGGCGTCCACACATCCGGCGAGCGCTTCGAACGCCCGCCCGGCGCCGAGCACGGTGGCGTCCGCACCGGGGCGGCCCATCAGCTGCAGGCCGATCGGCAGACCGTCCGCGCCGAAACCCGCGGGCACCGTCAGCGCGGGCATCCCGGTCACGTTGGCCGGGACGGTCAGCGCGTTGATGCCGTCGAGGATCGGGACGGTGGCCCCGCCGAGCGAGACCTCCGTGGCCCCGTACGGCGGTGCCGTCATCGCGATGGTGGCCGAGACCAGCACGTCGATACCCGAGTCGAACATCTTCGTCATGCCGGCGATGACGGCGGCGCGGGCGCGCAGACCGGCGAGGTAGTCGACCCCGGTGTAGGCCGCACCGACGGCCAGCGCCTCCTGGACGTCGGTGCCGAATCTGTCCGGGCTCATCCCGGTCTGCATCGCGTGCCAGGCGGCGGCCTCCACCCCACAGACGACGTGCACCACCTCGGGGCACAGCTCGACGTCGGTGAACGTCACCGGCAGGATGGTGGCGCCCGCGGCCTCCAGTGTGCGGACGGCGGACAGGAAGGTCGCGGCGACGTCGGGGGCGAGCCGGTCGCAGAAGTACGGTTCCGCGACACCGATGGTCAGACCCGCCGGTCCGCGGTCGAATTCGGCGCGGAAGTCCGGCACCGGGGCGGCGCTGCTGTAGGGGTCGGCCGGATCGTGGCCGGCGATGACCTCCAGCAGCGCGACGGTGTCGTCGACGGTGCGGCCCAGCGGCCCCGTGTGGTCGAGCGTCGAGCTCAGCGCGCTGACCCCGCGTCGGCTCACCATGCCGAACGTGGGTTTGTGGCCGGTGACTCCGCACAGCGCGGCCGGGATGCGGATCGATCCGCCGGTGTCGGTGCCGAGCGCGGAGGTCACCACGCCCGCCGCGATCGCGGCGCCGCTTCCTCCGCTGGACCCCCCGGGGATCCGGTCGAGTGACCACGGGTTGCGGGTGGGCGGGGTGTTGACGCCGTAGGCGTATTCGTGGGTGGTGGTCTTGCCGAGGATGATCGCCCCGGCCTCCCGCAGCCGCCGCACCGCTTCGGAGTCCTGCGTCGCGAGATGTTCGGGGGCGCCCAGTGAGCCGTTTCCGGTGCGGTAGCCCGCGACGTCGTAGATGTCCTTCACCGCGACGGGTATCCCCCGCAGCGGTCCCGGGTTCTCCTGTGGTTCGCGCTGCTCCTGTGCGACGGCGAGCGCCTCGTCGGCGAAGACGGCGGCGAAGGCCTGGATGTGGTCTTCGGTGTGGGCGATCTGCGCCAGCGCGGCGCGGACCCGTTCCACCGGGTCCAGTGCACCGGCGGTCTGGTTGGTCAGTACTTCGGTCACGGGTCTCCCTAATTGGCCTGGGACAGTTCCGGTTCGAGCACGGCGTCGACGAGTTTGCGGGTGATCTCGGTCTCCGGCCGGGTCAGCAGCCGGTCCACGGGTCCGGTTTCGACGAGCGTGCCGTGGTCGAGCACGCCGGCGTGTTCGCACATGTGCTCGACCAGCGCGAGGTTGTGGGTGATCAGCAGCATGGTCAGCTTGCGTTCGCGCTGGAGGTCTTTGAGCAGGTTGAGGATCTGCGCCTGCACCGAGACGTCGAGCGCCGCGGTCGGTTCGTCGAGGACGACGAAGTCCGGATCCGTGATCAGCGCGCGGGCGATGCCGAGGCGTTGCCGCTGTCCGCCGGAGAACTCGTGGATGTAGCGGTCGTAGTGGGAGGGCAGCATGCCGACGCGGTCGAGCAGGTCGAGCGTCTTCTTCCTCGCATCGCCCGGTGAGGCGAGTCGGAAGAGCTTGAGCGGGTAGGAGATCTGCGCGCCCACGCTGCGGCGCGGGTTGAACGCCGACCCCGAGTCCTGGAAGACGATCTGTATCTGCTGGCGGTAGCGGCGCATGGCCAGATCCGACAGGCCGACGAGTTCGTTGCCGTCGAATGTCACCGACCCCGACGTCGGAGTCTCCAGGCCCATCACCATGCGGCCGGTGGTGGTCTTGCCGGAGCCGGACTCGCCGATCAGCCCGAACGTCTCGCCGCGTTGGATGTCGAAGCTGACCGCATCCACGGCGGTGAACGCGCCGCGTTTCCCGTCCTCGCCGCGGACGGTGAAGACCTTCGTCAGGTCGGTCACCCGGACCAGCGGCTCGCTACGCGACATGGGGTTGCTCCTTGGGCGAGGCCACGGTGGTGTCGCCGTGGAATTCGAAGAGGCGCCGGTCGGCTCGCGGTACCGACCGGGTGGTGGCGTCGAGGTGCAGCCGCGGGACGGCACGCATCAGGCCCTGGGTGTAGGGGTGCTGCGGCCGGTTGAGCACCTGGTCGGCGGTGCCTGATTCCAGGACGTCGCCGCGGCGCATGACCGTGACGTCGGTGCACACGTGCGCGACGACCCCGAAGTCGTGGGTGACGAGCAGGATCGAGGTGCCGAGTTCGCGGTTGATGTCGACCAGCAGGTCGAGGATCTGCTTCTGGACGGTGGCGTCGAGCGCGGTGGTCGGTTCGTCGGCCAGCAGCAGCTCCGGCCGGCAGGACAGCGCGATCGCGATGACGACGCGTTGGCGCTGACCGCCGGACAGTTCGTGCGGATAGGCCTTCATCCGGCGTTTCGGATCCGGCAGCGCCACCAGGTCGAGCGCTTCGAGCGCCTTCGCCCGCGCCGTCGCCTTGTCGACGCGCTGGTGCAGCCGGATCACCTCCGTGAGCTGCGCGCCGACGGTGAACGACGGGTCGAGTGCGGACAGGGCGTTCTGGGAGACCAGCCCGATGTGCGGGCCGCGGATCGCGCGCATCTCCTTGTCGGTCTTGTCGAGCAGGTTCTCCCCCCGGAACAGGATCTCGCCGCTGGTGATCTTCGCGCGGTGGGTGCCGAGCAGGCGCAGCACCGCCAGCGAGGTCACCGACTTCCCGGACCCGGATTCCCCCACCAGCCCGAGGATTCCGCCCTCACGTACGGCGATGTTCGCGTTCTTGACCGCGTGCACCACACCGCCGTCGGTGTGGAAGTCGACGGACAGGTTCTTGACGTCGAGTGCGTTCTGCATCAGCTGGTCTGCTTTCGCGGGTCGAGGGCGTCGCGGATGCCGTCGCCGATGAGGTTGAACGCCAGGGAGACGACGAGGATGAGCAGACCGGGGATGGTGGCGACGTGGTAGATCCCCTCGAGCAGAACGTTTTTCCCGTCGGCGGTCATGATGCCCCAGTCCGGCGTGGGCGGGATGACGCCCACCCCGAGGAAGCTCAGCCCGGATGCGACCACGATCATCAGCCCGCACAGCGTGGTCGCGTACACCAGCAGTTGCACGACGACGTTGGGCATCAGCTCCCGGAACATCAGCAGCAACGGGTTGGCGCCGTACGCGCGGGCCGCCTCGACGTAGTCCTTCGAGGACTCCTGCACGGTCGCGGTGTAGGCGACGCGGGCCATGTACGGCACCAGCGTGATGCCGATCGCCAGCATCACGTTGCCGAGGCCCGCGCCCAGCACGGCGGACAGCGCGATGGCGAGCAGCACGAGCGGGAATGCGAACAACACGTCGAGGATTCGCATCAGCGTCTCGCCGGCGCGGCTGCGGCGGAACCCGGCGAACAGCCCGATCATCAGCGCCAGCGGGAACACCACCAGGACCGGCACGACCGCCACGGTCAGCGAGTTGCGGCCACCGTAGAGCAGGCGGGTCCAGATGTCGCGGCCCTGACCGTCCAGACCGAGGATGTGTCCGTCCGTGCCGATGCCGGCGAGCCGGTCGACCGGATCACCGGCGACCGGGCTGTACGGCGTCAGCAGCGGCGCGAAGATCGCGGCGAGGGTGACGGCCACCAGCACGACCAGCGAGACGACGGCCCATTTGTCGCGGCCGAAGGCGCGGACCGCCAACCGCCACGGCGCCTTCGGGACCTGGGTGTCGGCCGGTGCGGGTCCGCCGGTCGAGGTGCGGCGGGCGCCGATCAGTGAGCGGCCCGTACCGACCGCCTGGGCGAGTGCGCTCATGCCCCAGCCTTTCTGCGGGTGCGCGGATCGAGCAGGCCGACGGCCGTGTCGGCGAGGAGGTTGATGATCACGAACGCCAGCGCGATGAACAGCACGCCGGCCTGCACCACCGGGATGTCACGCTGCGTGATCGAGGTGTAGAGCTGTTGGCCCAGTCCGGGCCACCCGAAGACGACCTCGACGAAGACGACGCCGCCGAGCAGATAGCCCACCTGCAGGCCGATCACGTTGACGATCGGCGGCAGTGCGTTGCGCAGTGCGTGCCGCCACAGCACCGACGTCGTCGACAGCCCGGAGGCGCGAAGCGTGCGAATGTAGTCCTGCGCCAGGATGTCGACCATGACGCTGCGGGTCATCCGCGCGATCACCGCCAGCGGGACGAGGGCGGCAGCGATGGCGGGCAGGACCAGATGTGCCATCAGGTCGCCGAAACCCCCGGGGAAGCGCGGGTTGTACATACCCGACGTCGGCAGCCAGCCCAGCGTGATCGCGAAGACACCGATCAGCAGCAGACCGAACCAGTAGACGGGAACGCTGGCCCCGGCCAGCGAGATGACCATGGAGGCGCGGTCGAAGATGCTGTACTGCTTGTGGGCGGCGATGACACCGAGCGGGACGGCGACGGCGATGCAGAGCACCAGCGCGGCTCCCGTGAGGATCAGCGTGTTGACGAACCGCGGCACCATGATGTCGGTGACCGGGGCGTTGACCGTGAGCGACCGCCCGAGGTCACCCTGAAGCAGTCCGCCCAGGTAGTCGAAGAACTGCACCGGCAACGCCCGGTCGAGGCCGAGTTCGGTGCGCAGCGCGGCGACGGTCTCCGCGGTCGCGCCGGTGCCGAGGATCGTGACGGCGGGGTCGCCGGGAACCATCTGCAACAGCAGAAAGACGATCAGGCTGACGCCGAAGAGTACGAGAAGCGTGGAGAGCAGCCGGTTTCCGATGACGCGGGTCACTGTTCGAGCCTCACTTCGGTCAGGTCGTACCACTCCTCGCTCGCCGAGACGAAGCCGGTGACGTACGGCGCCAACACGTACGGCGCCTTGTCGTTGACGATCGGTACCAGCGCGGCGTCGTCGCTGACGATGTTGTTGGCCTCCCGCCACCACTTCTCGGCCTCGTCCGGGTCGAGTGCGGTGATCGCGTTGTCCATCGCCGCGTCGAGTTCCGGGTTGTCGTAGTAGCCGACGTTCGGGCCGTTCGGGGCCTGCAGCTCCGAGGACGTCACGATGTAGAGCCAGTACGGGCTCGTCATCCCCCAGGACATCTGGGCCATCCCGACGCCGTCCTGCATTCCGCGCGCCCAGACCCCCAGGTACGAAATCCACTCCTGGGTCTGGATGTTCACGTCGATGCCGATCTCGGCGAGGTTCTGCTGGATGAACTCGGCCATCTGCGCCGGCATGATCTGCCCCGAGCCGTCGGTCGAGGTGATCAGCGTGGTCTGGAACCCGTCCGCCAACCCCACCGAGGCGAGCAGTTCGCGGGCCTTGTCGAGGTTGCGTTCGTAGACGTCTCGGCGTTCGACGTAGCCGCCCGCGGAGATGGCCTGCACGCCGTAGGCGGGCGTGACCGAACCGCGCAGCAGGTCCTTGGCCATGCCCTCGCGGTCGACGGCCAGGTTGATCGCCTCGCGCACCTCGGGGATCGAGGTGTAGCGGTCCTTCATGTTGAACGACAGGTACCACGTGTGCGGCGGAATCCCCTCGGACAGTTGATATCCCTCGGAGACGAGGTTGTCGATGCTGTCGGGGTTGGGTACCGCGATCATGTCCACGTCGCCGGATCGCAGCGCCGCCGTCCGCGCCGAAGGGTCGGGGAGAGGCCGGAACACCACACCGTCGACATAGGGCACCTTGCCCCAGTAGTCGTCGTTGCGCACCAGGTCGATGCGCTCACCCCTGATCCGTTCCTTGAACTTGAACGGCCCCGTGCCGACCGGGTGGTCGGCGATGTCGTCGCCGTAGGTCTGCAGTGCGGTCGGGCTGATGATCGCCGTCGACCCGTTTCCGCCCTGGGCCAGCATGCGCAGAAACTCCGAGAAGGGCTGCTTCAGACGGATGGTGAAGGTGTAGTCGTCGACGGTGCGCACCGAGTCGACGAACTTCCACACGAATCCGGTCTGGCCCGCCGCCCGAGCCGAGTACATCGGTGAGTCCTCGTCCCACATGCGCCGGACGTTGTACTCCACCGCCTTGGCGTCGAGTGGTGTGCCGTCGTGGAACCGGACGCCCCTGCGGATGTGGAAGGTGTAGTCGAGCCCGTCGTCGGAGATCTCCCAGGACTGCGCCAGGCCGGGTTTCAGCGGCGGAACGGTCGCCTCGGCCGACGGGATGGTGAGGTCCTGGTCCACCAGCGGTTCGAAGATCTGCCGGTTGATGCGCCACGTCACCCAGCCGCCGGCCACCTGCGGATCGAGGATGTCGGCTTCGGATTCGATGGCGATGACGAACACGTTCCCGGTCTGCACGGGCGCCCTCGAGCATCCGACCGCGAGGGCGCACATGGCGACCACGAACGCGGTGAAGATTCGCTTCGGGTTGTGCCGCCGTACCTTTCGAGGCGTCATCCGTGGATTTCCTCCGGGGGTCGGGTCGAGCGGTCGGCCGCTTTGACACTGTGGACACTGCGCCCCGGTGAGCAGTGACATCCGCCGACATCGTCTACGACGCTAGGCGGTTGGAGAGAGCCGCACCATCCGTCATCCGACGTAGTTCGCTGTGTCAGAATCGATCTGCTAGGCCACGCTGCGGGGCGCGGGATACTGCGTCTCACCCAGGCCGAGTTCGGTGGCGTGGACGGCGGCGGCCACCCGGTTGGCGACGCCGAGTTTGCGCAGCACCCGCTCGACATGGGTGCTCACGGTGCGGGGTGACAGGAACAGCCGGTCGCTGATCTCCCCGTTGGACAGACCTTCCCGGAGCAGCGCCAGGATCTCCCGCTCACGGGGCGTGAGCCGGGCCCGTGCGCTGGCCCGCAACCGCGTCACGTACTTCGTGAATAGGGGCCGGGCCGTCTCGACCATGCAGCGATTGCGCGCGGAGAACCCCGGCCGCTCCATATTGGCCTGGCACATCCCGACCACCTCACCGGCACCGTCGTGCAGCACCATGAGGAACCCGTTGGTGAAACCCTCCGGACGCAGCACCTGCGCACCACTGTAGGAGTCGGGGAACTCCGGGACGTCTTCCCAGTCGGTGATGCGGGTGTGGTCGGAGAACTGTGTCTGGAACTCGGGCAGCGACTGGATGTCGGAGCTGAGGTAGTCGGCCACGGCGTCGGAGTAGCCGACCGAGGTGACGAGACTGAAACCCTTGGCCTGCGGCGCCTTGTAGGCGATCAGGAAGCTGTCGCAACCTGTTTCGACGCGGATGAAGTCGATCGCCCCGCGGATCCGCACCTCCGGTTCGGGCGAGACCATGGCGGTGGCGATCGAGGTGAAGTCAGGGTGGTCGTCTCCCGCACGAGTCATCTCGTCGTTCTCCGTCCGAACTCACGTCTGTCGATCTGTCCGCCCTCAGTGCACAACGGGAGGGGGTCAACGAGGTTCTGGGGCTGTTTCCTCGCGGTTAAGTCCGGGGTGAGTTGGCCCACACTGCGCCCAGGCGACGGTGCTGCGGGTCGGTCCGGCGGGGCGGCTCAGCGCGATGTATGCGCCGGCGCGGTGGCGCACGATCGCCAGGTTGGGCGCGACGGTGACCGGGGTCCCGCCGAACTCCTCGGCCGCGGCCGCGGCGGCCCGCAGTGGTGTGGTGAGCCAATCCCCCGACATCAGCCGCGAACCGGTGGCGACGACGGGCCCCGGTGGCGGCGCACCCGCGGCCGGTGGCTGCGCGGGTGACTCGAGTGTCACGTTCACCAACAGCACCGGTCCCCATCGCGCCAGCGGGAGTTCGACCCGCCGGCGGCCGTCGCCGGTGAATTCCGCCCGCGCCCGGCCACCCGGGTCGGTGGTGTCGTCGAGCACACCGCTGTCCTGGCTGAACGCGCACGCCAGGTGCGGGCACCGGACGTTGCGGGTGGCGGCGCAGTGCACGGGGACCGACATACAGCCACCGAACGGTCTGGCGTTGAACGCCGCCACCAGCGCGTGTGCGTCTCGGCGCACGTGGATCCCGTGGTGGCCGATCGTGGCAGGCAGGATCGCACCCACCTCGGTCAGCTGTCCGGCGAACCCGACGCCCACCCACACGCCGGTCCAGTCGGCGGTATCGGCGCTGGCGTGCCTGCCGGTCGAGGCGGGCTGCAGCAACAGATTCGTCGGCGCCGGTCCCATCAGCTGGGCAGCTCCTCGGGCAGCTGGAAGTTCAGTGCGGGTGTGGAACCGAACCGGCCGCGGGAGCGGACCTCGGCGGGGTCGGGGGCGGGCAGCGGTCCGTCGGCCATGAAGTGGTCGAGCACGTTGGCCGTCAGCTTCGAGATGTTGTTGTCGTATCCGTTGTGCGAGAGGCTGCCGCAGTAGGAGATCGAGCTGAACGACCACACCCCACCGCCGTTGGGGGTTTCGTGGAACGCCATATCGGCGCGGATGCGCGGGTTCTGGGTTCCGGTGTGGCCGGGGGCGTTGGTCAGGATCAGTTCGGTGACGGTGAGGTAGGCGTCGGTGTGCAGCCCCGCCGACGTCGCGACGAGCAGGGTGTGCGGTGGTGAGCCGAGCGTGGTGTCGACGTTGTCGAGTTCGGCTCCGGCGGCCCCACCGCCGACGAGCCCGAAGTCGCCGAGCCGCTCGTCGTAGCCGATGCCCTCGAACGCCCACGCCACCCGCGGATCGTCGCTCTCGGGTGTGCGTTTGAAGTAGGTGGAGATGTCGAAACCCTGTGCCACCATGGATGTTCCGCTGACTGCCGCCATATCGCGGCCGAGGAAGCGCCACATGCCGCCCAGCTTGCCGTCGCTCTGATGGTGGTACTCCCCCGGTTGGGCCTGCCACGGCCGGATACCGGATTCGCAGCGCCGCATCTCGGTGACCTCACCGCGCCCGTAGGCCGGGTGGAAGGTGTGGCGCCAGTAGAACCCGTCGCCGCCCATGTACATCAGCCGTCCGCCGCGGTCCTTGTAGCTGTGGATGGCGTCGAGGTAGTGGCCGTCCTTGTGTTCGGGGTGCGATCCGGTGATCAGCACGTTGTAGCCCTCGATACGTTCCAGGCCGTCGTAGCTGATGTCCTCGTCGGTGATCACGTCGAACTCGTAGCCCAGTTCGGTCAGCCAGTCGATGAGGTGCAGGTCGGCGTTGAACTGCCACGGCGACTGGGTGAGCCAGGAGTCGTACTTGGGGCGCACGTTGAGGACGGGCCGCAGCCGCGACGAGAGGTGCACACCGGAGCCGTCGCTGTGGGTGTCATACAGCGAGTAGCCGTATTCGCGGTGCACCGACAGGAAGATGTTCTCCGGAGCCATGATCGGGGTGCGGTACAGCAACGCCTCGACGCTGCCGAAGTTCGTGGCCTGATGCTCGTTGGCGTAGGCCAGGTAGTCGATGGTCGACATGATGACGGCGATCTTGGCCTGCGGCTCGCCCAGCGGGGTGCGCACCATGAACGGGATGTAGGCCTCGTCGCCGTCGTCGGTGGTGAGTTTCATGGCGTAGACGGCGCTGGGCAGATCCCCGGGGACCTCGAGGGTGAAGTCGACATCCCAGCGGGCGTCGTCGACGTCGTCGTCGTGAAAGTGGATCGCCCCGTATTCGCGGTGGTCGACACTCCAGGACGTCTGGGCGCCGCTCCAGTTGTGGCCGGTCATGCCGCGGGCTGGCATGCCGACCAGTTCCCCGTCCAGGCGGTAGGGGCCGCAGTCGACGACCGCGCGGGTGGGGATCTGCAACCCGAAGTCCCACGCCGCCACCATGGCAGCGCCCAGGTCAGGCGACGGACCGACGCCGCGCCGCTCGTCCATCCCCGGGGCCGCACCGATTTTCATGATCTCGATCTCGAGGCGGCTCAGCGCGCGCGAGCACAACCGGACCGCGTCGATCTTGCCGTTGTAGTGGTCGGTCATCGTCCAGCCATGGGGTTGGCGCGACGCTGCGTCGGGCTCGGCGTGGCCGGGGCGGGCGGCGAAGGTGAACGGCGCGGCGGTGTGCGCGACCGGGTCGGTGAACGTGGCCTCGACCGGTGCGGGCGCCGGGTCCAGCGCATAGCGGATCTGCGGTTCATGATGCAGGACGGCACGACCGGTGGCGGCGTCGAAGGTGGCGGCGACGAAGTGCCAGGCCCGGTCGCGGACGGGTTCGGTGGCGGTGAGCGTCTGGTCGTTGACCCGCAGACACACCCGCCCCGTGAGGTCGAGGAACAGACCGTATCCGGCGCCGTCGGCCCATTTGCCGACGATCATCTGCTCGCCGGGTGACCAGTAGCCCTCGACCTTGGTCGGCATGGTCGGCCAGATCCAGCACTGCAGCGTGAAGCTGTCGACGCGCAGCGGGCGCCGGTCGGCCACCATGCCGTAGGAGCCGGCGTGGATGGTCTGCGGACGGCCCGGATAGGCGCCGTTGACCGGTGATTCGACGGGCCGCTCCTTGAATCCGGGCCCGCTGGGGTGGGTGTCGCCGTGGATGAGCCTGACCAGTTCGGCGCGGTAGCCGGCCGGTCCGTCGCAGTTGACGAAGAAGTCGACACTGTCGCCCTGCTCGACCGACCACTTGCTGGGGTATCCGGTGAGCCGCAGCAGGTCCGGGTACATGTCGGTGCCGCGGCTCACGCCCAGTTCTCCCCTCGCGCCTTCCATTCCGGGCGGTAGTGCTCCGGCATACCGTCCTCGGCGGGGTACTGGTCGAGCCGCATCGTGAAGATCTCGGCCTGCGCGGCCTGCTCGTCGGTGAACACCCGGTCGTCGACGAACGCCGGTGGTACGCCGCGGATACCCGACAGTCGCGCGATCCGCCATTCCCGCTCCGGTTTGGTGCAGACGATCACGAACTTGCCGCCGAACGCGCCCGCGGGTTGCATCCGCAGCCGGGTCAGCACCCGGTCGAGCCGCATATCGTCCTGGATGCCGCCGTGGGCGCCGATGGCGGTGCCCGGCCCCTCGGTCCGCACCACGGAGAAACCGGGCACACCGTGGAAGTCCGCGACGCTCGCCTCGATCGCCGCCCGCATCGTCCGCCGCGTGTCGTCGTCCTGGGGAATCGGGATCATGCGGATTCACGCTATGGGTCGCCGGCGTCCCGCACCATCGGGCATTTGACGGATATTGCGTGCGCGCTCAGTCCAGGCCGCGGGCGGCGAGCGCCTCGGCGAAACCGTCGGCGGTGCGCAGCGCCGCCACGACGACGGGCGCGACCACGATGCGTGGCGAGAACCGCAGACCGCGGGCGCGTCGCGCCTCGTCGACCTGGCGCACCGTCTCGACCATCAGCGGGATCGCCCGGATCGTCAGCGCCAACGCGAGCGCGACCTGCTCGACCGGGAAGCCGATCCTTACCAGCGGCCGCATCGCCCGGGTCAGGGCGGCGAGCATATCCGTCGTACGGGTGGTGGTGGTGACCACCGCGGCCAGCGCCACCGACAGCAGCAGTACACCGCACACCACCAGCGCGCGCCGCCAGTCGGTGAACAGCAATTGGAAGCCGAAGACGAAGACGACCACCCAGAACACCGGACGCAGCTGGGCCACAACGGTTCTCACACCCATCCGCGCGCCCGCGAAGATCACCCCCACCACTGCGGCCGCGACGCCGAGCCGCGCCGGTGAGTCGACCAGGACCGACATCACCGTGATCAGCCCGCCGAGGGCGACCAGTTTCAGCCCCGCGGGCAGCCGGTGCACCGGCGATCCGCCCGGCCGGTACACCCCCAGCACCGTCACGACATCAACCGCCGATAGGTCGCCAGCGCGGCCGACGGCGCATCGTCGGCCCGCACGTGGCCTTCGTCGAGCACGATCACCCGGTCGAAGTCGTCGACCAGGGCCAGATCGTGGGTGACGACGATCAACTGCGTCTCCAAGGTGGCGAAGGCGGCGCGCAGCATCGCGGCGTTGCGAAGGTCGAGCAGCGTGGTCGGTTCGTCGGCCACCACGATGCGCGGTTCGGTGACCAGGACGGAGGCCAGCGCCAGCAGTTGTTTCTGACCACCCGACAGCAGATGCGCGGGGTGGTCGGCGTGCCCCGCCAGGCCGAACCGCTCGAGGACCCGCCGGGTGCGGTCGGCGCGTTCGTCGCGGCTCAGCCCGTGCCGTGACAGCGACAGTTCGATGTCCTCGGCGACGGTCGGCATGAGGATCTGCCGGTCAGGATCGGTGAAGACGAAGCCGACCCGCCTGCGGACCTTGCGGGTGGCCCGGCGGGTGTCGAGGCCGTCGACCCGCACGGTGCCCCGGTCCGGGACTACCAGCCCGTTGATCATCCGGGCGAGGGTGGATTTGCCGCTGCCGTTGGCGCCGAGCACGCCGATCCGGTGCTCGGTGAGCGTGAGTGTGATGTCACGCAGGACGGGACGGTTGCCGTAGGCGTGCGTGACCCCGTCGAAGACGATGCCCTCGGTCACCTGATCAGACCGGGGCGGGCGCGGTGCACCTGCGCCGCGACGAACGCCGTCAGGACCGCCTTGGCGAGGTCACCGGCCACGTAGACGCCGTTGGTGGACAGCGCCGCCCACCACGACAAGTCGGTGCGGATCATCAGGCCCACGGTGCCGAACGCGTAGATCACCGCCATCCCGCCGACCACGTTGATCGCGATGCCCCACAGCACCCGGTACCGGGGCATCATCAGCGCCGTCAGTCCGCCGATCACCACGGCGGCGGGCAGCCACCCCACGAAGAACCCCGCGGTCGGCGACGCCAGCGACACCAGCCCGGTCCGCCCGCCGGCCAGGATGGGCAGCCCGGCGATGGCGAGGAGCGCGAACAGGGCGACGGCCAGCGCACCCTTGCGCGGGCCGAGGATGGATCCGGCGAGCATCACCCCGAGGGTCTGCACCGTGATGGGCACCCCGCTGGGCCCGACGGTGATGGTGCCGGGAAGCCCGAGTGCGGCGATCAGCGCGGCGAACACCGCCGCCTGGGTCAGGTCACCGGCCGACACCGTCCACCGCCGCCGGGGCGCGCCTACCTTCCCGTCCATTCGGGCGATTATCGCGGGCGCCTCAGCGCGGTACGTCGGGCGGGGTGATGCTGCGCGGCGCGAGGCCCAGCGCGCGGACGTGTTCGGCGATCGCCCCGAGGTTGGTGGTCCACACGTCGTCGTGGTCGAGTACGTAGCGCATGAGGTCGTCGAGTTCGGCGGCGCGCGAGGTCCGCCCGGTCAGGAACGGATGGTTGGTGAGCACCCAGCATCCACCGGCGCGGCGCAGACCGTCGAACTCCAGCTGCCACAGCTCACGCGCTTTGCGTGGGCTTTCGATCAGACCGCTGCCGGAGATGTCGGGCAGGAAGCAGTACTGCTCCCAGTCGTCGAGCGCCCACTGGATCGGGATCTCGACCAGCGGGTCGTGGCCGGGCACCGCCAACTCGTAGGGGTGGTCGGCGTCCATCAGGCTCGAGTCGTAGAGGAAGCCGCGCTCGGCCAGCAGCGCCGGCGTGCGCCACGACAGGTCCCACATCGGGGCGCGGTAGCCGACGGGACGCACCCCGGCGACATCGGCCAGCGCGGCCAGCCCGCGGTCGATGACGTCGATCTCCTCCTCCAGCGTCAACGCGGTGGGCTGTTCGTGCAGGTACCCGTGGTGGGCGATCTCGTGGCCCGCCGCCACGATGCTGCGGATCGCGTCCGGGTAGCGGTCGGCGGTGTGCCCGGGCACGAAGAACGTCGAGGCGATCTGGTGGCGCTCGAGTAGGTCGAGGATGCGCGGGATGCCGACCAGCGGCCCGTAGGCCTGATGGCTCATCACGCTCATCCGCGCGCCGACGGCCTCCAGATTCCCGGCGGGCCCCCACAGCACCGCCGACTCGGCGTCCACGTCGAACGTGAACGCCGCCGCCGCGGTCTTGCCCTCGGGCCAGCGGAAGTCGCTCATCGGTCGGCCATCAGGGTGACCAGTTCATAGGCCAGGTTGGCGCCGGCGACCGCGGTGACCTCCGCCTGGTCGTAGGCCGGTGCGACCTCCACGATGTCGGCGGCGACGATGTTCAGCCCGCGCATGGCGCGCAGCACCGCGACCAGCTCACGGCTGGTCATGCCGCCGATCTCGGGCGTCCCCGTGCCCGGTGCGAACGCCGGGTCGAGCACGTCGATGTCGATGGACACGTACACCGGATGCTCCCCGACCCGCTCGAGCACCCGCGCGATCACACCGTCGACGCCGATCCGGTCGATGTCGCGGCAGTGCACCACGGTGAAGCCGAGTTCGGCGTCTTCGAGCAGATCGGCCCGGTCGTAGAGGGACCCGCGGATGCCGACGTGCGCGGAGTGGTCCTTGACCAGCAATCCCTGTTCGGAGGCGCGCCGGAACGGGGTGCCGTGGGTGCAGGGGGCGCCGAAGTAGGTGTCCCAGGTGTCGAGGTGGGCGTCGAAGTGCACGAGCGCCACCGGACCGTGCACCTCGTTGACCGCCTGCAGTGCGGGCAGCGCGATGGTGTGGTCGCCGCCGAGCAGCACCACCCGCTGTTCGGGCCGGCTGAGCAGGCCCCGCACGCCGACGCGGATCTCGTCGACGGCGGCGGTGATGTCGAACGGGTTGGCCGCGATGTCCCCGGCGTCGACCACCTGCGCGGCGGCGAACGGCGACACGTCGAGTGCCGGGTGGTACGGCTTGAGCAGGCGCGACGCCTGCCGGATGGCCGCGGGCCCGAAACGTGCGCCGGGACGGTAGGTCACCCCGCCGTCGAACGGCACGCCGACGACCGCGATGTCGTGGTCGGCGACCTCGTGGCGCTGCGGCAGCCGGGCGAACGTCGCGATGCCCGCGTAGCGCGGAACCGCCTGCGCGTCGACCTGCCCGAGCGCACCCGTCGGTGACTGTACGTACTGCACGCCTTGTCCTCCCCCTGTCGTCATACCCTCGCCCTTGTCGATCCGCCGTTGCTGGAGATCACCTGTCCGACGACCGCTTCCAGCTCGAAGTCGGCCAGCAGTTCCACCGCCGCAGCGATCTCGTCGGCAGAACCGATGCGGCCCAACGGAATTCCGGCGGCGTACTGCTGCTGCACGGTGGCCAGGTCGACCCCGGCGGCTGCGGCGTCGACGTTGAGCTGCGGGGTGTCGATCACCCCGGGCGCCACCGCGTTGACGATGATCCGCTCGGGGGCGAGCTCGCGGCCCAGCGTCTTGACCAACGCGATGAGCCCGGCCTTCGACCCCGCGTAGGCGGTGGCCTCCGGCCAGCCGGTGACACCCCATTCGCTGGTGACGACCACGATGCGTCCGGCGCCGAGTGCCCGCATGTGCGGCAGCACGGCCTGCACCAGGAAGAAGGTGCCTCCCAGGTTGGTGTCGACGACCTTCCACCAGTCGTCGGGGTCGTGGTCGAGCAGCGGCGCCATCGTCATGTAGGCGTGGTTGGCCACCAGCACGTCGAGCCGGCCGGCGATGCCGGCCACGTGATCGGCGATGCGGACGCACTCGGCCGGGTCGGACACGTCACCCGCGGCGGTCAGCCCGTTGATCTCGTCGGCCAGCGCCGACAGCGCTTCGCTGTCGCCGATGTCGTTGAGCGCCACCGTCGCTCCCGCCGCGGCCAGGCGGCGCGCGTGCGCGGCGCCCATTCCCTGGGCGGCGCCGGTGACCAGGGCGACCCGCCCGGTCAGATCTGTGCTCATATCACCGCTCCCGCGTTGACGTTGACGACCTCGCCGGTGCTGAACGTGGCGTCACAGACCAGGTACTCGACGCAGCGGGCGACCTCCCGCGGTGTCGTGAGCCGTCTCAGAGGCAGCGAGTTGAGGTATTCGGGTGTGCGACAGGGATTGTCGGCCGCCAGCAGCGGCGTGTCGGTCGGGCCGGGCGCCACCGCGTTGACCCGCACACCGCGCCCGGCCACCTCGGCGGCCAGGCTGCGGACCAGTCCGATGACCGCGCCCTTGGCCGCGGCGTAGTGCGCGTCGCCTTCGCCGCCGCCGACCGCCAGCTCGCTGGTCACCGCCACCAGCGTGCCCTGGCTCTCCAGCAGATCGGGCAGGCAGGCCCGGGCGAGGTTGAACAGCCCGCCGAGGTGCACGCGCAGCATGGTGCGCCACCCCTCGGCGGTGATGTCGGCGACGGGGATCATCTCGTAGTGGCCGGCGGAGTTCACCGCCGCGCTGATCGGGCCGAGCCGGTCCCGCAGTTCGGCCACCGCGGCCGCGACCGCGGGACCGTCCGAGATATCCACGGCCACAGCGTGTTCCACATTGGGCGCGGGGTTGCGGTCCAGGCATGCCACGGTGTAGCCGCGCCCCGTCAGCGCGGTGACGACCTCGGCGCCGATACCGCTCGCCCCACCGGTGACCAGTGCGAGGGGTGCGCTCACGAGCGGTCCGCCAGTTCGTCCTCGGCCTCGATGTCGTCGATCACCGCCGTCGACACGATGCGCGAGCGCACCGAGGCGAAGATCGCCGATCCGAGCGCCAGCAGCACCGCGATGCCGATCCACACCGACCAGTCGAGGTAGCGCTGCTCGAAGGCGACGCGCGGCCACGCGATGTTGAGGAACTGCAGCACCGCCCACACCACCGCGGTCGCGGCGACCGGCAGCGTGGCACGGCCGATCGAGAACGTGCCCGGCGTCCAGCGGCGGCGCACCAGCACCACCAGGAAACCGATCAGCGGGAACAGGAATGCCAGGTAGAAGCCGCCGGAGGTGAAGTTCACCATCAGCGTGTAGACGTCGGTGGCGACGATGCTCAGGGCGAACAGCGCCGCGCCGACCACGGTGGTGATGAGGATCGCGATCACCGGGATGCGGGCCTGGCCGCGCAGCCGGGACAGCGCAGCCGACGCCGGCAACGCGCCGTCGCGGGCGTACGCCCAGATCACCCGCGAGGCGGAGGTCTGCAGCGCCAGGAAGCTGGCCAGAAAGCCGATCACGAACATCACCTGGACGGGTTTGGCGATGCCCGGCCCGAGCGCGTTCGTCAGCGTCTCGTACACCGGGTCCTCGATCGCGCCCTCGGCGACCGCGTCGAGGTCGGGAACCGCGAGGATGATCGCGAGGCTCGAGTAGGCGACGACGAGCGCGATGAACCCGAGCGAGAACAGCACCG
Source organism: Mycolicibacterium litorale (assembly GCF_014218295.1). The sequence goes on from NZ_AP023287.1 coordinate 5,483,361, forward strand.
CCTTGGGCAGGTAGCGCCGCGGTTCGTGCACCTCCTCGGCGATCGAGCCTGCGCTCTCGAACCCGACGAACGAGAAGCCGATGAACGCCACCGCCAGCAGGAACGGCCCGGACAGGTAGGCGAAGAAGTCGACGTCGGGTCCTCCCCCGGTGAACAGGACCGACAGGGAGTTCTCGCGGTGGAACAGAAGCAGCCACGTGCCGAGCCCCACCGAGCCGATCACCTCGGCGATGATGCTGGCCGTCATGAACACCTTGAGCGCGCCGCGGCCGATCAGGTTGACCGCGGTGCCGCCCAGGAGGATCAGCAGCGCGATCATCGCCTGCACGCCGCCCGACGGCGCCTCGATGCCGACGATGTTGGCGACGAAGCCCGCCGAACCGAGGGCGACGGTGGCCATGGCGATGACCAGCGTCCACATGTAGGCCCAGCCGGCGAACCAGCCGTAGCCGGTGCCCAGCAACCGGCGCGACCACTGATAGATCGAGCCCTCCAGCGGCCACCGCGAGACCAGCATCGCGAACACCAGCGCGACCAGGAACTGCCCGCCGAACACCAGCACGAAGCCCCACCAGAACGAGGGCCCGGCGGCGCTGAGGGCGAGGCCGAAGATGGCGTACAGCGCGACGATCGGCGAGATGAACGCGAACGCGAACGCGAACGCCGACCACAGCGAGAACTCCCGGCGCAGCTGCTGCGGCTGCTCGGCGGGACTGAGCGTTGACGACATGTGCTGACTATCACCCCAGGTCAACGTATGTGCCAAGCGATGCGCCGAACACGCAGTGAATCCACCGGGCGGCCCGGTCGCATTGGACGATCGCACAACGCCGGCACCGGTGGATGTGACGCGCGCGTTACGCTCGTCCAATGACGGCGCCATTGCCGGGTGGTTTGGACGAGGCCACGACGGGGCCCCTCGACGGGGGTGCGCCTACTCTGCGCGCCCTGCTCGACGCGTCGCGGCCGGGGCTCGCGGTACCCGACGCCTCGCCGCAGGACCTCGACCGCGCCATCAGCTGGACGCACATCACCGAGATGCGGGATCCGTCGCGCTATCTGCGGGGTGGGGAGCTGGTGTGCACGGTGGGTCTGAGCCTGCAGACGCCTCAGGACTGCCGGACGTTCGCCGATGCGTTGGCGACCGCCGGTGCGGCGGGTGTGTGCTTCGGGGTCGGCGACGGCCACGACGTGGTCCCCGCCGCCCTGCTCGACCAGTGCCGGCGCCGGGGACTGCCGGTGTTGGTCGCCACACCCAGCGTGCCGTTCAGCACGGTGAGCCGTTACGTCGCCGAATACGAACTCGGTGCGGAGATCGCCGTCGCGCGGGCGACGAACGCGTTGGTGCCGGAACTGCTCTCGGCGCTGCGACGCCACGTGTCGGCGCGTGAGCTGCTCGACACGGCCGGTGACCTCCTGGCGTGTTACTTCCTGCTCGACCCCGACGGCCGAGCCGAGTCGACGGTGTCCGTCGACATCCCCGGGGTGGGCAGCCTCGGCTGGATGGGCAGCGGCACTCCCCCCGAGCCGGCCCTGCTGGATCTGATCGCGCGGTTCGTGCGGGCCACCCAGGGTGAGCGCGACCTCGAGGCCGCCCTGGCCCGCGAACGGGTCGGTCAGCTGCTGTCGCTGGTCGAGCGGCGGATGCTGCTGCCCGATGCGCTCGGCCAGTTGCTGGACTGGCCGGGTTTCGCGGCGGATCAGCTCACGTGTTCGGCGTGGCCTGCCGGTGCGGGCGCGCTGCTGTCGATGGCGGTGCCGGAAGCGTTGGTCGGCGACGCCCCCGATCTGTGCCTGATGCTGACCACGCAGTCACTCGACGCCACCGACGACCTGTCCCTGCCGTCGGGGCACTCGGCGCTGGTGCCGTTGACGGAGATCGGGTCGGCGATCGGCCAGGCGCGCATCGCGCTCGACCTGGCGCAGCGCCGCGGCCGGCGGGTCGGGCCCGACCAGCTGAGCACGCTCGACAGCCTGCTGGACCAACTCCCGCCCGCGCAGCTCGCCCCGTTCCGTCAGCAGCTCATCGATCCGCTGGCGGAGATGGACCGCCGCCGCGGCACCCAACACGTCCGCACGCTGCGGGCGTTCCTCGCCGCGAACGGTTCCCTCAGCGACACCGCCAGGGACCTGTACCTGCACACCAACACGGTGCGCCACCGGCTGGCCCGGATCCTCGAACTCACCGGCCGAGACCCGTTGAACCGCAACGATCAGGCCGCATTCTCGATCGCACTGCATGCGGTCGACCGCGACGGCAGGCGCGAGTCTCGGGGCTGACCGCTTGACATAGGGCTCTCAGCCGAAGTCCAGCACCAATCGGCCACGGACCCCGCCCGCCTCCAGCATGCGGTGGGCGCGGGCCGCGTCCTCGGCGGGGAGAACCTCGGCGACCCGCAGCATGAGTGTGCCGTCCTCGGCCTGTCGCCGGAGCCGGTCGAGGTGCCCGGTGTCGGTGAGGTGGTCGCCCACCATGACCGGGCAGACCCGGATTCCGCGTTCGGCGGGGCCTGCCCAGCCTCGAATCTGGATCAGCGTGCCGCCGTCGGCGACGGCCGGGACCACCTCGGTGGTCTGCATCGCGCCGTCGACGAGTCCGGGAACCCCGGAGCGCACGAGTGCGCGAATCCGGTCGGCGACGTCCGGACCGCGCTCGACGACGTGGTCGGCGCCGAGACTCCGCACCAGATCGGTGTCATGTGGGGCCGCGTCGGCGATGACGGTCAGGCCGTCCGCCTTGGCAAGCTGCACCGCGTAGCCGCCGACCGCGCCCGCGGCCCCGGTGACGGCGACCGTCCGGCCGGCGGGAAGGGCCATCTCGTCGAGGGCAAGGCGGGCGGTCATGGCGTTCATCAGCAGGGTCGATGCTTCGAAGAAGTCGGCACCGGCAGGAGCCGGGACCACCGATGCGGCGGGCACCACCACCTGTTCGGCGTAGGCGCCTCCGCCGGCACCGGTGAACAGCACCAGGGCGATCACTCGCTGGCCCACCGTGAACCGTTCATCGGTTCCCGGGCCCAGCTGGTCGATCACGCCCGCGGCGTCCATGCCGGGGACATACGGTGGTCGCCGGCCGGCCATCCGCACGGCATGGCCGCCGGTCCGCAGCAGGACGTCGGTCGGGTTCACCGCGGCCGCGTGCACCCGGATCCGGACCTCGCCCGGGCCCGCCTGCGGCGCAGGCAGATCCAGCACCCGCAACACCTCGGGGCCGCCGAAACGATGGAGACCGACGGCCTTCACGATGCGTTCACTCCGGCGAGTGCGGAGCAACACCTCGAGGTACTCGCGCAGATGAACGCGCCGACCGAGATCTTCATACCGCAGGCCCTTCGATAGCATTCGGAGACTGTCTCCGGTGAATATACGGAGGCGTTCTCCGCTTGTCCACAGGAGGATGCCATGACGTCTGGCCGACCGCTGCGCGCCGACGCCGCTCGTAATCGAGCGCTGCTGCTTGACTCCGCCCGTGAAGCGTTCGCCCGCGCCGGGGTGACCGCATCGTTGGACGACGTCGCCAAGGCCGCCGGAGTCGGCGCCGGAACGCTGTACCGACACTTCCCGAACCGTGATGCCCTGGTCCTCACCGTGATCGACGAGGGTCTGATGGACCTGCACCGGCTGGGCACGACATTGGCGGACGCACCGGATCCTCTAGCCGCCCTTCGCGAGTGGTTGGCCGCCTACATCGCTCAGGCGGGGATGTTCGACGGTCTGGCCAAGACGCTGGCCACCGCGCCCACCGAGTCCAGCCCCGCCTGCCGGATGTCTCGGGAAGCCGGTGCGGCGCTGGTCGCCCGGGCAGCGGATGCCGGCGCCATTCGCCGGGGCGTCGGCATCGCCGAGATCCTCGATCTCGGCGCGGCCATCGCGTGGGTAGGCGAGCAACCCGGGCGCGACGAGGCAGAACTCGGCCGGCTCCTCGACATCGTCGTCGCCGGGATACGCGCCGCCTGAGCGGCGCTCGACGAGGTCCGCGCCTTCGAGCGGCGAGCGATCGCGAAGTGGACGTGACCTCCCGCGCGGCGGCGCCGGGACATACGGTCAGGGAGTGAACTTCGACGAATACCGCGGGTACGACGCGACCGGACTGGCGAAGCTGGTGGCCGACAAGGAGGTGACGGCCGCCGAGCTGCTGGAGCTGGCCACGCAGCGGGCGGCCGCGGTCAACCCGCGGATCAACGCGATCGTGCGCGACATTCCGGCCACCGCCGACGATGCGCGCGGGGGCCCGTTCGCCGGTGTGCCCTTCCTCATCAAGGACCTCGCGCAGGACTATGCCGGTCTGCCCACCTCCGCCGGCTCACGGGCGCTGAAGTCGGTACCCGTCGCCGAGCATGCGGCGGTCGTCCAGCGGTGGATCGACGCCGGCCTGACCATCTTCGGCAAGACCAACACCCCGGAGTTCGGCGCCAAAGGGATCACCGAACCGGTCGCGTGGGGCCCGACCCGCAACCCGTGGGACCTGTCCCGCACGCCCGGTGGTTCGTCGGGCGGTTCGGCGGCGGCGGTCGCGGCCGGAATCGTGCCGTGTGCGGGCGCCAACGACGGCGGCGGCTCGATCCGGATCCCGGCGGGATGCTGTGGGTTGGTCGGACTCAAACCGGGCCGCGGTCTGACACCGTCGGGCCCGGCCACGGGTGAGTCGATGCACGGTGCGGCGGTCCAGGGCGTCGTATCGCGCACGGTGCGCGACACCGCGGCGATGCTCGACGTACTCAGTGGCGGCGAGGCGTGCGGACCGTACATGCCTGCCGTGCCCGCGGAGTCCTTCGCCTCGAACGTGGGGGCCGATCCCGGCAGGTTGCGGATCGGGGTGCGGGTCCCGGCAGCGATCACCCCGACACCCGATCCGGAGGCGTATGCCGCGGTCGAGGCGACCGCGCGGATGCTGACCGATCTCGGCCACCACGTCGAGGAGCTGCCCGTCGCGCCGTTCGACGACGCCGCGCTCGCCCGTGACTTCCTGCTCACCTGGTTCGTCTACACCGCGTGGGAACTCGATGAGGCGAAACGGGTTTCGGGTGCCGGTGACGACGCGTTCGAACGCGACACGTTGATCCTCGCGGCGATCGGCCGGGCGACGAGCAGCGTGGATTACGTGGACGCGGTGCAACGCCGCCACGAACACACCCGCCGGCTCACCACCTTCTTCGAGTCCTACGACCTTCTGCTGACGCCGACGCTGGCCACCCCGCCACCGAAGATCGGCGAGTTCGACCTGCCGGTCGCGCTGCAGCGTGCGTCCGACGTGCTGATCAAGACGCGCACCGCGCGGTTGCTGCGCCACACCAAGCTCGTCGACGACATCATCGACAAGAACCTCGGCTGGGTGCCGTACACCCAGCTCGCGAATCTGACGGGGCGCCCGGCGATCTCACTGCCCCTGCACTGGACGGCCGACGGACTGCCGCTGGGTGTGCAGTTCGTGGCGCCGCTGGCCGGCGAAGCGCTGCTGATCCGGCTGGCCGCGCAACTCGAGCAGGCGCTGCCGTGGGCGGACCGGGTCGCGCCGATCTAGGTGTCACCTCCCACGTCAGGCTCGAACTGCTCTTTGCGGAGCCGGTCGAGCGCCCGCCCGTCGGCTAGTTCTTCACGATCCTCTGGGTGCCTCCAATAGTGCCGCGCCATCCAATAGAGGGCCGCGCCGCTGGAGGCATAGCGGTCGGCGTTCGGCACAACGATCTGCTTCCCGTCGCGCATGCCGACGACGATCGGGTTCCTCGTCCTCCTGTTGGCTTCGTCGGTGATCTTCACGACGTCGTCCCAGTGGGCGCTCCGCCTGCGGAACATGTCCGCGTATTCGATGCCGTCGACACTGAACCGCAGATGCCCGGCCTCGCGACTGCGGAGCAAGGCGGCCAAGCTCACGAAAGAGATAGCCAGCAGAGCGACCATCAGGTAGCGAGTGACGGTTCCGTCGCCATCAGCAGCGAAAGGTAGCTCGACGACTCCGCGCGTGACAAAGATCAAATAGCACGTAGAGCCAACAAGGCCGCCCAACAACCCAATCCCATACGCCCACGCGATGGACGGATTGATCCTCACGGTGGTGCCGGAGCCAGCCCAGTCGGCGTGACTACCCGCCGACACCAGAAGTGTGATGGCAAGAGCTGCAACCAGACCGCAGAAGAACACCGCCAGTCCGCCGGCGGTCAAGGCAGCCAAAGGCGAATTGTCCCGTAATGCGATCACCGCTTGTGCGGCGCTGTACAACGCCGCACCGACACACACCAAGAAGCCGAGAAGTGCCAACGGTGACAAACCGGTAACCCACGTGCGAGGGGTGGGCAGAGAACTCAGGCGCCGCACAGAACGGTGCCTACCTTCGTACCAATGGATTTCATCCACTCTCCAGCGGCGTAGCCGGCGCCGACGGCAAGCACCGGCACCGCTCCGGGTATCGGGACAAATGATCCGGCCGCTGCGCCTCCCGCTCCGCCCAGCGCATTGCCCGTGAGTGAGAAGGCACCCGCGAATACAGAGACACATTTGTCAGCAGGTGTCGGCGCCGCAAGAAAGTCGTACATCGACGACATGACACCCAACGTTGGTCCGCCGTACTTCGCGCCCGTCTCGACTTTCCCCACTGCCTCCATGGACAACATAGGAATCTTGCCTCCGTCGCCGATGTGAGTCTCGAGACCTGTCAAGACATCACCGATGCGCTCAGGGACGGTTGTCATCAGAATAGGGCTGTCAGGTGGGAGCGCACTGTGCCGACCGTCCGCGAGGTTGAAGCCGCCGGATCGAATACCGTCCGGGGGTTCATCAACGACGTACTGCGTTCCATCCGCCCAATTCATGATCGTCTTCTTGTAACCCGAAGGTGTGGTAGTCGAACTGGTCCATGAAATCAGATTGCCATTGGCATCGTAGTGATCCTCAGTGATGGTTCTGTCGACGATGCGGTTGTGCGGATTCGCCGCGATCTCCGTGATGACGTGCTTGCTTCCGTCCTGCATGACCAGCGTCTTCTCGAGATGACCTTCGTCGTTGTAACCCGAACTGGTCTCGCGCACCGTCGTGGCCATCTCCTCGCCGCGGACCGTTGCTTGCTGCATCAGCCCCAACGGGTCTCGAGGATTCGGCACGTCATCGGCAGGCCGCTGAGCACCCGGGGTCATCATGCCCGGCAGTCCGCCCGAGGTGGGCGGCACGAATCCGAGTGCTCTTGCCGCGGCCATGACGTTGTCCGCTGCGCGCCTGTCCGCCTCATCGACGGCCACCAACAGGTCGTTGATCGCTGCCTGTTCAATGGCGACGAGGTCCATGAGCTGAGCGATTTCTTCAGCGGTCTGAGCACCAGGGTCGATCAGCACCACCCAGCCTTCCGACACGTTCAGAGGGCCGCAATCGACCTCATCAGCCTTACTCAGCAGCGCGGTGCGCGCGGCACCGATCGTGTTCGCGCCATCGGTCAGTGCATCACCAATTGCACTGGTGCTGTCCCTGAAAGCGGTGGTCGAACCATGCGCACGATCGAACATCTTCGACGCCGCGTCGTGTGCGGGACCAGCCCACGCCTTGGTCTCGGGCATGATCTTCACATTGTTGTTGATCCGGTCGATCGCTTCTAACACGGTGTCACCGCCGGCCGTGACCGCCTGACCAGTGAACGTCAGCGAGTCGGGGTTCCAGCCTTCAAGCCGGGAACGTGAGGGAAGCACGGCTTAGAAGATTCCCTCGAGGCTTCGAGCGAGGTCCGCGTCAGTCACCTCGTATGTGTTTCCTGCCCCGCGCACAGCGTTGCCCATCTCAGTCATTTCCGACGCGATCAGCTTGGCTTCCTCGGCGACATGCCCACTTACCAATCGAGCGGCCCACTGCAGGGTGGACCCGGGGAGGCCGTCGGCCGATATGGATGCCTTGGTGCCAACATCGGCTTCTACGACTATGGACGACGCAATCTCTACTTGACCGGCAAAAGCGCGGAGCAGATCGGGGTCAACCAACATAAGGATGAAAGTACCTGCCCCCAGCGCACATCAGTGACGCAATCTGCGGTCGGGTCGTCGGCGGTGGCAACTCCACTCGCCTCACGTCTCCCCGGCAAGCCGCTGACGCACAGTGGCCGCGCGCAGCGTGAGGTGGTTGCGCTCGGCGACGTTCTGCGCCTGCGTGGCCGCCTGCACGTAAAGCACTGCGGCCGTGGCCAGGTCGCCCGCGCGCTCGTGGAGGTGGGCGGCGGACGCGGTGTATCGCGGCAGTGCCGGGTCGAGTTCGGCGAGCGCGGCCAGCCCCGCCTGCGGTCCGTCCGCCTCCCCCACGGCGACGGCCCGGTTGAGCCGGACGACGGGGCTGTCGGTGAGTCGGACCAGCTCGTCGTACCACTCGACGATCTGCACCCAGTCCGTCTCTTCGACCGTCCGCGCGTCGGCGTGCAGCGCGGCGATCGCGGCCTGCGCCTGATACTCGCCGAGCCGGTCGCGGGCCAGGGCGGCCTGCAATATGGCCACGCCTTCGGCGATGAGGTCACGGCGCCACAGCGCGCGGTCCTGTCCGGCCAGCGGCACCAGGCTGCCGTCGGCGCGGATCCGGGCGGGGCGCCGCGCATGGTGGAGCAGGAAGAGCGCGAGGAGCCCGGCGACCTCCGGGTCGTCGGTCGTCGCGGCCAGTTGCCGCGCCAAGCGGATGGCCTCGGCGGCCAAGTCGACATCCCCGCCGTAGCCTTCGTTGAACACCAGGTACAGCACCCGCAGCACGGTGTGCAGATCGCCCGGCTCGCCCAGCCGGACCGCGCCGACGGTGCGCTTGGCGCGGCTGATCCGTTGCGCCATCGTCGATTCGGGGACGAGGTACGCCTGGGCGATCTGCCGGGTGGTGAGGCCGCCGACGGCCCGCAGCGTCAGGGCGACGGCCGAAGCGGGCGTGAGACTGGGATGTGCGCACAGAAAGTACAGCTGAAGTGTGTCGTCGGCCGATTCCGTCGGCCCCGGCGGCGGCTCGTCGGATACCCGTCGTTCCCGCACCCGGCGCGCCGCGTCGGATCTGGTGAGGTCGAGGAAGCGGCGCCAGGCCGTCGTGATCAGCCAGCCCCTGGGTTCGTCGGGCGGTTGGTGCGGCCAGGTCTCGATGGCCCGCAGCAACGCCTCCTGCACCGCGTCCTCGGCGGTGGCGAAGTCCGCCCCGCGGTGGACGAGAGCCGCCAGCACGCCGGGGATGAGGTCGCGCAGCCGGGACTCGTCCAGCGCGTCGGCGGCCATTACTCGGTGACGGTCGTCGGGGCACCCATGAACGGCCGGACCTCGAGCCACTCGTGGATCGGTTTCCCGCCCGCACCCGGAGCCGAGGACAGCTCACCGGCCAATTCGAGGGCACGCTCGTAGGAGTCGACGTCGATGATCATGAAGCCGGCGATGAGGTCCTTGGTCTCGGCGAACGGGCCGTCGGTCACCGGCGGCCTGCCCTCACCGTCGTAGCGGACCCACGCACCGTCGGGCGCGAGTGCCTGACTGTCGACGTATTCGCCGCTTTCCCGCAGCCGGTTCGCGAAGTCCTCCATGTACTGCATGTGGGCTTCGATCTCGGCCGGGGTCCACTGATCCATCGGCACGTCGTTGACCGCCGCCGGAGCACCCCGGTAGTGCTTGAGGAACAGGTACTTGGCCATGACGCTTCTCCCTCCGCAAGTGGCGACCCTAGTTGGTCGCTCACCTGTTGGACGGAGTCGTCACGGAATTCTCGACATCCTCGCGCGAATCGCCGTCGTTCGATCGACGTTGGGTTACCGGAGGCCGCGATCGGGTACGGAGTCGACATGACATCTTCGAACGAGAATGTAACGCCCGAAACGGCGACGAAAGAGGATGACGTGCTGGCCCCCGCCACGCCGGGCGCCGAGGCACTCCCGCTCCCGGAGGACGAGGTCGACAAACCCTCGGAGGGGTGAGGCCCGCGCGGGGCCGACCGTGAGACCGACCTCACGACCGGAATACCGCCGGGCTCCAGGTGTTGGACACCATCGTGGCTATTGACGACCTGTTCCGACCCCTGACCGTCGGCTCGATGACCGTGCCGAACCGATTCGCGATGGCGCCGATGACCCGGCAGGCCTCGCCGGACGGTGTTCCCGGCGCGGATGTCGCCGAATACTACCGGCGCCGCGCCTCAGGCGGTGTCGGCCTGATCATCACCGAGGGCGTCCGCCTCCCCGACCCGGCCGCGGGCTACCCGTTCTCCATCCCGACGATCGCCGGCGACGCCGTTCTCGCCGGTTGGTCGCGCGTCGTCGGCGCGGTCCACGGCGAGGGGGGAACCATCGCCGCACAGTTGTGGCATCAGGGCGCCGAGCGCGGTGACGCGGACGGCGTGACGCCGGTCAGTCCTTCCGGTGTCGACGGACTCGGCCGCCCGAAGGGCCGCGCCCTCGAAACCGACGAACTCCCGGGCATCGCCGAACAGTTCGCCCAGGCCGCCCGCACCTCCCGCGAAGTCGGCTTCGACGCCGTCGAGATCCACGGGGCGCACGGCTATCTGCTCGACGAGTTCCTCTGGGAGCGCACGAACTCCCGCACCGACGGCTACGGCGGAGACCTGGGCGCCCGCACCCGGTTCCCCGCCGAGGTGGTGGCCGCGGTGCGTGCGGCGGTCGGTCCGGACTATCCGATCATCTTCCGCTTCTCGCAGTGGAAGGGCCTCGATTACACCGCGTCGATCGCCGACGACCCGACTCAACTGCAGGCGTTGCTCACGCCTCTCGTCGAGGCCGGTGTGGACGTCTTCCACCCGTCGACGCGCAGACACTACGTGCCCGCCTTCCCCGACCGCGAAAGCGAGCTGAGCCTGGCCGGCTGGACCAAGAAGGTGACCGGCCTGCCGGTGATCACGGTCGGCTCCGTCGGACTCGAGACGCAGTTCCGCAGCGAGAAGAAGGGGCAGGTCATCCAGCCCGCATCCGTGGAGCGCCTGTCCGAACAGTTCGAGGCCGGCGAATTCGACATCGTGGCGATCGGTCGCGCACTGCTCGCCGATCCGGGATGGGTGAACCGGCTTCGCGACGGCGAACTCGACGGATTCGCCGGCTACGACCCCGCGACGGCGCTCGCGACGCTCGCCTGACCCGCCCGTCCGCGCCCGTGTGAGGCTACGGTGACCGTATGTCGCCCGCCTGCAGCGTCGACGATCTCCCCGTCACCGACACCGACGTCCTGATCGTCGGCGCCGGGCCGACCGGGCTGATGGCCGCGCTCGTGCTCAACCGCCGCGGCGTGCCCGCGGTCGTGATCGACCGCAAGTCCGGTCCGACCCGGGAGTCGCGGGCGTTGGCGGTGCAGGCCCGCACGATGGAGGTCTACGACCAACTGGGGCTGGCCGACACCGTGCTGGCGAAAGCCAACGCCGCGTTACGAATTCAGGTCGGTGGATCACCCCGCGGCATCGGCCCCAACCTGTCGAGACTGCAGCACGGCTACACGCGGTTCCCGGGCATCCAGATCTTCGAGCAAAGCCGCAACGAGGAACTGCTCGTCGGCGCCCTGACCGCAGACGGTGGCTACATCCGTTGGCGGCACCGTCTGCTCGATCTACAGGACAGAACCTCGGCACCCGACGGCCGCGTCGAAGCGCTGCTCGAGGGTCCGGACGGCGCCCTGCTGCGGGTCCGCGCCCGGTGGTGCATCGGGGCGGACGGTGCGTCCTCGGCGGTACGGCGGGAGTTGAACCTGCCCTTCGAGGGCCGCACCGACGACGCCACGTTCTGGGTCGCCGACGTCCGCGATGTGCGCGGGGTGCCCGACGAGGCGGTCAACATCAGGCCGGGTAAGCGGACGTTCGTCGCGGTCTTCCCCCTGGGACCGGGTGGTCACATCAGACTGCTCGGTCTGGCAGCAACGGACACGATCACCCAGGACGAGGCGCTGGCCACCGTGGAGGCCGAGTTCGGACTCGAACTCGGTGCCGTCGAATGGTTTTCGACTTACCGGGTGCACCATCGCGTGTCGGCGAAATTCCGCGTCGGCTCGATCTTCCTGGCCGGGGACGCCGCCCATGTGCACTCCCCCGTCGGCGGGCAGGGCATGAACACAGGTCTGCAGGACGCCCACAATCTCGCCATGCTGCTCGCCGATGTGGCGCAGCACCGGGTGGATGCCCGCGCGCTCGACCGGTACGAGCGGGAGCGCAGGCCGGTGGCATTGACCCTCGTCAATGTCACCGACCGGGCCTTCACGATCATCGGCCGCCGCGGGCCGTCGGCGGCGCTGATCCGAAACGGTATCGGTGTTCTGGCATTCGGGGCCTTCCCCGTGCTCACCCGCACACCACTGGGGGCGCGACTGGCCGGCTACATCGGGCAGTACCGGATCCGCTATCGCTACACCCGTGGCGGAACGCCGCTGCCCGAGTGGGCGCGCGACCCGGTGGTCGGTCTGCGGATGCCGCCGACCGCGGACAATCAGGCGGCGTTCGGCGCGATGACGTGGCAGCTGCACACCTACGGTGCCGGCACCACCGCCCGGCCCGAGGTGCCGGAGTGGATCGACGGTCCACGTGACTTCGGCGCCGACCCGCGCGGCCGGTTGCGCACCGATCGGCTCTATCTGGTGCGGCCCGATCACTTCGTCGCGGCGTCGATTCCCTTGCGCGACAACACCGTCGACCCGGCACAGTTGAGCGCGGCGCTGACGGCGCACCGCATCGCCTACGGTTAGGCGATCACCACAGCACCGCGATCGCCGCCGCGCTGAACGACAGCGCGCCGATGAGAAAGAACAGCGGGCGCGGCACCGACACGTTGCGTTTGCGCTGACGTGCGTTGCTCACCCCGACGATCCCGCTGAGCACCAGCAGGATCACCAGTTTCACCCCGATCTTGGGGTAGTTGAGGACCACCCCGGCCGGCCATGGCGCGGCGAGGGCCAGGCCGGTCAGCAACGACACCAGCACGCCGTAGTCCATCAGCCGCGTGGTGCGGAAGCGACGTGCGACCGCTTCGGCGGCCCACGCCCCGAAGGTCAGCGCGAAGCCGACGATGTGGAGAAGCACGACCGCATCGCGCAGGAGTTGCATGCGCGCAACCTACCAAACCTGAAACATGCTTCACCACAGCCTTTCTCAGGCACGCAGTGCGGTCACCGGTTCAGCGGGCTGTAGAACACCAGACCGTTGCCCTTGTTGTCGTAGACCACCGCGCGACGCTCGTGGGCATCGTCGTACGGGCCCTTGACGATTCCGCCGCCGGCGGCCTCGATCGCCTTCGCGGCCCCGTCGACGTCTGCGGTCTTGATGCCGACGACGACCTGTCCGGGGATCGGGTGGTCCACCTCGGTGGCCAGAGCCAGCGTTACCGGGCCACCGTCCAGTGCGGCGAAGTGGGTGCCGTCGCGGAACTTCAGCGCCATGCCCAAGGTCTCGCTGTAGAACCGGATCGACTCGTCGAGATCGTCGGTCGACAGGATGATCATCTTGACTTGGTGCCCGCCCACAGTGGCCTCCTCCCTTGGTTCGCCCGCTACAGCATGCCATCGGCGCGCCGGGCCGTCGGCACAGGAATGACCGCGGCCGTCCTGGGTACGCGGACGTGGGAATCACCGACGAAGGCCTCGCCCAGAGGCGCAGTGAGGAGCGACACCATGCGCGGAGTGGTCATGTACGCCCCGGGGGACATCCGGGTCGAGGACCGGGAGGATCCGAAGATCGTCGAGCCCACCGACGCCGTCATCAAGGTGTCGGCGGCCTGCATCTGCGGATCAGACCTCTGGCCCTACCGCGGTATCGGCGCAACCGGTGACGGTCACTCCCCGATGGGCCACGAGTACGTCGGCGTGGTGGAAGAGATCGGGCCCGAGGTCGAGACCGTGAAGGTGGGGGACTTCGTGGTCGGCTCATTCTTCGCCTCAGACAACACGTGCGAGATCTGTCAGGCCGGGTACCAGAGCCGATGCGTCGACGCCCGCCCGATGGGGGCCATCGGTACCCAAGCCCAGTACGCCCGTATCCCGCTGGCCGACGGCACCCTGGTCGCGACGCCCGAGCACCCGACCGACGACCTCGTCCCCAGCCTGCTGGCGGCGTCCGACGTGCTGGGCACCGGTTGGTTCGGCGCCGTGGCCGCTGACGTGGGCCCCGGCAAGACGGTCGCCGTCGTGGGCGACGGCGCCGTCGGGTTGTGCGCCGTCCTCGCCGCCAAACAGCTCGGCGCGGAGCGCATCGTCGCAATGAGCCGCCACGCCGACCGTCAGGCGCTCGCCCGGGAGTTCGGCGCGACCGACATCGTCGCCGAGCGCGGTGACGACGGGGTGGCGGCCGTCAAGGAGCTCACCAAGGGGCTCGGGGCACACGGTGTGGTCGAGGCCGTCGGCACCCAGGAGTCGATGATGCAGGCGATCCGCTCGACCCGCCCCGGCGGATACGTCGGATACGTCGGGGTGGCACACGGCGTCAAACTGCCCGGCGGTGAATTGTTCTTCTCCACGACCCACCTGCACGGCGGCCCCGCACCGGTCCGGCGGTTCCTGCCCGATCTGATCGACCTGATCTACCGCCGCCAGATCGACCCCGGTCGGGTGTTCGACCAGAACCTGCCGCTCGACGAGGCCGCCGCAGGCTACGCCGCGATGGACGAGCGCCGCGCGATCAAGGTGATGTTGACCCCGTAGGCGCGGCGGCGGCCTCCCGACCGGCCGACGAGGGCAAGCTCACTGCCAGCAAGTGCTAACTATTGCTAGCACTGTGGGTAGTGTGGTCAGTATGCACAGCTCGCCGATCTCAGCTACCGGCCGATTGCTCTGCCACGTTCACCGTGCTCTCGAGGTCACCGGGCGGCGGAACCCGGCGGACCGGCGCTCGCCCCACCCGTCCCGGAACGTCCGCATCGTCGACCGCGCGCTGACACGGTGTTGAGCCGCCGCCGCCGGTCGGTCACCATGTAGGCGCAGCCCGCCGAAGGGGGACACATGGCCTGCGACGCGCCACAGTCATGACACGGCGCACCGCGCTGTTGCCGGCACTGCGGCTGTCGACCGCCGTCTACCGTTTCCGCGAGAGCCTCTTCGCCCTGCCGGCGCTCGTGGTCGTCGCCGGCGTTGGCCTGGCCGAGACGGCCGCCTACCTCGACGGCCTGATGGGTGCCCGCAGTGTGCCGCTGACCATCGACATCAACAGCAACGCCGCCGTCTGGCTGCTCAGTACGGTCGCCGGCGCCACCATCACCACCGCCGGCGTGGTGTTCTCGCTCACCGTGGTCAGCCTCCAGCTGGCCAGCAGCCAGTTCTCCCCGCGGGTGATGCGCTCGTTCATCCGGGACAGGCTGAGCCAGTCGGTCATCGGCGTGCTGGTGGCGACGTTCGTCTTCTGCGTCCTGCTGCTGCGGCATGTCCCGGCCGATCCGGCGGCCCCGGCTCCCCGCATATCGATGACGGCGGCCGTCATCCTGGCGGTGTCCGCGGTGCTGTTGATCATGGCCTACCTCAACCGGCTGGCCCATGGCCTGCAGGTGGGCGAGGTGGTGCGCACCATCGCCTCGGAGGCCGACGCCGTCATCGCGGAGATCGCCCGGCAGGTGCGGGCCGAGACACCGGCCGACGTCGTCCCGGTCGCCGACCCCCAGCACCGGCTGGTGGTGCCGGTGGAGCGTGACGGGTGGGTCACGCAGTCGTCGAGCGAGCGCATCTTCGCGATCGTGCCGCCGTCGACGGTGGTACGGCTGGAGACCCGCACCGGCGCCTACATCCATCGCGGGGAGGCGCTCATGACGATCTGGCCGATACCCGCGGACGCCGAGAAGGTGCGCGCCGAACTGCTCTCGACGGTGGAGATCGCCGACGTCCGCACGATGCAACAGGACATCGACTTCGGAATCCGCCAGCTCGTCGACATCGCACTGCGGGCGCTCAGCGCGGCGGTCAACGACCCGACCACCGCGACCGAGGTGGTGCTGCGGCTGGGCAGTCTGATGCGCACCCTGCTCACCTCACCCGCCCCGCCCACGTCGGTGTCGGGTCCGGGCGGCCGGGTCCTGATGCGGCCGTGGGACCTGTCCCACGACGAGTACATCGCGCACGCGTTCGGGCAGATCCGGCAGACCGGCACCAAACAACCCCATGTCGTGGCCGCGCTGATCCGCGTGCTGCGCATGCTCATCGCGCACGTGCAGGCCACCGACTGCCGCCGGCACCTCCCGGCGTTGCGCGATCAGCTGCGGCTGCTGATGGATTCGGTCAGCGCAGATCCCGACCTGCACCCCGACGACCTCGCGCGGCTACGCGCGATCTCCGAGTCGGCCACCGACCCGGCTGAACACGACCGCGGCTAGATCCCGCGGTCGAGCGAGCCGAGGAAGTTGAGCGCCACGGTGTGCACCTTGGTGTTGGTGTTCTGCGATTCCTTGACCAGGCGCTGGAACGCCTCCTCCTCGGAGCACCCGTGCACTGCGCGCAGCGCACCCTTGGCCTGGTCGATGGTGGACCGTGAGGTGAGGGCCTCGCCGAGCTGGCCGATGGTCTCCCGCGAGCGCTGCCAGTGCCGGGCGTCGGTGATGAGCAGTCCGGCGGTCAGCACGTACAACCGCATGAGGGCCTCGTCGAACGGGTCGAACGCCGTCGCGGTCCTGCTGTAGATGTTGAGCGATCCGACCAGCTCGGGCTCGTTGCCGACCCGGTCGGCCAGCAGCGGCACCGACAGGGTCGCGGTGATTCCGCAGGCGCGGGCGGCGTTGACGAACTCGGGCCACCGCTGCTCGTCGACGGACATCACGGCGCGCACCGGCCGACCGACGTCGGCCGCTTCCAGGCACGGCCCCCGTCCCGAGGAGTACTGCTCCCGGTCCAGCTGCAGCACCCGGTCGTCGGTGCATGCCGCGGTGCGGGGAGCCGGTTCGGCCAGCACGCTGATGCTCACGTAGTCGGCGTCCGGTATGGCTTCGACTCCCGACTCCGCGACGCGCTGCAGCAGGTCGTCGAGCGGATGGTCGCCGGCGAACAGGTTCTGCAACGACTCGATGGCCTCGCTCGCGCTCTCGAGTCGTTCCATTTCGTCGGGACGTTCATCCGTCATGGCTGGTAGTGGTTCCTCTCCGCCGGGTCGGCGATGTCAGACGACAAAAGGCTAGTGATCGGCTGACGGGGGCGAAAGTTTCTGTGGAGACCGTCACGGTTCCGTATGAAGTGACCAGCGACGGCGCGTCGGTCACTCCTCGACAACGCGACCGCCGTGCACCCGCCACGAGCGGTCCACACGGACGTTTCGCACCATCCGTCGGTCGTGGGTGACCAGCAGCAGCGCCCCCTCGTACCTGTCGAGTGCCTGTTCGAGCTGTTCGATGGCGGGCAGGTCGAGGTGGTTCGTCGGCTCGTCGAGAACCAGCACGTTGGTGCCCCGCGCCTGCAGCAACGCCATCCCGGCGCGGGTGCGCTCACCCGGTGAGAGGTCGTCGACGGCGCGTTCCACATGGTCGGCGCGCAGCCCGAACTTCGCCAGCAGGGTGCGCACGTCGGCGGTCGGCCAGGTCGGCACGCGTTCTTCAAAGCGATCCAGGAGCCGCCCTGGACCGGTGAATTCGCTTCGCGCCTGGTCGATCTCGCCGATGGCGACGTTGGCCCCCAGGCTGGCGCGGCCCTCGTCGGGTGGCCGGCGGCCCAGCAGCAGCCGCAACAGCGTGGACTTACCCGCCCCGTTGGAGCCGGTGATCCCGATCCGCTCGCCGGCATTCACCTGGAGCGACACCGGACCCAGGACGAAATCGCCTTGCCGCACAACGGCGTTGTCGAGTGTGGCGACGACGGCACTCGACCGCGGCGCCGCCCCGATCGTGAACTGCAGGGTCCACTCCTTGCGCGGTTCCTCGACCTCCTCCAGACGTGCGATCCGGCTCTCCATCTGGCGCACCTTCTGCGCCTGTTTCTCGCTGGACTCGGTGGCCGCCCGACGCCTGATCTTGTCGTTGTCGGGAGCCTTGCGTATCGCGTTGCGCACCCCGTGGCTCGACCATTCCCGCTGCACCCGGGCCCGAGCCACCAGGTCGGCCTTCTTCTCGGCGAACTCCTCGTACTGTTCGCGCCGGTGCCTGCGAGCGACCTCGCGCTCCTCCAGATAGCTGTCGTAGCCGCCGCCGAAGACGGTGGTGGTGTTCTGCGCCAGGTCCAGCTCGAGGACGTGGGTCACGCTGCGCGCGAGGAATTCCCGGTCGTGGCTCACCAGCACCACTCCGCCCCGCAGATCGCGGACGAACCGCTCCAGCCGGGTCAGCCCGTCGAGATCGAGGTCGTTGGTCGGTTCGTCGAGCAGGACGATGTCGAAGCGCGACAACAGAAGTGCGGCCAGGCCCACCCGGGCCGCCTGCCCACCCGACAAAGCGGTCATCGGCGTCGAGTACGGCGGTACGGCGTCCGGGTCGAACCCCAGGTCGGCGAGCACCGCCGGAAGCCGCTCGTCGAGATCCGCCGCGCCGGTGGCCAGCCAGTGATCGAGGGCGGCAGCATAGATGTCAGACGGATCATCTTGGGTCACACCGGGATTCGCCAGCGCCTCGGCGGCTTCCTCCATCGAGCGGGTCGCCGCCGCGCATCCGGTGCGGCGCGCGATGTAGTCGGCGACCGTCTCCCCCGGTATCCGCTCGTGCTCCTGCGGCAGCCACCCGACGAAGGCGTCGGCCGGTGCCACGCTGACCGAACCCTCGAGCGGTTCGAGATCACCGGCCAGGATCCGCAGCAGCGTGCTCTTACCGGCGCCGTTGGCGCCGACGACGCCCACCACGTCACCGGGTGCCACGGTGAGGTCGAGCGCTTCGAACAGGGTGCGATGGGCGAATCCGCCCGCCACGTTCTTCGCGACGAGCGTTGCGGTCATGGAGTCATCGTCCCACTACCGGTCGGCGCGCACGGACGCGCAGAGGGCGTCGTCCCCGGTCGGCTCCGCCACGTCGCCGGAGAGTCCGTGCAGCGGCCCCGCCATCCGCGCCACCAGGGGGCTGAGGGCGCCGATCCCCGCGAGCAGCGCGGCGACGAGGACGGCGCCGAGGAACCCGTGGGCTTCGGTGGCGATGCCGGCGACCGCGGTGCCGATCGCTCCGCCCACGAACATCGCGCTGTTGAGCCATCCGAACGCCTCGGTGGCGGCGTGGTCGTCGACCGCCTGGGACACCATGATGAAGAGCGCGGACATCGCCGGCGCGAAGCCGAGTCCGGACAGGAACAGGCTGACGAACTGCAGCACCAGGTTGTCGAAGACGCCGAACAGAACGATCCCGACCGCCACGAGCGTCATCGCGGCGACCACGCCGGTGAGGCCGATTCGTCGGTGTCCGAACCCCAGGCCGCCGATCAGTGAGCCGAAGCTCGCCAGTGCGAGCGCGCCACCCGCGGCCACACCGTCGCGGCCCAGCGCGGCGATGACGCCGACCTCCAGGGCCATGAACGACGCCACCAGGCCGAGGCAGCCGACCATGGCCAACACGACCGCGCGGTTCACCAGGACGCTGCCGAACGCCACCTTCTTCTGCGCGACCGGCGGGCGGAGGTTCCCGGCCCCGAGCAGGAACCAGGCGGTGCCGACGAGGGTGACACCGGCCGCGGCCATCAGGGGCAGGACCGTGGACACCGCCGAGGCGAGGAGGGTCGCCGCGACCGGGCCGATCACCCAGATCAATTCCTGCGCCGTGGTGTCGAGGGCGAACAGGGCCCGGACCGACTGCGGCGGCACCATCTGCGGGTACAGGGCGCGCACGACCGGCATCAGGGGCGGCACGGACGCCCCGACCAGCAGGCCCAGCGCCATGAGCAGTGTCGGCGAGGGCCCCGCGCAGGCGAGCACCACCATGCTGACGCCGTTGACCAGCGCCGAGACCACCAGCGTCGGCACCATGCCCACGCGTCCGGCGAGCCGTGCGGTGACCGGCATCGCGACCGCCTGGCCGACACTGAGCCAGGCCACCACCGCGCCCGCCACCGCGTAGGAGTCGGTCAGCCGGTGGACGTGCAGCAGGATCGCCAGCGAGAACATGCCGAGCGGAAGGCGGGTGAACAGCTGCGAGGCGGTGATGTTGAGTACCCGAGGCATCCGCACCAGCTCGCGATACGCCCGCATCGGCCACCTCCCCTGACTCCGTGACCGGACCGTCCCGACACGACCGCTCGACTATACCGTCCAGACGGTACAGTCCGGATGTCGCCCGGCGCGGTCCCGTCGTACCCTGAGCGGATGACGTCTTCGCGGGATCGGATCCTCGATGCCTTCGAAGAGGTACTCGCCGTCGAGGGTGAGCGCTACGCGACGGTGGAGGCGGTCGCCGCCAGGGCCGGTGTCTCCAAAGGCGGGCTGCTGTACCACTTCCCGGCCAAGGACCAACTCGCCGCGGCACTGTGCGACCGGCTGGTGGCACTGGCCGCCGAAGACGCCGAGAGCATGCGCACCGCACCGGAGGGGCCGGCGCGCTACTACGTGCGGTCGTCCCACTACGCCGGCACTCCCCTGGACCGGGCCCTGATGGCGGTCTCGCGGCTGCAGCAGGCCGGCGACGCCAGGGCCAGGGAGGTCATCGAGTCCGTCTCGGGACAGTGGCTGAGCATCCTGCGCGACGCTCTCGGCAGTCTCGACGCCGCGCGCGCGGTGAAGCTGATCGGCGACGGCCTGTACTACCACGCCCTGCACAGCGCGCTCGGCGGTCACCCCGCCACCACGGAGGCCGACGAGGGGCTGCTCGAGGTGGTGGACCGCATCACCGGCGCGACCGCTGTGGCGGAGCGGTCGCCGTGAGCCACTAGGGTGCGACCATGACCGCCGCGAACGCCGAACCGCAGTTGCAGGTCGGCAGCCTGCACCGTTACCCCGTGAAGTCGATGCTCGGTGAAACCGTCACCGCACTGGCCGTCGGCTCAGGAGGCGCCGAAGGTGACCGCCGGCTGGCGTTGATCGACCAGCAGACCGGCCGGGTGGCGAGTGCGAAGCAAGCGCGCCTCTGGCGGAACTTGTTGAAGTGCAGTGCCAGCACCGACGGCGACCGGGTCCGGGTTCGCCTGCCCGACGGCACCACCGTCGCCACCGACGACGACCGTTTCGACGAGGTGCTCTCCGAACTGGTCTCCCGGCCGGTGCGGCTGACCGATCACCGCCCGCCCGGCGCGACGGTGGAGCGCGCCGATCCCGAGCAGATCCTGCAGCACGGGCTCGACGCCGAGGTCGACGCACCCCTGCTGGAACTGGCCGAGGGCACGCCGGGCGAGTCGTTCGTCGACCTCGCACCCCTGCACGTGATCACCACCGCGACGCTGGAGCGCATCGGCACCGAGGCGGCGCGCTACCGGCCCAACATCGTCATCGCGACACCTCCGGGGTATCCCCCGTACACCGAGAACGAATGGACCAACCGGATCCTCACGGTCGGAACCGTCCAGCTCAGAGGCATGGGGCCGACACCCCGGTGCGTGATCCCGACGCTCGAACACGGGGACCTCGACCGGGACGCCCACGCGCTGCGCGGTCCGGCCGCCGAGAATCTCGTCGAATCATTCGGCCTGGGACGGTTGCCCTGCGCCGGCGCTTATCTCGAGGTGGTCGCCGAGGGCACGACGCACGTCGGCGACCCGGTCTCGCTCGGCTGACCGGCCGTGGGGCCGGTCCGGGGTCGCTACCAGCCGGCGTTCTGGGCCAGGTCGATGGCGTACTGGGCGACGAACGTGCCCGCGGACGGGTGTCCGTTGCAGGATCCGTCGGACTCACCGGGACGCTTGATCCACAGGTAGGCGTCGGCGCGGGGACCGGCGGTCGCCGTGGTCGGAGCGGCACCGAGGGCCCGGCCGGGCGGGTTGCACCACGAATCGCTGTCGAGCGGTCCGGCGCCGTTGCGTGAGGTGTCGATCACGTAGTTCGATCCATTGGTCATGTTGGCGATCGTCTCGCCGTAACCGATCGACTCCTCGGTGGTGAAGAAGTTCGCGGTGTTGAGGCTGAACCCGCGCGCCTTGTCGACGCCGACCTGGTTCAACCGGCCGGCCATGACGTCGGCGGGCACCCAGCGCGGGTGGCCGGCGTCGACGTAGACCGCCGTGCCGGGGTTGCGGGTCAGGGTGTCGACGGCGTACCGGATCAGGTCCAGCCGCTCCTGCTGCTGGCCGGGTGAGAGGCAATCGATCATGGCCAGCGCATCGGGTTCGAGGATGACCGCGGCCGGGCCGCCGCCGATGGCGGACGCCACCCCGTCGATCCATCCCCGGTAGGCCCCGGCCGACCCGAAGCCGCCTGCCGCGAAGCTGCCGCAGTCACGGTTCGGGATGCCGTAGAGCGCGAGGATCGGGATGGTTCCGGCGGCCTGGGCGTCGGCGATGTACTTGGCGTCGACCGACGGCGTCGACAGCTGGTCCATCCAGTAGGCCGTCGGGGTGTTCACGACGGCGTTCAGCTGGGGGTTCGGCGGTTCGATGCCCCGGGCCGCCCGCATGCCCTTCGACTCCGGGTTGACGTAGAACGGCTTGCCGACCAGCGGGTTGGCGTCACTGACCAGGCGGACCGCCGAGGCAGTGGGACCGGTGTGCTCCGGGAGGGCCAGCGCACCGGCACCGGCGACGGCCGCAGCCGTCAGGACAGGGGCGATCCACCGTGCAGCTGAGGACATCACCCCACGGAACTTAGCGGCGCTTCCCAACGAGCGCCAAACCGCATCACATCCCCGGCGCCCGCGCGGACCCCGTCACGACGACGGCGCGGGTGCGGCGGCCGTCGACCCCCTGACGACGAGGTGCGAGCGGAAGGTGAGCGTGCGGTAGGGCGCGGTGGGTGCGGCGATCCGGTCGAGCAACGCCCGGGCGCCCGCTTCCGCCATCGTCGCGCTGGGCTGGTGGACCGTGGTCAGATCGAACGCCGGCCAGGCCGACATCGCGATGTCGTCGTACCCGACGATCCACACGTCGTCCGGTACGGCGACACCTCCGGCGCGGGCCGCGTCGAGGGCCCCGAACGCGATCAGGTCATTACTGCAGAACACCGCGTCAGGCGGATCGTCGGTTCGCAGCAGCCGCGTCGTCGCACTGAAACCGAAGTCGTGGGTGAACGGCCCCTCCATCACCAGGTCCGAGGGCAGCGTCGCGCCGGCGTCGGCCAGTCGCTGCGAGAAGCCGAGGAACCGATCGCGGGCGGTACTCGCCGTCGATGGGCCACCGATGAAAGCGATTCTGCGGCGGCCGTTTTCGAGGAGGTATTCGGCGACTGTGCGCCCGCCCGCCACGTTGTCGCTCGACACCTGGTCGCACCCGAGGCCCTCGACGGTGCGGTTGATGAGGACGACGGGGCTGTGTCTGCGCAAGGCTGCCCGCAGGGGCGCGGAGGCCTCGGTGACGGTGGTGAAGATGACCCCGTCGACCGAGCCGGCGTTGATCGCCTCGAGCGCCGCGTCGTTACCCGGACCGTCCGAGTTCCAGAGCGTGACCTTCTGGCCCGCGGCATCGAGGTAGGACGTCAGCGCGTCGAGGATCTCCGGGTAGAACGGATTGCGCAGATCGGCGACGACGACACCGATGATGTTCACCCGCCCCGTCTTCATCGCCCTGGCGCCCATGTTGGGCACGTAGCCGACGGCCTTCGCCGCGTCGAGGATCTTCTTGCGGGTCTGGGCGCTGACGCTGCCCCCGCTGAGCGCCCGCGACACCGTGGCCTGGGAGACCCCGGCCAACCGGGCCACGTCGTAGCTCGTCGCCATTCGTATCCCATCGTCCGGGGCGCTCCGAGGGCCGCTCACCTCTCGGGTCTCATCTGGGCTGCACGTCGGATCGTTTCACGGTGCGCCGGTCGACTGCATTCGGATGCACGACCCGACTCGCTGGCTTGAATACGCAACCATCATATTTTTCCGTATATATCGAGGTCACACGCCTTTGATTCCATGCGCCAGCCGAACTCTTGCATCTGGGAATGCATACGAATACACTCGGGACCTGTACGTGATGGCGAGCACAACGTTCGCCTCGCGTGACCGGGACAGCACTCACGGTCGACCCCTCGACGGAAGGACGCACATGACGACCGCGGCAGCAGCACGAAGCGACATCGCCACCACCGACCTCAAGCTCCCCCA
Organism: Mycolicibacterium litorale; assembly: GCF_014218295.1. The sequence goes on from NZ_AP023287.1 coordinate 5,507,359, forward strand.
GCGCGAAAGCGTCGAGCGAGGGAGTACCGCGTCGGTGCGATCCACGGTGGAGAGCGTGATCGAGGACATTCGCACCCGCGGCGACGCCGCGGTGCGCGAGTACTCGGAGAAGTTCGACAAGTACTCGGCGGAGAGCTACCTGCTCACCCCGGAGAAGATCGAAGAGATCATGGCCCGCGTTCCACGCCAGGTCATCGAGGACATCAGGTTCGTCCAGGAGCAGGTCCGGGTCATGGCCCAGAAGCAGCTCGAATCGCTGTCGGATTTCGAGATCGAAACGCTGCCAGGAGTTTTCCTCGGCCAGAAGAACGTTCCGATTCAGGCGGCCGGCGCCTACATCCCCGGCGGCAAGTACCCGCTGCTGGCCAGCGCCCACATGACGATCGTGACGGCGAAGGTCGCCGGCGTGAAGCGCGTCGCGGCCTGCACCCCGCTGATCCGCGGGGAGGTTCCGGACGCGACCATCGCCGCGATGCACCTGGCCGGCGCTGACGAGATCTACTTGCTCGGCGGCATCCAGGCGGTGGCGGCCATGGCCGTCGGCACCGAGACCATCCGCCCGGTCAACATGCTCGCCGGTCCCGGCAACGCCTTCGTGGCGGAGGCCAAGCGCCAGCTGTTCGGCGAGGTCGGCATCGACCTGTTCGCCGGGCCGACCGAGGTGCTCATCGTCGCCGACGAGCACGCCGACCCGTTCATCGTCGCGGTCGACCTGCTTTCGCAGGCCGAGCACGGACCGGACTCACCGGCCGTGCTCATCACCACCAGCGAGGAGTTGGGCCGCAAGGTGATCGAGCACATCGACACCATCCTCGTCGACATGCCGACCCGCGACTTCGCCGAGCCGGCGTGGCGCGACTGGGGTGAGGTGCGCGTCGTCGAGACCCTGGACGAGGCCTACGCCCTGGCCGATCAGTACGCGTCAGAGCACGTGCAGATCCTCACCGAGAACCCGCGCGAGGCGCTGGACAAGATGCACGACTACGGCGCCCTGTTCCTCGGTGAGGGCACCTGTGTGTCGTACGGCGACAAGGTCATCGGTACCAACCACGTCCTGCCGACCCGTGGCGCCGCCCGCTACACCGGCGGGCTCTGGGTCGGGAAATACCTGCGCACCGTGACCTACCAGGAGGTCACGAACACCGAGTCGAGCGCGTTCTTCGGAGAACTGTGCGGACGCGCCGCCAGGGTGGAACTCTTCGAGGGTCACGCGCGCTCCGGCGACGTGCGGGCCGCGAAATACCGTGGCGAGAAGCTGCCGTGGTCCGACCACGAGTTCACCGGATAGCGGACGCATGGTCAGTTTCGACCTCGAGGGCAAGACCGCTCTGGTGACGGGTGCCGGTCGCGGTCTCGGCAAGGCCATCGCCGATGGCCTTGCCGAAGCCGGCGCCGTCGTCTACGGAACCAGCCGTCAGCGCGACGCCGCGGACGCCATCGCCCACAGGTACGGAACGTCCCCGGTCACCCTCGAGATGACCGACCCGGCCGCGATGCGCCGCGACATCGCCGGCCTCCTCGACCGCAGTGGAGGGATCGACCTGCTGGTCAACAACGCCGGCATCAACATTCCCAAACCAGCGGTAGACGTCACCGACGACGACTGGGACGCCGTGTTCGACACGAATCTGCGCGGACCTTTCGCCCTCACCACCGCGCTGGCCAGGACGTGGCTGGCGGCGTCGACCCGGGGTGCGGTCGTCAACGTCGCCTCCCAGGCCGGCGTCGTCGCCATCGAGGAACGAGCCGCCTACGGAACCAGCAAGGCGGCCCTGATCCACCTGACGAAACAGCTCACCCTGGAATGGGCGCCGAGCGGCATCCGCGTCAACGCGGTGGCACCGACCTTCGTGCGCACCGAGCTGACCGAATCGACGCTGACCGAATCGACGCTGACCGAATCGACACTGACCGAATCGACACTGAGCCGCCCGAGTGGGCCGACGAACTGCTGTCCCGGATACCTTCGGGCCGGTTCGGGGAACCCGACGACATCGTGGGCGCGGTCGTCTTCCTGCTCAGCGACGCGGCAGCACTGATCACCGGGCACACCATCGCCATCGACGGCGGATACACCATCCGCTGACCGCAGCGCCCGCCAACCCGTTGTCCTGCGCGAAGGACGGCACCGAACGCATCACCGGCGTCCTCACGAACGACGCCACCTCACTCGATCGGAGAATCATGGCCACCGCCACCCTCACGCCGGAAAAGCTCCGCCGGCGATCCGTGCAGTCCGGCACCATCGGCGCGATCGTCGAGTGGTACGAGTACACCGTCTACGGGACCTCGGCCGCGCTGGTCTTCGGGCACCTGTTCTTCCCGAATCTGCCGGGCGCCGTCGGCCAGATCGTCTCGCTCGCCACCTTCGGTGTCGGGTTCCTGGCCCGGCCCGTCGGGGCCTTCGTCTCCGGTCACCTCGGTGACCGGATCGGCCGCAAGGCCACCTTGATCATGACCTTCACGATCATGACAGTGGCCACGGCGGCGATCGGCTTCCTGCCCACCTACGCGCAGATCGGTGTCGCCGCGCCGTTGCTGCTGTGCGTGCTGCGATTGGCCCAGGGGTTCGCCGTCGGCGGCGAATGGGGTGGCGCCGCCATCATCGCCGTCGAGAACTCACCACGCGAGAAGAGGGGGCTGTTCGGCTCCTGGCCGCAGATCGGTGTGTCCGCAGGGCTGCTGCTCGGCACCGCCGTGGTGTCGCTGTCGTCGTGGATCTCCGGTGACGCGTTCGACGAGTGGGGCTGGCGCATACCGTTCCTCATGGCCATCGTGCTCGCCTTCGTCGGCCTCTACATCCGGCTCCGGGCCGCCGAGAGCCCGGCGTTCCTGACGGAGAAGGCCAAGATGGAGTTGGAGATCGAGAAGCGCAAGGCGCCCGCCGTGGTGCTGTTCCGCGACTACAAGAAGCCCTTGCTGATCGCGATCTTCGGCCGCTTCGCCGAAGCCGGGAACTACTACCTCTTCACCACGTTCGTGCTGTCCTACGTGACGACCACGATCGACGCACCGCGCTCGTACGGTCTGATCGCGTCCATGGTCGGCGCCGCAGCCAACATCGTCATGATTCCGGTCTTCGGGCGGCTGTCGGACCGTATCGGCCGGGTGAAGACCTTCCTCATCGGGGGCGCCATCATCGTGGTCACGGCGTGGCCGATCTTCGCGCTGGTGCACACCGGGCAACTCTGGGGGATCGTCGCCGGTGTCACGATCTTCCTGGCGCTGGGCCACGCCATGGTCTACGCCCCGCTGCCGGCGCTGTACTGCGAACTGTTCCCCACCGCCGTCCGCTACTCGGGGATCTCGATCGGCTACCAGATGGCGTCGATCCTGCTGGCCAGCTTCACCCCGGCCCTTGCCAGCGCCATGGTCCTCTGGGCGGACGGGGGCCTGTGGATGGTCATCGTATTCGCAATACTGACAACGATTGTCGCCATGGTCGCCATCTCGTTCGCCCGCGACCGCAGGCATCTCGAGCTCGATGAGATCGACGCCGAACTCAAGGGCCTGCCCGGATCCCAGGACTCCGTGGGACACCGGTCGCCGTCGCGCGGCTGACCGAGAACCCTTCGCACCGACCGGGACCGGATCCGCGCTGCTACGTTCGACCGCGACATGGACACCGGCTCGGCACCCGAGGATGTGGTCCGCCGGGTGACCGACGCCGGCGCCACCACCGTGTTGATCGACGGCCGGTCCGGCTCGGGCAAGTCCACGCTGGCCGACCGGTTGGCCGCGCGATGGGAGTCCAGCGTGGTGGTCCGTCTCGACGACATCTATCCGGGATGGGACGGGCTGTCCTGGGCCATCGAACACGTGTACCGGGAGCTCCTCCACCCCCGCGCCCACGGCCGCCCCGGCCGGTGGCGGCGCTGGGACTGGGCGACGAACGCCGTCGCCGGCTGGCACACCGTCGAACCCGACCGGCGCCTGATCGTGGAGGGAGTCGGCGCGCTGACCCCCGCCGCGCGGGCCGCCGCCGACGTCGGCATCTGGGTGCAGACCCCCGACCCTGTCCGCAAGCAGCGCGCGCTGCAGCGCGACGGCGAGGTATACCGGCCGCACTGGGAGCGGTGGGCACGCCAGGAGGACGAGCACATCGCCAGGCACGGACCGCGGTCGCTGGCCGACATCGTGGTGGCCGAAGCCGCGGACGGCCGGCTATGGACCGCCGTCAACCGCCGCCCGGTGTAGCGGTGCCCCACCGGGGTGCGCTAGCTTGAAGCGGTAACCACACGGGAGCGCACACCGAGTGCGCTGAGAGGACGGCTGATGCGCCGTCGACCGTATGAACCTGACCGGGTAATGCCGGCGTAGGGAGATGCGTATGACGACTGTTCTCGACGTTTCACCGATCTAGCGGCACCTCGGCACAGCCGCGCGCTTGTACTGAACCGGCTGTGGCGCAGGGCATTTCGATTTCAAGGCTCCCTCCGGCTGCGGATGGGCGGCCAGTGAGCACAAGGAGGCCTCATGGGCCGGCAACACATCACCGATCCCACCCCCGATCATGCCCCGGCCGCCCCGTGGCGGTGGCGGGTGATCGACATCGTCGTCGCGAGCGTGCTCGCGGTGGCCTCGGGTCTGGTCTTCGTCTTCTGGAACATCGCGTCGAACCCGATCACCGCCCCGCTCGAGGCGGTGGTGCCCGGTCTGCAGGCGCTGGGCGGCGGCGGGTGGCTGTTCGCCGGCGTGCTGACCGGGCTGGTGATCCGCAAACCCGGTGCGGCCGTGTACGGCGAGATGGTCGCCGCCACCGTCTCGGCGCTCGTCGGCAACCAGTGGGGCGTGCTGACCATCGAATTCGGCCTCGTGCAGGGGTTGGCCGCGGAAGTGGTCTTCGCCGTCTTCCTCTACCGTCGCTGGAACCTATCGGTGGCGGTACTGGCCGGGGCGGTCGCCGGCCTCGCGATGGGCGTCAACGAAGTGATCCTCTGGTACCCCGATGCGACGACGGCGTTCAAGGCGATCTACACCGGCTCGGGCATCGTGTCCGGCGCCGTGATCGCCGGGGCCGGTTCGTGGTTCGTGGTCAAGGGCCTCGCGAAGACCGGGGCGCTCAGCCGGTTCGCCTCGGGCAGGGTGATGGCCGGCCACCCCGCCCGATGACTCCGCAGCGCCGGCCCGGCGGCGCGCAGGTGACGGCGCAGGGGTGGGGCTGGCAGCACGCCGGCCAACACCGCTGGGCGGTCCGCGACCTCGACCTGTCCATCGAGCCCGGACAACGGGTCCTGCTGCTGGGACCGTCGGGTTCGGGGAAGTCGACGATCCTGCACGGGTTGGCCGGCCTCCTCGGCAGTGCCGAGGACGGACGTGAGGCCGGGTGCCTTCGCGTCGACGGCGCGCGTCCCGCCGAGCAGCGGTCCCGGATCGGCATGGTGCTGCAGGATCCCGATGCGCAGGTGATCCTGTCCCGCGTGGGCGACGACGTCGCCTTCGGCATGGAGAACTTCCGGGTTCCGCGCGCAGACATCTGGCCCCGGGTACGCGATGCCCTGGAGTCGGTGGGTCTGGACCTGCCGCTCGACCATGACACCGCACACCTGTCGGGCGGGCAGAAACAGCGGCTCGCGCTGGCCGGGGTGCTCGCCATGCATCCGGGTCTGATCCTGCTCGACGAGCCCACCGCGAACCTCGACCCGGCCGGTGTCGCCGAGGTCCGCGACGCCGTCACCGCCGCCGCCGACCTGACCGGCGCCACCGTGGTCGTCGTCGAACATCGCACCGCGGTCTGGTTACCCGTCGTCGACCGGGTCGTCGTCCTCGGCGAGGACGGTGACGTCCTCGCCGACGGGCCGCCCGAGCAGACCGTGCGGCGGGAGAGCGCACGGCTCGTGCGGTCGGGTATCTGGGTTCCTGACGGGCCGGTGCCGGTCGTCGACCGCACCCCGCCTGCGGACGCCGAACCGCTGTTGCGCGCGGCCGACCTGTCGGTGGGATACCGCCCGGGACCGCCGCTGCAGAGCGGGCTCGACGTCGACATCCGTCGAGGGCACATCACCGCGGTCACCGGGCCGAACGGTTCGGGGAAGTCGACGCTCGCCCTGACCCTCGGGGGACTGCTGCCCCCGCTCGCCGGCACACTGGAGGCCCTTGGCGCGTTCGCCCCGTCCCCGAGGAGCCGGCAGCCGGTCCGGTGGCGGGCCAAGGACCTCCTCACCCGGATCACCAGCGTGTTCCAGGATCCCGAACACCAGTTCCTCACCGGGACCGTTCGTGACGAGATCATGCTCGGGCCAAAGGCTCTCAAGCGGAGCCGGGACCAGACGGCGGCGCTGGCCGACGCCCTGCTGGACCGGCTGCGTCTGGCGCACCTGGCCGACCGGAGCCCGTTCACGTTGTCCGGCGGGGAGAAGCGCCGACTGTCGGTCGCCACGGTGCTGATCACCCGGCCGGGGGTCATCGTCCTCGACGAACCGACCTTCGGGCAGGACCGCCGGACGTGGGAGGAGCTCATCCACCTGCTCGCCGAGCTCGCCGACGACGGCACCGCGGTGGTCGCCGTGACGCACGACGCCGAATTCGTCGACGTCCTGGCCGATCACCGCATCGACCTGCCGCTGGCCGCGGTCGGCTCCGCCCGATGACACTCGACAGCCTGCGCCGGGTGAACCCGGTCGCCCGACTGCTGACCGCGGCGGTGATCGCCGCCGCCCTGGTGCTGAGCGTCGACTGGGTCTCCGCGCTCACCGCGCTGGTGCTCGAGATCCCGCTGCTGCTTCTGCTCGGGGTTCGCCTGCGGCCGTTACTCGTTCGCGGCGGACTGATCACGGTCGCGGCCGGACTGACCGCACTGACCAACCTGCTCTACGGCGAGGTCCGCGGCACCGTCCACTGGCACTTCCTGCTGATCACCGTCAGCGACGGGTCCGTCGAACTGGCGATCGCGATGTTCCTGCGCGTGCTGGCGATCGCATTGCCGTCGGTGTTCCTGTTCCTCGATGTGCAGCCGACCCAACTGGCCGACGGACTCGGCCAGATCCTGCGACTGCCTTCGCGTTTCGTGGTGGGGGCGTTGGCGGGGATGCGGCTGATCGGGTTGCTGCGGGAGGACTGGCGCTATCTCGGCTACGCACGCCGGGCCCGCGGCGTCGCCGACCACGCGCGGCTTCGGCGGGCGATCGGGCAGGGCTTCGCCCTGCTGGTGTTCGCGCTGCGCCGCGGGTCGAAACTGGCGACCGCCATGGAAGCCCGGGGATTCGGCGCGTACCCGGACCGCACCTGGGCGAGATCATCGACGTTCGGCGCCCCCGAATGCGTGCTCGTGGCCGCCGGGCTCGCCATCGCGGCGGCCTCGATCGCCGTGTCGGTCACCTACGGCGCCTGGAGCTTCATCGGATAGTTCCACTGGTCGGGGGGTGGCCTCCGGCGGGCCCGGTGTGTATGTTGTGGACTCAACGAACTGAATACGCCGTCGACGTGTTGTGGGAGAACCTCGAGTTTCGAGGCGCCGTAGGAGCAATCTCCTCCCCGGGAATCTCTCAGGCCCCAGTACCGCAACACCGAGGCAACTCTGGAGACTAGATCGGCCGCAGGCCGGTCTGACCGAAGGTGTACGACGTCGTACGCGGCGTCACAGACTCTCAGGTTTCAGGACAGAGCGGGGAGGGCTGCCAGCCCGGTGCGGTCCGGGCTCCGATCCTTGGAGCTGCCCTCATGTCCCGAAGTCCCGCGCTCTACGACGAGCACGCCGCCCTCGACGCGACGTTCACCGACTTCGCCGGATGGCAGATGCCGTTGAAGTACGGCAGCGAACTGTCCGAACACCGCGCCGTCCGCGCCGCCGCGGGACTCTTCGACCTCAGCCACATGGGCGAGATCGCGGTGCGCGGCCCGCAGGCGGCGGAGGCGCTCGACTACGCACTGGCCGGCAAGATGTCGGCCGTCGCACCGGGCCGGGCCAAGTACTCGCTGCTGTGCGACGAATCCGGCGGCGTCCTCGACGACCTGGTGGTCTACCGACTCGCCGACGACCACTTCATGGTGGTCGCCAACGCCGCCAACGCTCCCCTGGTCGTCGACGAGATACGCGCGCGCGCAGACGGATTCGACACCGACGTGGTCGACGAATCGCCGGGCACCGCGCTGCTCGCCGTGCAGGGTCCGCAGGCCGCGACGGCGCTCGCCCCGCTGCTCGACGAGGCAGGCCGGGCCGCACTGCCCGGCCTGAAGTACTACGCGAGCACCCCTGCCACCGTCGGCGGGCTGGACGTACTGCTGGCCCGCACCGGCTACACCGGTGAAGACGGCTTCGAACTGTACGTCGACACCGCTCGGGCACCGCAGCTGTGGCGCTCACTGCTGGCGGCGGTCACCGCGGCGGGCGGGCTGCCGTGCGGGCTGGCCTGCCGCGACACCCTGCGGTTGGAAGCCGGGATGGCGCTGTACGGACACGAACTGTCCACCGACACCAACCCGTACGAGGCCGGACTCGGCCGCACCGTCGCACTCGACAAGCGCTTCGTGGGATGCGAAGCGCTGCAACGTTTTTCCGAGCAGGCGCCGGTACGCAGGCTGATCGGGCTGACCGGGACCGGACGCCGCGCCGCACGCGCCGGATACCGCATCCTCGCCGACGGCCGGCCGGTCGGCGAAGTCACCTCCGGCGCCCTCTCCCCCACCCTCGGCCACCCGGTCGCGCTCGGCTACGTCGATGCTTCCGCCGCCGACGTGGGCACCACGCTGGCCGTCGACATCCGCGGCGCGACGGTGGACTACACCGTCACCGCACCGCCGTTCTACAAGCGTCCCCGCACCTGATCAGCCTGCTGCCGAGAGGATTTCGATGACCGCCCCTGCCCTTCCCGAGGACCGCCTTTACAGTTCCGACCACGAGTGGGTGACCCTCACCTCGCCCGAGGTGCCCAGCGCTCCCGTTCGGGTGGGGATCACCCGGGTGGCCGCCGAGGCACTGGGCGACCTGGTGTTCCTCGACCTCCCGGAGGTCGGCGCCGGGGTCACCGCCGGCGAACGGTGCGGTGAGGTGGAATCCACCAAGTCGGTGTCCGACCTGGTCGCGCCGGTGACGGGGACCGTCACCGAGATCAACAGCGCCGCGGTCGAGGACCCGAGCGTGGTGTCCGCCGATCCGTACGGTGCTGGGTGGCTCTTCGCGGTGGACGTGACGGCGGTGGGCCCGCTGCTGACGGCCGCCGAATACGCCGAGGCGAACGGAGCCTCGTCATGACCGTCCTCAACGAACCGCTCAGCGGTTTCGATCCGGAGATCGCGCGGCTCATCGACCAGGAGCGGCACCGGCAGGAGACCGGGCTGGAGATGATCGCCTCGGAGAACTACGCACCGCTGGCGGTGATGCAGGCGCAGGGGTCGGTGCTGACCAACAAGTACGCCGAGGGCTATCCGGGTCGGCGGTACTACGGCGGCTGCGAATTCGTCGACGGTGTCGAGCAATTGGCCATCGACCGGGCGAAGGCGCTGTTCGGCGCCGGCTTCGCCAACGTCCAACCGCATTCCGGCGCGACCGCGAACGCCGCGGCGATGCACGCGCTGCTGACGCCGGGCGACACCATCCTCGGTCTGTCCCTGGCCCACGGCGGGCACCTCACGCACGGGATGCGCATCAACTTCTCCGGCCGGCTCTACGACGTCGCCGCCTACGAGGTGTCCGAGGCCGACCACCTCATCGACATGGACGCCGTCGCCGACGCGGCGCGCGTTCACCGCCCGAAGCTGATCATCGCCGGCTGGTCGGCGTATCCCCGCCATCTCGACTTCGCGCGGTTCCGCGCGATCGCCGACGAGGTGGGCGCGCTGCTCATGGTCGACATGGCGCACTTCGCGGGACTGGTCGCGGCGGGGCTGCATCCCAGCCCGGTCCCGTACGCCCACGTCGTGACCTCGACGACGCACAAGACCCTCGGCGGGCCCCGCGGGGGCATCATCCTGACCGACGACGCCGCGATCGCCAAGAGGATCAACTCGGCGGTCTTCCCCGGCCAGCAGGGCGGTCCGCTCGAACACGTCATCGCGGCGAAGGCGACGGCGTTCAGGATGGCGGCGCGGCCGGAGTTCGCCGAACGGCAACAGCGCTGCCTGGCGGGCGCCCGGATCCTCGCCGAGCGCCTCGGCGAGGCGGACGTCGCGGCGGCGGGCATCACGGTCCTCACCGGCGGCACCGACGTTCACCTGGTGCTGGTCGACCTGCGCCATGCCGAACTCGACGGCCGGCAGGCCGAGGACCGGTTGGCCGCCGTCGACATCACCGTGAACCGCAACGCCGTCCCGTTCGACCCCCGGCCGCCGATGGTGACCTCGGGGCTGCGCATCGGCACGTCGGCACTGGCCTCGCGCGGCGTCACGGTCGAGGACTTCGGCACCGTCGCCGACCTGATCGCCAGGGCCCTCACCGCCTCCGGCGACGACGAGTTGGCCGTCTTGCGGGGCCGGGTGCGGGAGCTGGCCGCGCGCTATCCGCTCTACCCGGAGCCGGCGCGGCCATGACCGTCAGCGTGTTCGACCTGTTCTCGATCGGCATCGGCCCGTCGAGCTCCCACACGGTCGGACCGATGCGCGCCGCCAATCGGTTCGTGGCGCTGCTACGCGACCGGCATTTGCTCGGTGCGCTCGCCGACGTCCGTGTCGACCTGTACGGATCGCTGGCCGCCACCGGCGCCGGCCATGGCACCATGGCGGCCATCCTGCTCGGGCTCGAGGGCTGCCGGCCGGAGACCATCCCCACCCGGCACAAGGAACTGCGCACCCGCGAGATCGCCCAGACGGGGATCACCCGGGTCGACGGGAACGTGCCGGTGCGGCTGAGCGAACGCGACATCGCCCTGCACCCGCAGACCGTGCTGCCCACGCACAGCAACGGGATGCGCTTCGCCGCGTTCGACGTCCACGGCGACGAGCTGGCCCGCGAGACGTACTTCTCCGTCGGCGGCGGTTTCATCGTCACCGAGGGCGCCGCTCACGACGACAGCGGTCCGGCGCCCCGCGTGCAGCTGCCGTACAGCTCGGCTGCCGAGCTGCTCGGGATCTGCGACCGCCTCGGCATCCCGATCAGCGAGGTCGTGATGCGCAACGAAACCTACAGCCGCACCCGGCGGGAGGTCCGCACCCGGTTGCTGCACATCCGCGACGTCATGGTGGAGTGCGAGCAGCGCAGCATCCGCCGCGACGGCCTGCTGCCCGGAGTCCTCGGAGTCCGGCGCCGCGCCAAGGCGTGGTTCGAGCGCCTCGTTGCCGAAGATCCGGACCGCAGACCCGAATTCGCCGAGGACTGGGTGAACCTCGTCGCCCTCGCGGTCAACGAGGAGAACGCCACCGGCGGGCGGGTCGTCACCGCACCGACCAACGGCGCGGCCGGCATCGTCCCCGCGGTGATGCACTACGCCGTGCACTACACGCGCGCCGGAGCCGCCGATCCCGACGACACCGCCGTGCGCTTCCTGCTGACCGCCGGGGCGATCGGCTCGTTGTTCAAGGAGCGCGCCTCCATCTCCGGCGCCGAGGTGGGCTGCCAGGGCGAGGTGGGGTCGGCGGCCGCGATGGCGGCGGCCGGATTGGCCGAGGTACTCGGCGGCACACCGCATCAGGTGGAGAACGCCGCCGAGATCGCGATGGAACACAGCCTCGGGCTCACGTGCGACCCCATCGCGGGACTGGTACAGATCCCGTGTATCGAACGCAACGCCATCTCGGCCGGGAAGGCGATCAACGCCGCACGAATGGCGTTGCGCGGGGACGGGTCTCACCGCGTGAGCCTCGACCAGGTCATCGAGACGATGCGCACCACCGGGGCGGACATGCACACCCGGTACAAGGAAACCTCCACCGGAGGTCTGGCCGTCAACGTGTCGGTGAACCTCGTCGAATGCTGAACCGCTAGACCAGCCACGCCCCGACGAAGAGCCCGACGAGGACGCAGAGCAGCAGCAGCGTCTGGATGATCGCGACGACCGTGCGCCTGCACGAGCCGCCACCCTGTTCGAACAGTGGAGACCGGGGTTTGGGCTGTGTCATACCGTCCGCCGCTCCGCGGTGATCACCCGGTAGGGAGCGTCGAAGGCCACCCGACCGTCCGCGCCCACGTGCGCGGCGAGAGCGGTCTCGAACGCACCGATCAACCTGTCGCGTCGGCGGCCGGCGCGCTCGATGGCGCTGATGTGCATCGGGGACGTGTCGACGACGAAGGAGAGCGCGTCCGGCAGGGAGGCGAACACCCATCGGTGCGTCGCGGTGGTGATTCGGATGTCGGTGAACGCCGGCCACAGCCGGGCGAGCGTGGTCGCGGTCTCGGCCCACCCATCGGGTGAGAACGTGGCGCCGGGAGGCGGTCCCAGCACCAACCCGATCGGATCGATCAGCGGGTTGACCGCGACGCGCAGCCACGCCGAAAAGCCCACCACCCCACCCGGTTTCAGCAGCCTGGCCAGCTCTTTGACCTGCGCGTCGGGCTCGGTGAAGATCAGCCCCATACTGGACACCACCGCCTCGGCCGAGCCGGAGGGCAGACCCGTCTCGGTGGCGTCGGCGACCTCCCACGTCAGGTTCAGTCCGCTGCGGCACGCGTTCTCCGCGGCGACGGCGATCAGTTCGGGCGTCACATCCACCCCGGTCACCCGCGCGCCGTGCGCGGCCGCGGCGAGTGCCGCGGTACCGGTTCCGCACGCGAGGTCGACTACCGCCGCACCCGCGAGGGGACGGCGCTCGGCCACCGCGTCCACCACGTGTCTGGCGATGCCTGCGATCCGCCGGGCCACCGCGTCGTAGTCACCGCTCGCCCATTCGGTCATGTCGGGGCCAGCTGGACGACGCGCAACCGGGTGAGGTCTCGCACGTAGCGAGCGCCACCGACATCCTCGGGTACGACGAGGCGAGGCGCGTCCAACGGCGTTCCGTCCTGCGTCCAGGCCAGGAGCGCGGGCCGGCGCGCCAGCACCGGCGCCACGTCGGCCCACGACAGCGTCGCTGCGTATCCGTCGGTGCCGACCGCGACGACGGCAAGGGTCAGCAGGGGGTGTTCCGCGGCGTCGGCGGCCTTTGGTTGCGCTGCGGTGATCAGCGCTTCGAGGGCGACACCCTCGTAGGCGTGGGTCTGGGGCCCCGCGTCGGTGAGGAAGGTGACCAGCTCGGTCCGGCCCGGGTACGCGCGGAGCTCGGACATCGTGAGGTCGAGCGGGACGTGCACGTCGCCCGCCACCGTCAGATGCCGATCGCCGCGGTCGGGCGGGAACTGGGCCCGTGCGACACCCGGCGCGCAGAACAGGACGGCGAACGCCGCGCACAGCAGCGCGCAGCCGCGCAGGACCATGCGTCCGCCGACCGAAGAGCGCCGCCGCACAGCTCTTTCCGATGCGTTCGCCAGATCGTCGTGCCGTGGCGGTGCGGTTTCGGCAGCCGTCGGTTCAGTCACACACTGGGAGACGCACGATGCGGCGGAGGTATTCATGATCACGGGACCCGATGTTTACTTTACCAACCGGAAGGTAAAGTAAACAAGATGACCGCACGGGGGCGTCCGTCATCTGTGGAAGCGATCTTCGCCGCCGCACGCGCCCTGCTCGACGAAGGTGCGCCGATCTCACTCGAATCGGTGGCCGAACGCACCGGCCTCACCAAGCCGGGGTTGATGTATCACTTCCCCACCAAGTCGGCGCTGATGGACGGACTGGTCGATCACGTCGCGAGGTCGGCCGAACGGCAGCTGAGACAACGGTTGGACATCCCGATCGAGGAGGCGACGGCCCGGCAACGGCTACGCGCATACGTGAGATGGGCGATCGAGGGTCCGCACCAGCGCTCGGATCTGGTGATGTTCGGCGATCCGCGACTGGTGGAGCAGATGACGCATCGGTGGACCGAGCACTTCTCGCCCTGGGTCCACGTGCCCGCCGACATGCCACCGGCCGAGCGGGCACGGCTGCACGCCGCGCGGCTGTTGGCCGACGGCGCCTGGCTCGCGCGAGCCAGCGCCACCTTCCCCCTCGACGACGACGACCAACCGGACGTCCTCGCCCTCGCACTCGACCTCGTAGGAACGGAAGACTCATGACCTGGCTGTATCTGGTGGGGGCGATCGTCTGCGAAGTCGGCGCCACGCTGTCCCTCAAGGGTGCGCAGAGCGCGCCGCTGTTGTACGGGGTCGTCGTCGCGGGATACGCCGGTGCGTTCGTGTGCCTGACCGTCGTCCTGAAGCGCGGATTGGGGCTGGGTGTGGCGTACGGGATCTGGGCCGCGTCGGGTGTCGCCGCGACAGCGGTCCTGTCGACGGTCATCTTCCGTGAGGCCTTCACCGTCACGATGGGAGTCGGGCTGGTCTTCATCATCGTGGGCGTCCTGCTGGTCGAAACCGGCTCCGCGCATCCGGACGACGCGCACCGCAGCGTGCCGGAAGGCGCGTGATCGTGCAGTACCTGCTGCTGCTGTGCGCCATCGCCGCCGAGGTCGTCGGGACGCTGACCCTGCGGGTCGCGGCGACGGGGCGTGCGACTCTCTACGCGGTGGTGGCGGTCTGCTACGTCGTCGCGTTCGTCGCCCTGGCGGGTGCGCTCGGTCACGGAATGCCCCTCGGGGTCGCCTACGGTGTCTGGGCCGCGGCGGGCGTCGCGATCACCGCCGCCGCCTCACGGTTCCTGTTCGACGAGCCACTGACCCGCAGGATGGTCGCCGGCATCGGGTTCGTCATGGTGGGAGTGCTGCTCATGGAGATCGGCGCTGCCCACTAGTGCCGGACGGGCCTGCGAGCGCCGTGGCCTCCGCCCGTTAGGGTGCTTGGGTCGGCCTCAGCGACCAAGCCGATAGAAAAGTTGAGACCATTCATGACTGCAGCACCAGAAGCGTCGCCGCTCGAAGCCCGGGTCGGCCACTACTACCAGATGGACAACACCTATCTGGTCGGCCGCGAGAAGGTTCGCGAATACGCACGTGCGGTGCAGGACTACCACCCCGTGCACTGGGACGTCGACGCCGCCGCCCGCCTCGGATACCCCGGCCTCGTGGCACCGCTGACGTTCACCTCGGCCCCCGGTATGCAGTGCAACCGCCGCATGTTCGAAGAGATCGTCGTCGGCTACGACACCTACCTCCAGACCGAAGAGGTCTTCGAGCAGCACCGGCCGATCGTCGCCGGTGACGAACTGGTCATCGATGTCGAGCTCACCTCGGTGCGCAGGATCGCCGGCCGGGACATGATCACGGTCACCAACACGTTCACCGACACCCAGGGCGAGCGCGTGCACACCCTGCACACCACGGTCGTCGGCGTCACCGCCGACGACATCGACGCGGGGGTGAAGGCCGCCGTGCAGAACGCGATGATGCATGACGTCGACTTCTCCGGGGTCGGCAGCCTGGACGGCGCCTACGAGAAGGAGGTGCGTCCCGACGGCGAGATCCGCATCGCGCAGGGCGGGTCCACCCGCACACCGGGGACACCGTCGTTCGACGACGTCGAGGTCGGCGACGAGTTGCCGACCCGTCACACCCGGCTGTCGCGGGGTGACCTGGTGAACTATGCCGGCGTCGCCGGTGACGCCAACCCGATCCACTGGGATGAGGACATCGCCAAGCTGGCCGGTCTGCCCGACGTGATCGCCCACGGCATGCTCACCATGGGATTGGGTGCCGGGTTCGTCTCCGCGTGGTCGGGCGACCCGGGCGCGGTCACCCGCTACGCGGTGCGGCTGTCCGCGCCCGCCGTGGTCTCGGCCAAGGAGGGTGCCGACATCGAGTTCAGCGGCAGGATCAAGTCGCTCGATCCGGAGACCCGGACCGGCGTCATCGTGGTCGCGGCGAAATCCGCGGGCAAGAAGATCTTCGGGCTCGCCACGATGACCATGCGGTTCAGCTGACCGCTCGATCGAAGACGCGTCGACGCCTTGTCGTACGCTCGTCGGCGTGGTCGACCTCGCCTATGTGATCGCCGGATCCGAAGCAACCGGCGGCGCCGGCATACAAGCGGATCTGCGAACCTTCCAACAGTTCGGCACCTACGGCGTGGGCACGTTGACGTGCATCGTGTCGTTCGACCCCAAGGCCGACTGGGCGCACCGCTTCGTACCGGTCGACCCGCAGGTCGTCGCCGACCAGATCGAGGCGGCGACGGCGGCCTATGACCTCGACGTCGTCAAGATCGGCATGCTGGGCACACCGGCGACCATCGACGTGGTGGCCCAGGCGCTCGGCGCCCGGCCGTGGCGGCACATCGTCGTCGACCCCGTCCTGATCTGCAAAGGCCAGGAGCCAGGAGCCGCCCTCGACACCGACACCGCGTTGCGTCGACAGATCCTGCCGCTGGCGACGGTGACGACGCCGAACCTGTTCGAGGCACGCACGCTGTCCGGGATGGACGAGATCGCCTCGATCGACGACCTCGTCGAATCCGCCCGCCGCATCGCCGATCTCGGACCGCGCTACGTCGTGGTGAAGGGCGGAGTGGAGTTCCCCGGCGACGACGCCGTCGACGTCCTGTTCGACGGCACCGACGCCGAGATCCTGCGCGCGCCGAAGGTGGGCTCGGCCCGCGTCGCCGGCGCGGGCTGCACGCTGGCGGCCGCCATCACCGCCGCGCTCGCCACCGGCTCCGACGTCACCGACGCGGTCCGCCGGGCCAAGGACTTCACCACCGCGGGGATCGTCGACCGGATCGGCGGGAACACCCCGTTCGACGCCGTGTGGCAGGGTGCGGCGGCGTCAGACCGCTGAAGGCGGCGCTGCGGTGACCCCGTCGGGGCGCGGCCAGCTGCGCGGCACCGGCCGCGGCCGCACATGCTGCGGCCACCAGAACCACCGCCCCATCAGGGCCGCCAGCGACGGTGTCATCAGCGACCGCACCACCAGCGTGTCGAACAGCAGGCCGAGACCGATCGTGGTGCCCACCTGGCCGATGACCACGAGGTCGCTGACCGCCATGGCGATCATCGTGAAGGCGAACACCAAACCGGCTGAGGTCACCACGGATCCGGTACCGGCCATCGACCGGATGATGCCCGTGTGCAGTCCGGCGTGGATCTCCTCCTTCATCCTGGAGACCAACAGCAGGTTGTAGTCGGCGCCGACCGCCAGCAGCACGATGACCGACATCGGCAGCACCATCCAGTGCAGCGGTATCCCGATCAGGTGCTGCCACAACAGAACCGACAGCCCGAACGACGCACCGAGACTCAGCACCACGGTGCCGACGATGACGGCCGCCGCGGCGATCGCGCGCGTGAGCACCACCATGATCAGGAAGATCAGGATCAGCGCCGCCACCGCGGCGATCAGCAGGTCGTAGTCGGCGCCCTGCTGCATGTCCTGGTACATCGCCGCGCTGCCGCCGACGTAGACCGTCGACCCCTCCAACGGGGTGCCCTTGATGGCGTCCGCGGCGGCGATGCGCAACGGCTCGATGTGTGAGGTGCCTTCCTCGGTCAGAGGATCGCCCTGATGGAACACCGTGAAGCGCACGGCGTGGCCGTCGGGCGAGAGGAACAACTTGATGCCGCGTTGGAAGTCGGCCGTCTCGAACGCCTCCGGTGGCAGATAGAAGGTGTCGTCGTTGCGGGCCGCGTCGAACGCCTGCCCCATCGCGGTGGCGTCTTCCTGCAGCGCGATGTTCTGGTCCTGTTGAGCCTTCTGTGCCTGATACTGGTTGAGCATCATCTGCTTCTGGTTCTTCATGGTCTGGATCATCGCCGGCATCAGCGCCGCCATCTGCGGGGTCAGCTCAGCCATGCGTTCCAGGTCGGGAACGATGTCCTGGAAGTCGTCGGACATCTGCCCGATGCCGTCGAGGCTTTCGAAGATCGACCGCAGCGACCAGCAGACCGGGATGTTGAAACAGTGTGGCTCCCAGTAGAAGTAGTTGCGGAGCGGCCGGAAGAAGTCGTCGAAGTCGGCCAGATGGTCACGGACCTCGTTGAGGTTCATCGAGGTGTTCTTCATCTTGTCGGCCATGCGCCGCGTGACGTCGGAAAGCTCCAGGGTGATGCCGAGCATCTTCTCCATCGAGTCGATGGTCACCTGCATCTCGTCGGCCTGTTTGAGCGTGTTCTCCAGCACCGTCTGCTGATAGTCGTTGTTCATGAGCTGGCCCGTGCCGCCCTGGCTGATGTTGTAGGCCAGCGAGGCGTGCTCGATCGGCTTGCCGTCGGGACGGGTGATCGTCTGCACCTGGGCGATGCCGTGGACACGCACCATCGCCTTGGCGATCTTGTCGATCACCAGGAAGTCAGCCGGGTTGCGCAGATCGTGGTCCGACTCCACCATCACGAGTTCGGGATTCATCTTGGCGTCGGAGAAGTGCCGGTCGGCGGCCTCGTAACCCACGTTGGCCGGAACGTCCTTCGGCAGGTAGATCCGGTCGTTGTAGGTGGTGTGGTAGCCGGGCAGCGTCAGCAGACCGACGAGGGCCAACACGATCGCCATGACCAGGACCGCACCGGGCCACCGCACGGTCGCGGCACCGATACGACGCCAGCCGCGGGCCCTGCCCCAGCGTCGGGGTTCGAGCACCCGGCCGAAGCGGGTGACGATCGAGATCAGCGCGGGCCCGAGCGTCAGCGCGGCGGCGACCACGATCGCCATGCCGACCGACAGCGGGATGCCCATGGTCTTGAAGTACGGCAGCCGGGTGAAGTACAGGCACAGCGTGGCCCCGGCGATCGTGAGACCCGAGGCCAATACGACGTGCGCCGTCCCGTGAAACATCGTGTAGTAGGCGGACTCTCGGTCTTCGCCGTTGCGCCGCGCCTCCTGATAACGGCCGATCAGGAAGATCGCGTAGTCGGTGGCGGCGGCGATCGCCAGCGTCACCACCATGTTCGTGGCGAACGTCGTCAGTCCGAACAGCTCGTGGTAGCCGAGGAAGGCGACGATGCCGCGGGCGGAGAGCAGACCGATGACGACCATCGCCATGGTGACCACCACCGTGACCACCGACCGGTAGACGAGCAGCAGCATGACGATGATGACGGCGAAGGTGAGCGCCTCGATCGTCTTCATACTCGCGTCGCCGACCTCGTGCTGATCGGTCGTCGTCGCGGCCGGTCCCGTCACGTAGGCGGTGACGCCGGGCGGTGCGTGCACGCCGCCCACGATGTCCCGAACGGCGTCCACCGATTCGTTGGCCAGTGACTCGCCCTGATCACCTGCGATGTAGACCTGGACGTAGGCGGCCTTGCCGTCGACGCTCTGGGCGCCGGCCGCGGTCAGGGTGTCGCCCCAGAAATCCTGCACGTGCTGGACGTGCGTGGTGTCGGCCCGCAGTTGGCGCACCATCTCGTCGTAGAACGCGTGCGCGTCCGCACCAAGGGGATCGTCGCCCTCGAGCACGATCATCACCGAACTGGAGGTGTCGTACTCCTGGAACACCTCACCGACCCGCTTGGTCGCGATGAGCGCGGGTGCGTCATTGGGGCTCATCGAGACCGCGCGCATCTTGCCGACGTCTTCGAGTTGCGGCACAACGGTGTTGAGGAACGCGACGATCGCCACCCACACCACGACGATGGGTACGGCGAAGGTGCGGATGAACTTGGCCAGCCGCGGGCGCGCGACGTGGCGGGCGGGCGGTACCGGGCCGGTCGGGGGATCCGCCAGGAAGGTGCTCATGCCGCCTTCACCAAGCAGTACGTCGCGGCGTTCACGCCCTCGGCCGTCCTTTCGTCCTTCACCTCGTCATCCACCGTGACCCGGCAGCCGATGGACTGACCGTCGCCCTGCGCCAACAGATTCGGCATGACCGACGGCACCGTGGTCTCCAGCCGCAGCGACCACGGCAGGCTCACCTCGCCGGTTCGCTGTGGGAGACCGTCGAGGTCGGTGTAGTTGATGACCGCCGTGCTCCCCGTGCCGAAGACCTCGTAGACCACCACCTTCGGGTTGAACTTGTCGGCGGTGTCGGAACCGACCGGCGTCACCACCGCCCCGTTCGAACCGAACACCGACCGCAGGTGCGCCACGCTGACCGCGCCGACGGTGATCGCCGCCACGATGAGGACGGGCAACCACACCCGCTTGACGACCAGGATCACGGCTGACGCCGGCCGGCGCGCGGCAACACAGCTGACAAGGTCGAGCCTTTCGGTGAGGGGGTCGCGCGAGACGGCCGTGTCCGGTTGATCTGGATAGGGAGGCTAAGTGCACTAAGTGGATAGCGTCAATCCGGTTATCGCTCGCAGTTAGGCACGTCACTAAACTGGATCCGATGATTGACAAGCCGTGCCGTGGTCTGCGCAAAGACGCCGAGCGCAATCGACAGCGCGTGCTTGCGGCCGCGCGCGAGTTGTTCGCGGTGAAGGGAATGGAGGCCACGCTCAACGACGTGGCCCACCACGCCAACGTCGGCGTCGGCACTGTCTACCGTCGCTTCGCGACGAAGGAGGACCTCGTCGAGGCCATCTTCGAAGACGGTATCGATCAGGTCGTCTGTCTCGCCGAAACCGCGTTGCAGCAACAGGATTCGTGGCAGGGCTTCGTCTGGTTCGTCGAGCGCCTCTGCGAACTGACCGCCACCGACCGCGGTCTGCGCGAGATGGTCTACAGCAAGGCCTACGGGGGCGACCGGGTCGAGCGCGCGCGGCTGCGACTGGTTCCGATGGTCTCCAAGCTGGTCGAGCGGGCGCGCGACGACGGCCATCTGCGACCCGACGTCGAGTCCACCGACATGCCGATCCTCGGTCTGCTCGCCGGCACCGTGGGCGAGTGGGCCGGTCACGTCGACCCGGAGTTGTGGCGACGCTACGTGGCGATCCTCCTCGACGGCATGCGGCACCGTGACGGTCAGCAGCGCATTCCCGTCACCGCCCTGGAACACAGGCAGATGGACGAGGCGATGCGGGGATGGCGCCCGGCGGGGTGACCCTCGACCCGGCCGTGCGAGACAGGTAGTGCGCTACTCGTGACCGTCGGCGCCGTTGCGATCAGGCTTCTTCCCGCAACGGTAAGCGACGCGACGCTCAGGAGGCCCACGATGACTGTGTCCACACCCTGGTTGATCCTCAGATGCAAGTGGAAAGGCGAAGACGCGGAGCCGCGCTCGGACGCCTACTTCGAGAACATGTTCACCGCGGCGGGCGCCGGCACCCACAACATGGTCGAGTTCTTCGACCTGATGTCGCACGGCACCCTGGACCTCACCGGCTCGAAGGTGTCGGCGTGGATCGAGCTGCCCTACGAGCAGGCCGACTACGTCGGCAACGTGTCGACCGCCCCCGACGGCAAGATCAACCGCAGGGGACTCGTCGATGCCGCTCGCCAGGCCGCCGACGATGCCGGCTACTCGACGGCTGACTTCTCCGGCGCGGTGATCGTGATGAACACGGCGACAGACCTTTTCGGTCAGCTCAACGGTTGGGCCGCCGTATGCGACACGACCAACGTGCACCCGGCCCTGCTGGGGCAGGAGATGGGGCACGTCTACGGGATGGAACACTCGCGCCGGGCCGACCAACCGGATGCCGATTACCTCGACAACTGGGATGTCATGTCCACGTGGGGGTCCTGCCACATCAATACGGTCGGCCCGTACGGCGCGTGGGGGCCTGGCCTCAACGCCGCCAACATGCGGGGCCGCGGTTGGCTCGACCGCTCCAGGGTGATCACGGTCGGCACCGACGGCCCCGCGCCGGCATCGAACGTTCAGTTGCGGCCCCTGCACGCCCGTGAGCTGCCGGGGCACCTGGCACTGGAGGTCGACGACTTCATCATCGAATTCCGCGACCGCGCCGGATGGGATTCGGCGATACCGGAACCGGTGGTGCTGGTGCACAGCTTCGTCGACAACCACTCGGTTCTGCAGCCCTCGCATCGGGGAACCTACGGTCTCGTCGTCGGCGACGTGTGGTCGCCCTGGCCGGATATCCCCGACCTCCCGTACTTCCAGGTCCGTGTCGACGCCATCGACCCGGTGGCTCGCACCGCGACGCTATCGTTCACTCGCCGTGCCGGACGCGATCTCGAAGGTGAGATACCCCGCGGCGGCGACCTCGGCCTGCCGTGGGTCGACGGCGGCGGGTTCATCGGCATCGACGGGCACGTGCTGGTCATTCCCCGCGGTGACTCGCTCGTCGGTTCACTTCGGCAGCTGCTGGCGTTGCGGCTGGCCGACACCGTCACCGACCACACTCTCAAGTCGGCCCTTCAACAGCAGTCACTGCTCGAGCTGAGCCGGTTCGTCGACACCCGCCGCCGCATCCTGTCGCCCCGGCGCGTGTCGACGATTCGCACGCCGGCCGCGCCGAGCAGCACGGTCAGCTGAGACAGATGTTGCTGGTGTGAATTCTGAGACGGAAGGGTATGAAGGAAGGGTTCCGTTCGGTAGGCGATCGGTCGAGGAGAGGCAGTGTCCGTCGGCAGTGTGACTCGGCGTACCCGGGCAATGGCCGCCGCCACGGCCGCTGCCATGGCCGTCACGCTGATCGGCGCCCCGGCGGCCTCCGCGGCCGCCAGATGTCCCGACATCGAGGTGATCTTCGCCCGCGGCACTGACGAGCCTCCCGGGATCGGCGCGGTCGGCAAGGCGTTGGTCGATACGCTGCGCCCGATGGTCAAGGGACAGTCGATCGGCACCTACGCGGTGCGATACCCCGCATCGTGGGACTTCGCGCAGGTCGCCGCCGGCGCGACAGACGCGAGCCTGCGCGTACAGTCCACCGCCGCCAGGTGCCCCGCCACCAAGATCGTGCTGGGCGGGTACTCGCAGGGCGCGGCGGTGATCGATGTCGTGACCACGTCACCGATCGCCGGGCTGGGGTACCGGGCGCCATTGCCCGCCGCAGCCGTTCCCCACGTCGCCGCCGTCACCGTGTTCGGCAACCCGTCGGCCCGCATCGGCCAGCCGTTGACCCGGATGAGCCCCGACTTCGGCGCCCGCACCGCCGACCTATGCAACACCAACGACCCGATCTGCTCGCCGGGCCGCGACTTCGACGCCCACGTCCGATATCCGCAGTCCGGCCTGGTCAAGCTCGCCGCGCAGTGGGTGGCCGCCCACGTGAAACCGCGCGACCAGCGGTCGTCCTGACGGTCGTGGAGTAATGCCGGGCCTGTCGCGGTTGTAGCCCGCGGGACCCCCGGTCGGGGACGGCGCCCGGACAGATCGGAGACAGATCCATGCCACGAACCGCGCAATTCACCGAGTACGGCGATCCCGACGTTCTGCGGGTGGTCGACGCACCACTGCCGACGCCCGGACCGGGTCAGGTACGCATCTCGGTGCGCGCCGCCGGCATCAACCCGATCGACTGGAAGATCATCGCGGGCTTCATGCGCGAGCAGATTCCTCTCCAGCTGCCCGCGGGCGCGGGTACCGACGTCGCCGGAGTCGTCGACGCCGTCGGCCCGGACGTCACCGAATGGGCGGTCGGCGACGCCGTCCTCGGTGTGTCGACGACGCCCTCGTTCGCCGAGTACGCACTCGCCGGTTCCGGCGACCTGGTGGGCAAACCCGACAGCCTGAGTTGGGAGGTGGCCGGCTCGCTGGCGGGTGCCGGCGGCACCGCCTACGCGGTACTGAAGCGGCTCGGCGTCACCGCGGGCGACACACTGCTCATCCACGCCGCCGCGGGCGGTGTCGGCACGTTCGCCGTCCAACTGGCCAAGGCCCGCGGCGTCGAGGTCGTCGGCACGGCCAGCGAACGCAACCACGAGTATCTGCGGTCGCTCGGCGCCACACCGGTCGCCTACGGCGACGGACTGCGCGAACGCGTACGCGAAGCGGCCCCCCGGGGAGTCGACGCGGTGCTCGACGCTTCCGGCCGTGGCGAGGTCCCGCTGTCGATCGAACTCACCGGCGATCCCGCCCGGGTGCTGTCGCTGGTGGCCTTCGACGCCGCCGGCACCGGCATCCAGCTGCATGTCGGAGGTGCGGGTGGCGAACTGCAGGCCGCGCTGCGCGACCTCGTCGCGCTCATCGAGCAGAACCGCCTGACCGTATCCGTCAGCCGCACGTACCCGTTGGACGAGGTCGCCGCCGCGCTCGACCTCTCCCGCAGCGGACACGTCACCGGCAAGATCGTCATCGTGCCGTGACCCACGCGGTCGGTCGGATGTCCAGATCCGCCGGTGCGTCATGCCGCACACAACGGGTACCCCCGGGGCACGAAAGGAGGTGTCGTGGACGAAGTGTGGGAGGTTGTCGTGGCCGATCTCTACGACCGGGGCAACCCGAGCAACGGTGCGAGTGAGCGGACTCTTGTCCAGGGGCCGGAGGGCGAAGCGCGGCGCGTGTTCGCCGACCGGGTCGCCGACGCATCGGAGCACGGACATCAGTACGTGAAGCTGCGGTGCAACGGCAAGGACGTCGAGTCGTGGCCACAGGCCACTGGCTGGACAGTCTGACGCGGCCGACCTCGCCGGTGACCAGCACGACCTGGCCCCTGGGTGTCCCATGCCGGCCCCCGATACCGCGGTGATCGAGCCCTGGGTGTGTCTGCCGCAGACGGCCGCTGGAGCCGGCGACCGGCCTGAGATCCTCACTCGTCTGCGTGACATCCCACCTCGTATCCGCGTCTGGTGAAGTCCTTCATCCTTCGATACAGCGTCGACCGCCCGATCTGCAGGATCGCCGCGGCCCGCAGCCGGTTCCCCCGGCCTCGGCCAGCGCTTCCCGGATCTGTTGCAGCTCCGCCTCTTCCAGCTGCGACAGCGGGGCTTCGGGCCAGTGCACGGTGGTCAGGTGATCCAGCGTCACCTCGCCGAAGGTGCTGTGCCGGGCCGCCGTCTCGACGATGTCCCTCAGCTGTCGGACGTTGCCGGGGTAATCCGCGAATGTCATCGCCTCGGCCAGAACCCGCTTACCGGTCGCACCCGGGAAATGTCCGGTTACGTCGTCGACACACAGAATGCCACGTCACGCCGCTCTGGGGGCGGCGGCAGCGTCGTGACGGTCGCAACACGACCCGTCGACGGATCAGATGTCCAGATCCGCCGGGAGTTCGATGTCGGCGACGGCCAGGTTCTCCTCGAGGTGGGCGACCGAGGACGTACCGGGGATCAGCAACACGTTGGGTGCGACGTTCAGCGTCCACGCCAACGCGATCTGAGCCGGGGTGCGGCCCAGGTCGGTGGCCACCCGCCTGATGGTCGGGTGGCCCAGCACCGGATTGTCCGGGGCGAACGCCGAACCCAACGGGAAGAACGGAACGAACGCGATGTCGCGCTCGACGCACAGGTCGAGCACGGGCTGCGAGGTGCGGTCGGCGAGGTTGTACGCGTTCTGCACGCAGACGATCTCGGTGCGGTCCAGGGCGATCTCCAGGTGCTCACGCGAGATGTTGCTCAGCCCGATGCCCGCGATCAGGCCCTCGTCGCGGGCCGCGATCATCGTGTCCAGTTGTCGCTCGAACAGGTCCCGGTTCACCTCGGCGGGACCGACGCCGTCGGCGCCGAACACGCGCAGGTTCACCGCCGCGAGCCGCTCGACGCCGAGGGTGCGGAGGTTCTCCTCGAGGTCGCGGCGCAGGTCGTCAGGCTCCTGCGCCGGCAGCCAGTTGGCCTGGTCGTCGCGTCTCCCGCCGACCTTGCTGACCAGAGCGAGGTTCTGCGGGTACGGGTGCAGCGCCTCCCGGATCAGCTCGTTGGCGACCTTGGGACCGTAGATCTGGGCGGTGTCGATGTGATCGACACCGAGTTCGACCGCGCGCCGGAGCACGGCGATCGCCTGGTCGTGGTCGCGCGGCGGACCGAACGCCCCCGGTCCGGGCAACTGCATGGCACCGAAACCGATGCGTCCCACGGTGAACGGGCCGAGCGAATACGTCGTGGAGTCGGACATCTCATACCGCCTTTGCTTAGGTATCGAACTATCTGTCATCGAACTATATGAGGACTGATATTCTGCGTCAACCGATTGGAGGAGATTCGCCGTGGACGACGAGAAGCGGGCCGCAGCGGAGGCCATCGATGCCTTCGGCCGCGCCGCCAAATCCGTCGTCCGCGCCTTCGACGAGCGGCTCGGCGACCGCGGCGTGTCGACCCCCCGGTCGAAGCTCCTCGCCGAGATCGAGCGTCTGCAACCGGTGCGCTCAGCCGAGGTGGCGCGGGCAGTCGGCATCACGCAGGCGACCGCTTCCACCCTTGTCGACGCCCTCGTGCGCGACGGCCTGGTCATCCGCTCGCCCGACGAGAACGACCGTCGCGCAGTGCGATTGACCACCACGGAGGAAGGCCGTCGGCAGGCGCGGGACTGGCGGTCCGATTACACCGCGGCCGCGCACGAGTTGCTGTCCTGCCTGAGCCGCGAGGAGAAGGAGCAGCTGACCGCGCTGCTCACCAAGCTGGGCGACCACCTGGCCTGAGGCTCATCGGTTCTCGCTTCGCGACAGCGGAACCCACTTCTCCTGTGGCGCGGGTTGGTGCGACGAGGGGAAATCCCGCAGGTCCCCTTCACCGGACGGATTCGCATCCCACTCGGCGAAGGTCAACGGCGACCGGATCCACGCGTGCAGCAGACTGTAGGTCGCCTTCATCGAATCGATGTGGGTTCTCTCCCAGCCGTGGCTGCCGTCGACGCCGAATCCCACCAGCGCGGCCCTGGTGTTGGCACCGGCCTCGATCGCCGCCGCGGCATCGGATCGGTAGTACCGGAACACATCTCGCGTGAGCGGGATGCCCTCCTCATCGGCCAGCCGGCACAGCTTGCGGGTCAGGTGGTAGTCGTACGGTCCGTGTAGATCCGACATCGGAACCGTCACGGTGTCCTCACGCGAGTGCTGCCCGGGTGCGCACACCGCGTTGTCCACGGTCACCAGCTCCGCGATATCGTCAGGCAGCCCGGTGCTCGCGCCGTAACCGACCTCCTCGGAGATCGTGATCATGATCGTGGTGCGGTGCGGAAGTTCGACCGCATTGTCGGTGAGGTTCTTGATCAGGGTGAGGACGACCGCGACACCCGCCTTGTCGTCGAGGTGGCGTGAGACGACGAAACCGTCCTCGGTCAGGACGGGGTTGGCCATCAGCGGCGCGTAGTCCCCGATCCGAACCCCCAGTCGCACCAGGTCCTCCCTGCAGGAGACCTTGCGGTCGACGCGGACCTCGACGTGGTCCCAGTCGGTGGGCTGGGTGTCCACCTCGTCACCGAAGGCGTGGCCGCTGGCCTTGAGCGGCATGATGGTTCCGGTGACGAACTCGTCGGAGTCCTCGCACAGGATCCGTACCCGTGCGCCGGCGGCGAAGCGCGCCGAGAAGGTGCCGACGGGAATCACCTCGAGACGCCCGTTGTCCTTCAGCGCTCGCACCATGCATCCCGTGGTGTCCGCGTGCACCACCAACGCCCGGTCGGTGGTCGCCGACTGCCCCGGCAGTTCCACGATCAGGGCGCCCCGCCGGGTGAGGGAGAACGACAAGCCGAAGCCCTTGAAAGTCTCGCCGATCATCTGCATCACCGCATCGGTACGCCCCGTCGGGCTCGGCGTCTGCAGCAGCGCGAGCAGCGTGTCGATCATCCATGCGCTGTCCGACTCCGGCATGACCACGTCTTGGCGCATGATGTCTCCTCCGCGCTCGAACCCCCGAATCGCAGTCGGTCTCCGGTCGCGCCGCGAGATGAGGACCGCTGATTCGCAGCGTAGCCGCGGGCGGTGCCGGCCCGTGGCGATTCGGGAACGGCGTTCCCACGTGCAGACGGGCACGCGACCATGACCGCGGTGACCGTCGACGCGCTGCGGCCCGTGGCCCGGTGGGCGGCGGACTGCGCCACGCGTGTGCTTCCTGTCTACGAGGCGGCGGTTCCGGGCGACGGCCGCGTACGCGACGCGATCGAGGGCGCCAACGCGTTCGCCCGCGGCGAGCGACGGGACGGCCGGATGCGCACACTCGCCTTCGCGGCGCTCGCCGCCGCCCGTGAGACGCGCGAGCCCGCCGCCACGTCCGCGGCCCGCGCCGCACAGATGGCTGTGGCGGTGGCCTACACGCACCTCGATCTGACCGGTCCGGCCGCGGCCAGGCAGACGATGCACCTGCTGGCGCCCCCGGTCTATGCCGCCCGGGCGCGCGAGCTCGGCACCGGCGACCCGGCCGCGGCCGATGGCGAAATCCGTTGGGCAGCAGAGCGCGCGGGCGCGGAGGTGCGCCATGTCGTCGCGGCCATGCCGGCTCCGGATACCGCCCGCACCCGGCTCGGGCGGCTCTATCGGGCGCTCGACTCCGCGCTACGCCAGCCGCCGGGCGGCCGCGATCAGAGACGCAGTGTTTCACTCGACACCCTCGGCGCATGGGTCATCAAGTGCAACCCGGCCAAGACTCCGCTGGACCCCATGCGCGTGGCCGGGGTGACGAAGCCGCAGTGGTGCGTTGCCGACAACTACCGATCACGGCTCATCGAGCCGGGCCACCGGGTGCTGTTCTGGGTGGCCGCGCACCCGCGGCGGGGCTTCTGGGGCGCAGGCCGGATCACCGGCACACCTACCGTCGAGGGCGGGCGGCTGCACGTCCACGTCCACATCCCGCTGTTCGCCGAACCGCTGACCGCGGCCGAGTTGTCGACGGTGCCGCGGCTGGACGCGATGGAGGTGTTCCGGTCACCGCAGCAGGCCAACCCGTCCTGGGTCAGCGTGGCGGAATGGGCGCTTCTCGAGCCGCTGCTGCCAGTGGGGAATGTCTGAGCGCTCGAACGGTTACACACCAACGTGAGCGAAGCAGAGTTGAGCCCCACCGACTGGGTCCGCGAGCAGACCCAGCGCATCCTGGCCCAGGGAACCACCGACGGCGTCGAGGTCCTCGACCGCCCGATCGTGCTGTTCACGACCACCGGCGCACAGTCCGGCAAGAAGCGGTACGTGCCGCTGATGCGCGTCGAGGAGAACGGCCGCTACGCCATGGTCGCGTCGAAGGGCGGCGACCCCAAGCATCCGAGCTGGTACTTCAACGTCAAGGCGAATCCGGCGGTCACGGTGCAGGACGGCGACAAGGTCGTCGAGGGCACCGCGCGTGAGGTCGACGGCGAAGAACGCGAGCACTGGTGGGAGTTGGCCGTCGCCGCCTATCCCCCGTATGCGGAGTACCAGGAGAAGACGTCGCGGCAGATCCCGGTCTTCGTCGTCGAGTGACCCGACGGCCGGTCAGGAACCCGACGCGGCGGTGATCCAGTCGGGTGTGCGGAACGTCGCGGTCGTGTACGGACGCGGCGCGATGATCTCCTGCCGACCACCTTGGATCTGATAGACCACGTGGGCCTGCGCGAGCGACGGGTCGCCGCCGGTGTCGTCGAATCCGGCGGCCACGCCGGTCACCGGGTGGAACGAGTACGCGCCGTTGACACCGCGGTGGGTGGCGGTGCGTAGATGGCGGGCCACCTGCGCGGCGTCGCGGGCGTTGTCGGCGCGAGACCACGCCTGTGCGATGAGATGGGTGCGGTCGTAGGCAAGGCCGGCATGTGACCGCCCTGGGGTGCTCCCGAATTTGGCGGCGTAGCGCGCCGCGAAACCCGCGGCGACCGCGTCGGAGTAGGTTCCCGTCGTGGTCGCCCACACCACTCCCTCGGCCGCCGGACCGAGGCGCTCGCGGAACTCCGGAACCGACGGCGCGTAGATCGAATACAGCAGGCAGCCGGCCCCCGCCCCGCGAACCGTCTCGACGACGTCGACGTGATGGTCGAGGAAGTAGGAGCCGACGAAGACCGCGGTGGGCGAATACGCGAGGGCCCGCTGGGTGGCCGGCACCCAGCCCTCGGCGCCCGAGACGTTGACCACCTCGAGGTCCCAGCCGTGCTGATCGGCCAGGACCTGCGCCTGCGACGTGCCGAAATCGATGAGCTCCCACGAGCTCTGCTGGATGCAGACCAGGGTCGAGGATGGCCTGGGGAGCAGCCGCCGTCGGGTCAGTCGGTCGACGAACCGGACGAACGCCGGCGCGTAGTGGATGTCGCTGGGACACACCTGCAGGATGCGCGCGTAGCGAGCCGGATCGTCACTGACCCGGCGCTCCATGACACCTGAGGTCGCCGCGTGCAGATAGGGGATACCCGTCGCGGCCGCCTCGTCGTGGGCGGCGTCCTGATGTGCGACGTATCCGGACGTCAGCACGTCGACTCCGCGGTCGGCGAGCGCCGAGATCGCCTTCCGGGTCGAGGCGCGGTCGTCGATGTCGAGGTCGGCGACCTCGATGTCGACCCTCCGGCCGTGGATACCGCCCGCGCCGTTGATCTCGGCCTGGGCGAGCTGCAGGCCCTTGAGCATTTCCGCCGCGTCGGAGGCGCCCAGGCCCGAGGAGGGCAGCGCGGCGCCGATGACGAGAGGGCGCCGGTGCAGGCGACGAAGCGTCGCGCGCGGCGAAGACACCCGGGCGCTGGTACCCGAGAGCACCCGTCCGAGGCGGGTGCCGCCCAGCGCGGCTTCCGCCCCGGAGATCGGAGCACCCAGGAGGCCCTCGTCGACCGCACGGGTGGCGGCGGCGGTGCGGCTGCGGACCTGCAGTTTGCGCATGATGCTGTCGACGTGGGTGGTGACCGTGCGCGGCGACAGGTGCAGGATCGCGGCGATCTCGTTGTTGCCGGCGCCGGTGGTGAGCAGGGTCAGCACGTCTAGTTCCCGTCGACTCACATCGTACGGCAGCGCGGAGGCGAGTTCCCCCGCCAACAGCGCGATTTCGATGCCGCCGTTCGTGCTGAGCTCGATCCGCACCGCACACATCGGCTCCGAACCTCCACCACGCCAATAGAATTGGCAATAGCGCAGACCCTCGGACAGCGCCGCGGCGGCGATGCGGCGCAGACCAGCGGGCACGCTGGCCCACCGGCCGGACTCGGCCGGCCCTGGCGCACCGCAGGCAGACACCTGCACGCAGAACTCCCGGCCGTCCCAGGTGTCCGCCATCGGCGTGGGCTCCATCCGGCTGGCCATGGGCGTTCCTGAGGGGACGGTGGGTGATGGCCTCTCACGATAACGGGCATCGGCCGGGGCCGCTGCCCGGCTGCGTGCGCGACATCGAGCGGTAGCAACGCGGCAATAGGACGGTTACGGCCAATACGTAGATCTGCGGATCTCGGCGGCGCCTCCGGTGCCTAGCCTCGGTGTCTCCAGGCAGCCAGAAAGGGCACGGTCATGAAACTCGGCGTCTTCGCTCCCACGCTCAGCACCGGGTGGGTCATCTCGACGGCCTCGCCGCAGTACCGCCCGAGCTGGTTCCTCATGCAGGAGACCGCGTTGAAGGCCGAGCACTACGGCTTCGAGTTCCTGCTCGCCCCGAACAAGTACAAGGGGATGGGCGGGGTGACCCGCTTCTGGGATTTCGCGCTCGACTCGTTCACCACGATGGCGGGGTTGGCCGCGGTCACCCGTAAGATCCAGCTGATCCCGTCGATCTCGCTGCTCAGTGTTCCGCCGGTGTATGCGGCCAAACAGGTTGTGACCGTGGCGAACATGGCCGGTCCGGGCCGGTTCGGCGTCAACATCATCACCGGCTGGGAGAAGCCCGAGTGGGAGTCGATGGGTCTGTGGCCGGGCGATGAGTACTTCCAGAACCGCTACGAGTACGCCGCCGAGTACCTCACCGTCATGCGGGAGCTGTGGACCACCGGGCAGTCGGACTTCAAGGGTCAGTTCTTCCAGATGAACGACGCGAAACTCGAACCGCACTTCGGTGAGGAGATCGACGTCAAGATCGTGTGCGCGGGGCAGTCGGACAAGGGCATGGCCTTCACCGCGCAGTTCGCGGACTACCAGTTCATGGGCGGAAAGCTCGATCCCGACGAGTTGGAGACGCAGATCGCCCGGGTGCGCGCCGCCGGGGATGCCGCCGGTCGTTCCGCCGAGGCGTATTCGCTGTACCAGTGCGTGGTGCGCGACAGCCTGGACGAATGTGAGGACGTCATCGGCCGCTGGCGCGAGAACCAGGACCTCGAGACTGTGGCGACGATGACCGGGCATGCCTCGATGGACAGCTCGGCGGACCAGAACTCGCTGCACGCGACGTTGACGGGCACCGACAACTTCATGCTGTGGGAGGTCATCAAGGGAGATCCGAAGAGTGTCGCTGAACAGATCCGGGCGGTGTCCGAGGTCGAGGGCGTCGGTGGTGTGATGTTCACGTTTCAGGACTACCTGGTGGATCTCGACCGGTTCGGTACCCAGGTGATGCCGCTGCTGAAGTGACCGATTCCGACGGAAGGAGCACGCCGTGAGCGACCGGCTACGGGTTGCCGCAGTGCAATTCGACCTGCAACCGGTCACCCGCTGGGCCGACTTCGCCGACCGGGTGTCACGCCGTCTCGACGAGGCGGCCGGCGCCGACGTGGTGGTGTTCGGTGAATGCATGACGGCCGGGCTCGCCGCCACCGCCCCGGGCTGGCAGGACCGGCACCCGCGGGAAGCCTTCGCCGGCGCGGCCGATCTCACCGCGGACTACGAGGCGTTGTTCACCGAGGCGGCGGTGGCGCGCGGGCAGATCATCCTGGCGGGCAGTCAGTTCGTCACCGGACCGGCGGGGCTGCGCAACGTCGCGCACGTCTTCACACCAGACGCAGAGGTGTTGCGCCACCACAAGACCCACTTGTTTCCCGCCGAATGGGACTACCTGGCCGACGAGGGCGACGAGGTCACGTGCTTCACGGTCGCGGACGTCACCTGTGGTGTGCTCGTCTGCTACGAGGCGGAGGTCCCCGAGGTCGCCACCATCTACAGCCGTCTCGGAGTGGACGTGTTGCTCTGTCCCAGTTACACCTTCACCGAGGCCGGCTTTCACCGGGTGCGCAAGACCCTGGCGGCGCGCTGTATCGAGAACCAGGTCTATGCGGTGCACTGCCCGGTGGTCGGGGCGGGCGCGGGGCCGATCGCACCGGCTCGCGGTCGCGCGTCGGTGCTGGGTCCCTGTGAGCCGGGGCTACCGGACGACGGGGTGATCGCGCTCGGACCGGCAGACACCGAAGCGGTCCTCAACGCCGAACTCGATCTCGCCCTGCTGCGCGAGCTCCGGCACTCCGGCGTCGCCCCCACCGTTCGAGACCGTACCCGCAAGCGCGCCATGTACGAACGCTACGCCGACCGGTTGTGGCCGTGAGCCGAATTTTGCACCGATAGGTACAGAAGTGATAGCTTCTCGACATCGGTACCGATCGGTACCGAATGTCGCCGGACGGAGGCTGCTCGATGGCAATGCACCGCGGGTCAGGACAGGTCGTGCTCATCACCGGGGGGACATCGGGCATCGGACTTGCATTGGCCGAAGCCTTCTTGCACCGAGGCGATTCCGTTGCGGTGTGCGGTCGATCGGAGGCGGCGCTGGGCCGCTTCTCCCGCGCGCATCCGGATGCGTTGGCTGTCCGGGCCGACGTCACGGACGCCGAGGCGAGGGCCGGGATGCTCGACGCGGTCGCCGATCGGTTCGGTGGCCTCGACGTGCTGATCAACAATGCCGGCACCTTCGTGGCACGTGACTTCACGGCGGACCGCTACGCCACCGGAGGCCTGGAGAACGAAGTCGCCCTCAATCTCACGGCGCCGATCCACCTGACGGGTGAGGTGCTGAACCGCTGGCCCGAGATCAGCGCGCTCGTGTTCGTCACGTCGGGCTTCGCCCTGGTATCGCCTACCCGAGCGCCCACTTACGGCGCCGTGAAGGCGGGGCTGCATGGTTTCGCCGAAGGACTGCGCCGGCAACTCGACCCAGCGAAAACCCATGTGCTCGAACTTCTTCCGCCTACGACGGATACGCCCATGAACGCCGACCTCGAGGGTAAGAAGATGTCGCCCGACGAGGTGGCCGCGGTGACGGTGAACGCGCTGGAACGCCGTCGACCGATGGCCCTGCCGGGGTCGACCAGACTGCTCCCGACGCTGCTGCGGCTCACACCGAAGGCCATCAGCCGCACCGTGGCGCGAATGTGACGCTCCTCAGGCGGGTGGCCAGCTCCGCAAGGCGGCCGCGGCCACATGGCGCAGGTCGTCGCGACTGGCGCCGGTCGCGGCCTGTACCGCGATGCCGTTGGACACGGTGACGATGTAGCGCGCGAGCACGTCGGGGTCGGCGTCCGCCGGTAGGTCGCCTTCATCGACGGCGCGTTGAAATCGCTTGCGTAACTGACTGATTCCCTCGCTGCGCCACTCGGCGAGCAGGTCACGGATCTCGCGAGCCGGCGCACCGGCAGCTAACGCACCCTGGACGCCGAGGCATCCCCTCGGGCCACCCGGGCTGGTGACGGCCTCGATCGCGCCCTCCAGGACAGCGGCGGCGACCTGCCGCGCTGTCGGCTCTTGCACGGCACGGGGACCGTAGGAGGCGGGGCCCTCGGAGTAGCGCCGCAGGACGCGAGCGAACAGTTGTTCCTTGTTGCCGAACGCCGCGTACATGCTGGTTCGGCTGATACCCATCGCGCTCGTCAGGTCGGTGAGGCTCGCCCCCTCGTAGCCCTGCTCCCAGAAGACACGCATGGCGCGGTCGAGAGCTTCGTCGGCGTCGAACGCACGTGGCCTCCCCACCGGGGCTTTCGCGACACCCGCCATGGCTCCGACGATACCGTTTCTGCACCGATGGGTACGGAAGTGCCACTCGGCGCCCCGCGTGGTCACCGTTGACGCACTGAGGTCAGGCGCAGTTCAGCGACACCGAGATCGACCGGCTCGTGACAACGGGCACCAGGTCGATATCGCGGCTACCGTCTTTGTTCCTGCCGTCGTAGACACGGACGAAGTCGGTCACGGTCTGCGGGTTGCGCACACCGGTCACCACACAGTCCTCGATCGGAGCACTGCCTACGCGGTCGACATTCACGGTGTACCCGGCGCTCTGCAGACGAGAGATCGTCTCCTGTGGGGTTTCGGCATGCGCCGCGGCGGCCGGCCCGAGCAGGACCGCTGCGACCGAGGTGGCACAAGTGGCGAGAATGAACGAGGGACGCATCGCGGCCTTTCTTCGGCAAGAGTGAGACCCGACCCCACACCTTCTATCGCGCTCGGCGACGATTTCGTTCCCGCTGAAGCGCGTGATCAGCAGCACAGCCGCGCGCGGTCAGTTGCGCACGTTCGTGTCGACGTGCGGGACGATCACCGTCGGGAAGAGCTTGTCGATCCACGGATTGTTACGGTGGTCCCGGCCGTAGCCGTAGTGATAGCCGTGGTCGTCGCCATGGCCACCGAACCCGTATCCGTGCCCATCGGCCTGTGCGGGACCCGCCGTACCGATCAGGGCCGCAGCCAACGCGCCCGCGACGATGCCGAGCATTCCGAACTTCCTCATCGAACTCGCCTCGATCCTCTGGCACTCCGACCGCGGGCGGAGAATCCCGCGCACCACCCATCCAACAGGGAGCACGGCGAATAGATTCCCCGCGTTTCCGTTCGCCGCCAGAGACTTCGGTATCCGTAGCCGACGGGGCCCGAGTTCGCCCCCAGCCCAGTGGAGGCGCTGGTGTCAGCTGCGCAGATAGGCCAGCACCGCGAGGACGCGGCGGTGCTGTTCGTCGTCGGGAGGCAGCATCAGTTTGGCGAAGATGTTGCCGATGTGCTTTTCCACCGTGCCGTCGCTGACCACCAGGGCGCGGGCGATGTTCGGATTCGATCGGCCCTCGGCCATCAATGCGAGCACCTCGAGCTCACGAGCCGTCAACTCGCGCAGCGGATCGTCGCGACGTCGGCGCACCAGAAGTTGCGCGACCACCTCGGGGTCGAGCACCGTACCGCCGGCTGCCACCCGTTCGACGGCATCGAGGAACTCCGCGATGGCCGTGACCCGGTCCTTGAGGAGATAGCCGATCCCGCCGGCGCCGTCGGCGAGTAGATCGTCGGCGTAGGAGACCTCCACGTATTGGGACAACACGAGCACCGGCGAGTGGGGTATGCGCCTGCGCGCTTCGACGGCGGCTCGCAGCCCTTCGTCGGTATGCGACGGCGGCATCCGGACGTCGACCACCGAGATGTCCGGCCGGTGCTCCTCGACGGCCTGCACCACTGCGGGCCCGTCACCCACCGCAGCGACGACGTCATGGCCGTTCTCGCAGAGCAGCCGAACGAGACCCTCGCGAAGGAGCACCGAGTCGTCGGCCACCACGATTCTCAGCACGGCACAGTCGCCCGCACCGTCGTCGGTCCCCCGGCAGGACTGGTGATGGTCAGCGTGCCTCCGGTGGCGCGCACCCGGTCGTCCAGCCCCGACAGACCGTGGCCTCTGGACACGTGGGCGCCCCCGACTCCGTCATCGCTGACCTCCACCGAGACACGACCGGCGCCGTGTGCGACGGTGACCCAGCAATTCACCGCACCGCTGTGTTTGGCGACATTCGTCAGCGCCTCGGCGACGGTGAAGTACACGGCCGTCTCCACCGCGGCGTCCAGCCGACCCGTCGGGGTGCCGAGGTCGGGATCGACGACGAGCTCGACGGGTACCGTGCACCGGACAGCCAGTGCGGCAAGCGCACTCGGTAGTCCGCGATCGGTCAGCACCGGCGGCGCGACGCCGCGAGAAAGCGCCCGCAGTTCGTCGAGCGTCTCCCGGGTCTGGACGATGGCCTCGTCCAGCGTCACGCGAAGGGCGTCCGGGGCGGTGCCGAGGTGCTGGCGAGCGCGGCTCAGATCCATCGCCAGGCGGATGAGGCGTTGTTGGGGCCCGTCGTGGATGTCGCGTTCCAGCCGACGGAGCGCTGCGGCTTCGGCTGAGGCCGCGGCCGCCTTCTGCTCGGTCAGCACAGTGATCGTCTGGCGCATCTCGGCGACTCCGGTCAACAGGAAGCGGCTGAAGGTGGCCGACACCAGCGCGCAGGCGCGGGTCACCAAGGGAAGTGTGACCAGGCAGATCAGACCGATGGCGGTCTGGAACGCGATTCGGGCGAAGGCGCTGTCTCCGAGCCCGACCAGTTGGGCGAGCGAGGTGTTGTCCGGGCCGCGCGGGATGCTCCAGTCCCAGGCGATGGTCAAAGTGCCGGCAATGGCGATGGCCCACCAGCTGACGACAATGCAGAACACGGTCAGCGCGATGGGGAAATGCAGAACCGTATGTGCGAGGTCGAGCCAACACTGGGATTGGGTGAGTGGGGTGACGATCCTCTTCCAGACGCCGGCGCCGGGCGGTGCCGCACGGTAGATCGGCCGGGTTCGCGGTAGGCGCAGTACGGCCGCGAACCGCAATCGCTCGATGTCGGCGAAGCAGCGCGCGATCAAGACGGTCCCGGTGAGAATCGGCACGCCCAGCACGATCACCAGCGTGCTGAGCCCGGCCGCGAATCCGGTCACGCCGAGACCGAAACTCAGGACGGCCAGTGGTAACCCGAGGACTGCGTATCCGGTGTCGACACTGAGCTGACGCAGGAGTCCGACTCGCTCGAGGGGCGCCGCGTCCGATCGCGCGTGGTCGGTGATCATGCTCTTGACGCTAGGCATCGGTCGGCGTCCCTCCCATCTGGTCCGCCCGCGTGTTCAGGGTAGGGCTGCCCCTACCCTCGCCGCTCGGTCTTCGGCGCCCCGACACCGTCGACGCGATGGCTGCTCCCGGCGGCGTGGAATCTAGGCCGTGATCCGCATTTCCGCGCCGGGGTGTGAGCTGAGCGTGACGACGACGGTGCCGCTCCCCGTGTCGAACGTGGTGTTGGCGTAGCCGATGAATCCGTAGTGTCCGTCGATCGTCGAGACCGCGGTGATGTCGTCGCTTCCTGACGCACCGGTGTCGAGGTTCTTCCAGTCGGCGGTCACGGTGAGGGAACACGATCCGTCGTAGACGCCGGCGTCGTAATGGATGGCGACGCGGACCCCGTCGTCGAGACGACCGTCGATCTGCACCGGCACCATCTGGGCTTCGGCGCGCACGCTGCCTCCGCACGTGGGAGAGGCCACCACCGGAACCGCTCCCAGCTGCGCGGAGGGTTCGGCGTGGGCCCCCGGCGCCCACCACCAGGGCGCGGTCAGCGCGACGGCGACCGCGCCGGCGGCTCGCATCGGATTCATGCCTGAGTTATCGACGTCGGACGGGCCGGTGTTAGCGGGAAACTCACGGCCGGAAGAGGATGCCGTCGTCGGAAGCCGCCTTCATCAACTGGGGAATGGTCAGCGTCCCGTAGCCGGTGTGCACCGGGCCCCGTGCCGTGCCCAGCCACAGCACGATGCCGGGGTCGGGTGTGACATCGAGGTGATGAGCCTGCACGCCGGGCAGGTGGTACTGGAAGAAGTTCACGAGGTAGTCCACCAGGAAGACGGCGCTGCCGATCGGACCCCGACCCCACAGCTGAGATGCGTTGTACAGCGGGGTCATGGCGGCAGGGTCGCCGATCATCACGATCGGACCGTAGTGCGGTTTCGTTCCGCCGCCGGGCACATAGGGCGGCATGAACGGTTGCAGCCCAGGCAGATCCGTGGACATGTACGGCGCCGAGCTCCCATAGGTTCCGATGTTGACGAACATCGAGTCGGCACCGTTGCCCGGGACCACCGTATTCATCCCGGGTGCCTCGAAACCGATACCGGCCAGGCCGGTCTGCTGCGCGACGAACTGCGCCTCCCACCCGCCGAGCGAATGTCCGGTGACGAAGATGTCCTCGTCGTCGTAGCCCTGCAGGGCCGCCTCGGCACGTACCTGTTCGGCGAATTCCAGGGCGTCGTAGAACGCCAAGGGCGTGGTGCCTGTGAACACCACCTGCAGGTCGGCGAGCACCTGCGCGACGGTGATGACCGGGTTGAACAGCAGATGCGAGCCACCCGTCGTGCCCTGGTAGGCGATGATGAGCTGGCCTTCGGGTGTCGCCCACACCCGGCCCACCATGCCCGAGAAGACGTTGGTGGACGACATCTGGAATCCGTCGACCGTCAACGGCACCAGGCCACCGGGGGTTGAGCCGAGCACGTATCCGGCCGCGGACGCGTTGAGGAACTGGGCCACCGTCGGAGTCGGTCGGGTCGTGGGGCCGGTGTAGGTCAGAGTCGGGACGACCGGTTGGGGGGCGGGGGTCCGCCAGAGTCCCAGTTGCCGCTCCAGTTCGCGGAAGGCGCCGAATACCAGGTCGTTGATGGGCGCGAGGTCGATCGGGCTCTCGGGGCTGTTGGCCGACGCGGTGAAGCCGAATGCCTGGAGCACCGCGTTCACCAGTCGGCCGGGAGCCTCGAGTAGCTCGGCGATCGGCGACAGCGGTTGCGGCGGGGTGGGCGTCGGCGGATCGACCACGGAACTGGTTCCGGCGGCGAGTGCCGGTGCCGTCGCCTCGGTGTCCGCGGCTGTCGGCGGATCGGTCGACGCTGGTTGCGCGCTCGGAACCGTCACCGCCATGAGTTCGGCCGGCCGGGCGAGCGTCGCCACCGCCACGCCGCCCTCCTCATCCGGCGCGTCGGCAGCTTTGGTCACCCGCCGGCTGCCACCGAATTCAACGCGCGCGGATTCGGCCTCCCGCGCCGTGGTCGAATCGGATTCGGCGACGGCGGGATCGTCGGAGGTGGGATCGGTGGGCGGTACCGGCTCCGGTGCGTCTTCGTCGGCGACCTCCTCCGGCGGCGCTGCGGTGTCCGAGGAATCCTCGGACTCGGTGTCACCGATGTCGGGGTCGAGATCCGGATCCGAAACAGGGACTGCTGGTTCGTCTGTCGCGCCGTCGGAAGGTTCCGTCGCCTGCGGGTCTTCCTTCTTGGGTTCGTCGCTGGTGCCCGGCTTGTCATGATCGGTCGGGCTGCCGGCGGCCGGACCGGCGTCGGCGGTCGTGCCCGAGGCCGATCCAGACGCCGGCGAGTCGGCCCACGCCGGTGCCGGCGCACCGGCGAATGCTGCGCAGAGCGCTATCGCCGCGATGCCGTAGCGGAACGACCTGCTAGCGGTAGGTCCTGTCGCCCATCTGACGTCTGCCACCACGGACGGCTCCCCCTTTGGCACCGAGCATCGACGCTGACAACATACATTGTCCTGTGATGCCAGTCACAGGTATGGACTACAGCCCGTGCGCGTCTTTGAGTAGTTGAGCTGCACGCTCGCCGATGATCACGCACGGCGCCATGGTGTTACCCGTGGTGACCCGGGGCATGATCGACGCGTCGGCTATCCGCAACCGCTCGATTCCATAGACACGAAGGTGGCCGTCGACCACCGACATCTCATCGCGGCCCATCTTCGCGGTGCAGGATTGATGCCAGTACGTCAGGGCGCCATCACGGACGAATCTCTCGAGTTCGCGGCCGGTCAGATTGCCGGGCATCACTTCGCGTTTCCGATGCGAACGTAGCGGACGGGCGTTGCCGATCTCGCGACACAGTTCGACACCGCTCACTGCGGCTGCCAGGTCGGCGGGTTCGGCCAACAAGTTGGCGTCGATGCGAACCGGATCGGTCGGTGAGGATCCGGTCAGTCGGACACTGCCTCTGCTCTCCGGCCGCACGACACCCACGTTCAGTGTCCATCCGGCCGCGGGCAGACCGAATCGCGCGGCGTTCTCTGCGCTGGCAGCGGCGATTTCGCTTTGGCACGTCTGGATGTCAGGCGTGCCGACAGCTGGATTGCTCTTCCAGAGGTACGTCGCTTCCCCGGCGGTATTGCGCGGAACCAGCGGCTGCGGGGACTCCCACACGCAGGCAATGCCGGGGTGGTCCTGCATGTTGCGACCTACACCAGGAAGGTTTTGCACCGGCGCGATCCCCAGTCGGGCGAGCTCGGCATGATCACCGATACCGGAGTGCATCAACACTTTTGGGGTGTGTATTGCCCCGAGACTCAGGACGACCTCCGATCCGGCTTCGATCCGGTGCGTGGCGCCGCCGTAGGCGATCTCCACACCGGTGGCCCGCTTGTCCTGCACGGTCACCTTGGTCACGAGCGCGTCGGTGAGGACCGTGAGGTTCGGCCGGTCCATGTAGGGGTAGGTGTACGAGCGGAACACCGACTGCCGGATGCCGGCCCGAGCGCGGATGTCGGCGATCGAGACGCCGCCTTCCCCTTCCATCATCGCGCCGTTGTGGCTGCCGAACACCGGAAGCCCCACTGTTCCTGCGGCATCCAGGAGGTCGGTTGCTACCTGATGCGGATTCGGCGCCGGTTCAACGTAGACAAGGCTTCCGGTTCCGCGACGGTCCGGATCCGGCGCGCCGCGCCAATCTTCGATGCGACGGTAGATGTCCAGCACGGCTTCGTATCCCCAGGCCGGGTCGCCGGCTTCAGCGGCGAAATGATCCCAATCGTCCTTATGGCCGCGCGCCCACATCATCACGTTGATGCTCGACCCGCCGCCGAGTACCTTGCCCATGTTCATGGGGATCGATCGACCGTTGAGATGCGGGTTGGCTTCGGCGACGAATTGCCAATCCGTTGCGCTACCGAGGTTGCGCGGCCACTGCTCAACCTTCAACACAGAGTCGATGTCGTCACTGCCGCCGGCCTCGAGCAACATGACGCTCACTGCCGGATTCTCCGCGAGCCGACGAGCCACCACGGAGCCCGACGAACCCGATCCGCAGACGATGAAGTCATAGCGTGGCTTGAGTGCGGCGCGCAGTCTGGTCTGAGTGTCGCGGATGCGCTGCGCCAAGCTCGCGTCCTCTGACCGGTCGCGTGTGCCATTGGCCATCTCGTGCACCATCTGTCTTTCTCCTATGTCTGCGCCGCAGTCAGCCGACTGCGTCATGCGTCATATGTCTTGATCCACTCATTTGGTGTTGTCGGCTGGTGATGTCTTACCGACGGTCGGATGCTGCCGCCGGACGGCTGAACCGGAACTACGGAGCAACGGCACAGATGGAATCCGGGGCGGCCGAGGCGCATGAATTCGTATCTGGAGCACATGTGCGGCCGATGACGCTGGCCGGAGGATCCAATGGCCTTCACACCATGGGCGCGGACCTCTACGGTCAACGGGCCTTGGATATGTGCTCCCCGGTTTCCGCCCTGCACCGGTGTCGAGGCAGGCTCGGGCAGCACTCTGGACCGACCGCTGATTCACTGCGCCCCCGCGAGGGTGCGCTGAGATGTCGGGCCTGCCGTCTACCATTCCTCCGGCACCACACCCCGCATTGATGGAGAAGACGAGCAGTGAGTTACACCGCGGCCGACATCACCGAGCTCGACGATGTCCAGCACACCCGCCTGCGGCCTGCGGTCAACCTCGGCCTGGACGTGCTCAACACCGCGCTGCGCGAACTGGTCGACAACGCGATCGAAGAGGTCGCCGATCCCAGCCACGGCGGGTCCTGCGTCACCATCACCCTGCACGCCGACGGGTCGGTCAGCGTCACCGACGACGGCCGGGGGCTGCCGGTCGACTCCGATCCGGTGAACGGCAAGAACGGCATCGTCAAGACGCTCGGAACCGCGCGGGCGGGCGGCAAGTTCTCCGCCCACGCCGACGCCGCCAGCACCGGCGCCGGGCTGAACGGAATCGGCGCCGCCGCAGCTGTTTTCATCTCCAAGCGGACCGACGTGACAGTACACCGGGCCGGCAAGACCTACGTGCAGAGCTTCGGCGGCGGCTACCCCGGCGTCTTCGAGGGCAAGGACTTCGACGCGGACGCCCCGTTCACCCGCGCCGACACGCAGAAACTCCGCGGCTCCGGCAATCGCAAACCGGACGCCCACGGCACCACGGTGCGCATCCTGTTCGACCCTGCCGTGGTGCCCGATTCCAGCGTCGACATCAACGAGGTGCTGCTGCGGGCACACGCTGCGGCACGGATGTCGCCAGGGGTGCACCTCAGAGTCATCGACGAAGGCTGGCCCGGCGACGACGTCCGGCCCGACCTGACCGAGCCGTTCAGCGGCCCGTGGGGTACCGAGACCCTGCTGGACCTGATGTGCGCGGCCGCCGGCACTCCGGTGCCTGGTGTGCGCGCCGTGGTGGAGGGCCGCGGCGAGTACACCACGGGACGCGGCCCGACCCCGTTCCGGTGGTCTCTGACCGCCGGTCCCGCCGAACCGCCCACCGTCGCCGCGTTCTGTAACACCGTGCGGACCCCCGGCGGCGGATCCCATCTGACCGCGGCGGTCAAAGGGCTGTCCGAAGCGCTGGCCGACCGCGCGTCCCGGATGCGTGATCTGGGCCTGGCCAAGGGTGAAGAGGGTCCCGAGGCACAGGATTTCGCCGCGGTCACCGCCCTGGCCGTCGACACCCGCGCACCTGATGTGTCGTGGGATTCGCAGGCCAAGACCGCGGTGTCGTCGCGGTCACTGAACGTGGCGATGGCCCCCGACGTGGCGCGCAGCGTCACGATCTGGGCGGCCAACCCCGCCAACGGCGACACCGTGACGCTGTGGACGAAGCTGGCGCTGGAATCCGCCCGGGCGCGACGCAGCGCCGAAGGCGCCAAGGCGCGGTCCCGTGCCGCGTCGAAGGCCAAGGGGCTCGGCACGAATCTGTCGCTGCCGCCGAAGTTGTTACCCAGCAGGGAGACCGGACGCGGCTCGGGCGCCGAGTTGTTCCTGTGCGAGGGCGACTCCGCGCTGGGCACCATCAAGGCCGCGCGCGACGCCACCTTCCAAGCCGCATTTCCGCTAAAAGGCAAGCCGCCCAACGTCTACGGATTCACGCTGAGCAAGGCCCGGGTCAAGGACGAGTTCGATTCGATCGAACGCATTCTGGGCTGCGGCGTGCGCGACAGCTGCGACCCGGAGCTGTGCCGCTATGACCGGATCCTGTTCGCCTCCGACGCCGACCCCGACGGCGGCAACATCAACTCCAGCCTCATCTCGATGTTCCTGGACTTCTACCGGCCGCTCGTCGAAGCCGGAATGGTCTACGTGACGCTGCCGCCGCTGTTCGTGGTCAAAGACGGCCAACAGCGGATCTACTGCCAGGACGAGTCCGAACGCGACGCCGCCGTCGCGCAGACGAAGGCCACCTCCAAACGCAAGGTGGAGGTGCAGCGCAACAAGGGTCTGGGCGAGATGGACGCCGACGACTTCTGGACGACCGTGCTGGACCCGCAGCGGCGCACGGTGATTCGGGTCCATCCCGATGACGGGGAGAAAAAGCTGCACCACACCTTGTTCGGCGGGCCGCCTGAGGGCCGGCGCACGTGGATGGCCGACGTCGCCTCCCGTGTCGACACCTTGGCCCTGGATCTGGATTAGGACGCAGGAGAAACATCGTGACCGCCACCCTGGACGTTCCTGAGCAGAACCCCGACCTGGTGCTCGACCAGAGCGCCGACGACTACTGGAACCACTACCAGCTGACCTTCGCGCTCTACAGCGTCAGCGACCGCGCCATCCCGTCGGCATTCGACGGGCTGAAGCCGGGGCAGCGGCGCCTGCTCTACCAGATGCACGACTCCCGGCTGCTGCCCGGAAACAAGCCACAGAAGTCCTCGAAGGTCTGCTCGGCCGTGACCGGCAACCTGCATCCGCACGGCGGTGCGTCGATGTACGGTGCCGCGGCGCTGATGGCCGCCGAGTTCCAGCGTGTGAAAGTCATT
The DNA here is from genome assembly GCF_014218295.1 of Mycolicibacterium litorale. The sequence continues at coordinate 5,551,596 of NZ_AP023287.1, forward strand.
GACGGACAGGGCGCTTTCCCCCGAATCCAGGGCGACATCCCGGCCGCCGACCGCTATACCGAGATGCGGTTGTCCGCTCCGGGCGCGGCGCTGACCGCCGAGCTGGACAATCACGCCGTCCCGATGGTGCCCACGTTCGACGGCGAGTGGACCGAGCCGACGGTGCTGCCGGCGCAATGGCCAGTGCTGCTGTGCAACGGCGCGGTCGGCATCGCCGAAGGGTGGGCCACGAAGGTGCCCGCGCACAATCCGCGGGAGATCATGGCCGCCTGCCGGGCGCTGCTGAAAACACCGAACATGACCGATGACCGGCTGCTGAAACTCATCCCCGGGCCGGACTGGGGGTGCGGCGCGCGGGTGATCGGTGAGAGCGGGTTGCGGGAGTACATCACCACCGGCCGTGGTGCGTTCACGGTGCGCGGCACGGTGTCGGTCGACGGCAAGAACTGCATCATCACCGAGCTACCGCCCGGCGTGGCGAGTAACACTGTGCAGGAACGGATTCGGGCGCTGGTCGAATCCGGAGAACTGTCCGGTGTGGCGGATATGTCGGACCTGACAGACCGCCGCAACGGGCTGCGCATCGTCGTCACCGCCAAACGCGGCCACAGCGCCGAGACCATCCGTGAGCAGCTGCTGGCCTTGACACCGCTGGAAGGGACGTTCGCCGCCAGCCTCGTCGCACTCGACGAGAACCGGGTGCCGCGCTGGTGGTCGGTGCGTGAGCTGATCGCCGCATTCCTGTCCCTACGCGATTCGGTGGTGCTGCACCGCAGCGAGTACCGGTTGGAGAAGGTCATGGCGCGGCGGCATCTGGTGGCCGGCCTGATGACCATCCACCTGGACATCGATGCCGCGGTCGCGGTGATCCGTGGCTCGGACACCGTCGACGACGCCCGCCAGGGCTTGCAGGACAGGTTCGCGATCGACGCCGTTCAAGCCGATCATGTTCTGGGACTGCAGCTTCGGCGTTTGACCAAGCTCGATGTGATCGAACTCCAGGCCGAAGCCGAGAAGCTGGATGCGGAATTCGCCGAGCTGACCGAACTGGTGTCCAATCCCGATGCGCGCCGGGTCGTGATCGACAAGGAACTCGTGGAGACCGCGAAGTTGTTCAAGGGTCCGGAGTTCGACCGTCGCACCGTGCTGGACTTCGACGCCACCCCGGTGTCGTCGGGCGGCGGGGAGGACGGACCCCGGGAGCGCAAGGTCAACACCGCTTGGCGCCTCGATGACCGCGGGGTGTTCTCCGACAGCCACGGTGAGCTGCTGACCTCCGGACTGGGCTGGGCGGTGTGGACCGACGGCCGGGTCAAGTTCACCACCGGCGCCGGCCTGCCCTACAAGATCCGCGACATCCCGGTCGCGCCGGACATCACCGGGCTACTGCAGTCGGGGGTGCTCCCGCTCGGCTACCACCTGGCGCTGGTGACGCGGCGCGGAAAGATCCTGCGCATCGACCCCGCTGCGGTGAACCCGCAGGGAGCGGCCGGCAACGGCGTGGCGGGGGTGAAGCTGGCCGGTGACGGTGACGAAGTGATCGCCGCACTGCCGGTGTCGTGCGGCAACGGCGAGGCGATGCTGTCGGTATCCGAAAAGAGTTGGAAAGTGACTGAACTCGCCGACATTCCGGTGAAGGGCCGCGGTGGCGCCGGAGTCGGGTTCCATCCGTTCGTCAAGGGCGAGGACGTCCTGCTCGCCGCGTCGATCTCCGCGACCGGGTACGTGCGCGGCAAGCGGGCCGTGCGGCCCGAGAACCGCGCGAAGGCGGCGATCAAGGGTTCGGGTGCGGACGTGACGCCCGCGGAGTAGTCAGAACCGGCCCGCCCGGCTCCCACGACCCAATGATCATTACCGCGGGTGAAAGGCCTGCGTTCATACGTATTTTAAGCCTCAGCTGGCGCACTAACGAACGCCTCGCCGCGAAGCTTCCGTGGCGCTTTCCTGCGGTTCGACTCGAATCGACAGCCGTGGTACCTCATGGCACGCCATCGGAATCGGCTGGCGCTGAGTCCCTATCGATAGGCCCCTTCGGGCCCGACGATGGAGCCCAACATCTCCAACACGAAGGAGCGTCAATGTTGGGAGCCAACACCGCAATCGTCCCCCGGACAGTGCCGGCCTCAGCGCCGATGGAAGCCATCCTCACCAAGTATCAGGAGGACGGGGCGGTCATCATCGAGGACTTTCTCACCGCCGATCAGGTACGGAAACTCAACGCAGACTTCGACCCGCATCTGGTCGAAGTGAAGCCCGGCGGCCGCAAGGCCGAAGGCGCACCCGTGGCCTTTCACGGGGCGCAGACGAAGCGGATGAACCGCCTGCCGGTGATCAGCCGGACGTTCCGGGAGGAGGTGCTCGATCTCGATCTGTTGCATGACTTGTGCGACGCCATATTCCGTGAGGACTCGGGTACCTACTGGGTCACCACCGCTCAGTTGATCGAAATCGGCCCGGGCAACAAGCCGCAGACTCTGCACCGTGACCTGGAGAACCACCCGCCGTTTGTGCGAATGGGACCATCGGGACCGGAGGTGATGGTCAACTTCCTGATCGCGCTGACCGATTTCAGCGAGGACAACGGTGGGACCCGAATCATCCCCGGCAGCCATGCGTGGTCGGACTATACCGACCGTGGCAACCACGACATGACGGTGCCGGTGGCGATGAAGGCCGGCTCGGCGCTCTTCTTCTCAGGGAAGGTTGTACACGGCGGGGGCTCGAACCGCACCGCCGATGAGTTTCGCCGCGCTATCGCGTTGCCGCTGCAGCCCAGTTTCCTGACCCCCGAGGAGCCCTACGCGTTCCTACTCGACCTCGACACGGTCCGCACACTCCCTGCGCGGGTTCAGGCAATTCTCGGCTTCCGGTCGCAGCACCCCAACGGCGCACCGGGCGGCGTCTGGTTCGTCGACGACGGCGCGGAGCTCGGCGACTTCCTCGGCCTCTGAGTACTCTGATTGACACACAGCGGCAGCTTCCCGCCGGATACTGTCATCCCGGCTTCTGCTGCAGCACAGCCGATTGAGGTGAGGACGGGAGGGGCAGACCGTGGGTGTCCTCCTCGACGACCGCCGCCCCGGAGATCTCTGGTGCCGACGCTGGTCCCATGCTCTTCTCGCCGATCAGACGTATGTGCGCGACGAGGCGAGCTTCATGGGAAGCCTTCGTCGCCGCCGCCTCGCGGGAATGACCTTGATCAGCGCGAAGGCCGATTCCTTCGTCACGTCCTGGCGGGAAGGGGGCGGTCTCGCCGGCTACATCGGACTGTGCGTGAACCAGACCTCATTCGTCGAAACCGTCAAGTACGTGAGTGGCACCGAACAGTTGCTCCCGCACCGGATTGGACTGTTCGACGGCGCCGAGCTGCTCGAGACCGAGGTCATGGGTTCGATGCAGTTGACTATCGCGTTGGTCGACAAACGATCGATGCCGTTGCGCCGCAACAGTGTTGCCACCCTGCGTAGCATCGCCGCCGACCGTCACGCCTTACCAACCCTCGACCTGTTGGGCACAGTCGTGACAGCGGTGGCCGACAACCCCGGGATTGGCCCCGCAGCCGCCGCTATCGCCCGCGACACGATCCGCGACCTCCTGAGCTGTCTGCTCGACGACCCGGCAAACCCTGCCCCCCGCGCGGTCGAGGAAGGTCTGCGGGTCTCGGTCGTGCGGTGGGTTGACGATCATCTCCACGTCGGGTCGATCAGCCCAACTGCCGCCGCGTCGCAGCACAACATCTCCGTGCGCTCGCTGCATCGCCTGTTCGCGGGCACAGGTGAGACCTTCGGCGCGATGGTGCGCCGACGCCGTCTGGAGAAGGCCGCACGCGACGTGGTGTCCACCGAGGACATGATCCAGACCATCGCCATGCGGTGGGGCTACGCCGAGGCCGGCCAGTTCATCGGCGCGTTCAAGCGGACGTTCGGCGACACTCCGATGGCGTACCGTCGCGCGATAATGCGTGTGGCCGACGACTGAGGCCCGGATATGGCGACGTCACCGGAGATTGCGGCCGGCGTCCACGGGAAGAGCCGCGCCGGTGATGTAGCGGGCCTGATCGGATACCAGGAAGACCAGCGCGTTGGATACGTCCACCGATTCGACCCAGGGAACGGGAAGGACGTGCACCGCCGATGAGGCTTCCGCGAAGTCCTCGCGCGTGGGTGCGGCAAGGTGCGGGTTGAACAGACGGTAGTACGCGTCGTGCTGGATCATGTCGGTATCAACCTGCGTCGGGTTGATGGAGTTCACCCGAATGTTGTACTGGCCGAGTTCGAGTGCCAGAGATCGCATCAGGCCGGTGACGCCATGTTTGGATGCGGTGTAGTCGGCCACATTGGGAAAACCCCGGGTGGCGGCGGTCGACCCGGTGAGGACGATCGATCCGCCATCCGGGTTCGCGCGTAGATGCGGAATGGACGCTTTGACCGTGCGGAACACACCGTTGAGGTTGATATCGATGACGTTGCGCCAGATGTCTTCTTCGATGTCCTCGACCACCGCGGGATCCACCGTGACACCGGCGTTCGCGGCAACGATGTCGAGTCCGCCGAACACGTCGACGCCCTCGTCGACGACCGCTCTGACTTGCGCCAAATCGCGGACATCCGCTTTCCGCGCCACGATCCTGCTTCCGGTCTCCTCGACGAGCCGAACTGTTTCGTGCAGGTCGGCCTCCGTGGCACCTGGGTACGGTGTCCCGGGAACGTCGTCGCACAGGTCCATCGCCACGATGTCAGCGCCCTCTTGGGCCAGGCGCACGGCGTGACTGCGGCCCTGCCCCCGGGCGGCACCGGTCACGACGGCGATCTTTCCTCGAAGCTGTTGGCTCATGTCGTTCTCCCAATCGAATAGGTTCACCGCGGCCGACGGCGTTCCGGACAGGCGTTCAGACCTGAAGATGAGCAGGTACGTTGGCGAGGTTCTGACCTGCCATGACGAGGTGGCCGCCTTCGATGGGAACGCAGTGCCCCGTGATCGGCCCGGCGCTATCGGAGTTCAGCCAGGCTGCGACTTTGCCGACCACGGTCGGATCCATCGGCCCCTGCGGTAATACGTGGTATCGGTAACCGGCGCGTTGCAGGTCGTCGGGCACGCCGCCGGGGTGACCGGCGACAAGGTCGTACGCACCCTGCCAGTTGAGCATCGGGGTGTCGATGATGCCCGGGGCTATCGCGTTACAGCGGATGCCGTACTGGCCCATTTCCAACGCGATGCTTCTGGTGAGACCCAGCACGCCGTGCTTGCTGGCCACATAGTGCGCGCTGAAGTAGGTCGGCTCGATGCTGTTCACCGAGGCCGTGAGGACGATCGCTCCGTCCCGTCGATTGATCATATGAGGCAGGACAGCTTTGACTGTGCGGAAGACGCCGGTGAGGTTGACGTCCAGCATGTCCTGCCATTGTTCGTCGGTCATCTCGACGAAAGGCGCCAGTGACCACACCCCGGCGTTGGCCACCAGCGCGTCGATCCGGCCGAATTCGGCGAGGGTGGTCTGTACTGCCCCGTCGAGATCAGCCTGTGAGCGGACATCGCCCACCACGGTGATGGCGCGCCGTCCTAGCGCTTCGACTTCCCTGGCGGTCTCCTGCAGGCTTTTCTCATCCGCGAGCGGGTAAGGGATGGAGTCGATGGAGGTTGCGGTATCGAACAACACCACATCAGCGCCCTCCTGCGCACTGACGATCGCGTGGGCGCGACCTTGGCCGCGAGCCGCGCCGGTGATGAGAACGACTTTGCCGTCGAGGAGAGTCATGTGTCCTGCTTTCTCGTGAAAGTCGTTGTGCTGGATTGTGTTTCGTGTGTACGCCGAGCCGACATGGTCATGCGAGAGTGCCGCCGTCGACGGGGATCACGGCTCCCGTGGTGTAGGAAGACAGATCGGAGGCCAGGAACAGCACGGCTTCGGACACCTCCTCGGGTCGAGCGAGGCGAGGGATGGGGTACTTCCGTACATGGGCATCCCAGTCGAAGTCCGGGTTCTGCTCGAAGACCTTGACCTCTTCAGCCAGCATCGGGGTGTCGACACTGCCGGGCGCCACTGCGTTCACACGGATATTCGCGTAGCAGTATGTCAGTGCAGCAGACTTCGTGATTCCGACGACGGCGTACTTACTGGCGACGTACGCACCGTACCCGTGTGTTCCCTTCAGCCCGAAAATCGATGCGGTGTTGACGATACTGCCGCCCCCTGCGCGTTGCATCGCCGGCACCGCGGCGCGGATACCCTTGAAGACACCGGTCTGATTGGTGTCGATGACGCGCTGCCATTCATCGTCGGAACACTCTGCGACAGCGGACATCTCGCAAATTCCGGCGTTGTTGATCAAGATGTTCAACGCGCCGAACTCCGCTTCCGCCGTTTCCACTGCAGTTGCCCAGTCCTCGGTGGACCGGACATCCAGATGCAGGTACGTGGCCTGATGCCCTCCGGATCGGATGTCTTCGGCAACGGATTGCCCCAGGTGGTCACGAATATCCGAGACGATGACGGTGGCACCTTCGGTGGCCAAACGTCGAGCATGCGACGCTCCCTGTCCGCGAGCAGCTCCGGAGACGAGCGCAACTTTTCCTTCAAGCAGTCCAGGCAAGTCTTGGACCTTTCGTCAATGTCTTATACGGCTCGGTTTTCCATGGATCTAGGACGGTGCACCGCCGCCGCGCGTCGCATACACCTTGCGCAACGTCTCATGCACCGTGATCTTGACCGGGTCCCCCTTGTGCATGACTACGAGCGTTCCGGGCGCGAGGTCTTCGGTACGGTCGCTGTCGGTGAATTCGACGGTTCCGCGTCCGGAGATGACAACAAAGGTCTCGTCAGCGTCGAAGCGCTCGACTGACCCTTCGGTCATCTCCCAGATACCGTGAACCACTTGCTGGTCCGGCAATTGCCACACTCGGCTCACCGCTGGGGTCGGCGCTCCAGCCACGATCCTGTCCGCGTCGAACGCGTAGGGCGTCAATTGCTGATCGGCGATGGTAAGGACGAATCCCTGCACAATTACCCTTTCCGGTCTTGGTGACTACTTCCAGATATGGTGCGGCGAGGTGCTTCTGCACGCCCGCCGCCGTCAGGCGCGAACGATCATTCGAACGTCGACACCGCGCGATGGTTGGCGGGCGCGGCAAGGCGCAACACCCCGGCGATCACAGCGCACACCGCCGCGCCTGTGAGAAAGAACGTCGCCGAGCTCATGTGGGTGTAGATACCGCCCCAGATTCCGGCCAACACCGATCCGCCGCCGATGGACAAGGACATGATCGCCAAGCCCTGGGTACGGAAGGCCACGGGCATACACTTCGAGCCCATCGCGAACAACAGCGGCCCCAGGAATACTTCGGCAATACCCAGAACGATCAAGCAGCCCAACACGAGTAGCGCGGGGACGGTGGTGCTGGTCTGCGCCGCGAGTCCCAGGATGAGGAATCCGATCGCCGACAATGCGAAGGCAACCGCGTTCTTCGACATGGCCGACGGTTGACGAATCCCCATGCGATTCCACAGCGCCGACACAAACGGGCTGGCGGCGATCGATCCCACAGCCGAGGCAGAGACGAACCATGCGGGCGGGATCTCCCAACCGCCGATGGCCAGGTCGACGCTATCGGTGACGAAGAGCGGCACCGTGGTGAAGATCAGGAACTGGAACCCATAGAAGACGAGGCCCGCGGCACTGAGTTGGCTGAGTCCGCGGAGGCGCGTTTTCTCCTCAGCGGTAACCGCTTTGGATCGCAACATCACTGTGTAGTAGGTGATGATCACCACGACGACGACGATGCCGACCGTGGTGGCCAGATTCTCCCCGTCTAGCGCGCCGGTGAAGTAGAGACCGACCGCCACGACGACCAGCATGGAGACCACTTTGGCGATCGTGCCCCTGCCCTCGGGGGGCAATGGCCTGACCACTTGCGCCGCCCCGACGGGAAGCCGTTTGTACACGAGGCAGTACTGCGCCAAGCCCAAGAACATGCCGACTGCGGCGACCGCGAATCCGGCGTGGAATCCCCATGTTGTCTGGGCCAGACCCGCCAGCAAGGGACCAATGACGACGCCGGTGTTCGTCGCGGCGAGATAGATGGTGAACCCCGCGTCGCGGCGAGGCTCCATCGTGGGGTCAGCGTCGTAGAGAATGCCGAGGATCGCGGCGAGGTTCGTCTTCAACGCCCCGGTCCCGACGATGATCAGTCCTAGGCCCACGAACAGTCCGACGAAGCCGGGCAAGATGCCCAGGGAGATGTGACCCAACGCGATGAGGGACCCGCCGTAGAGAACGAGTTTCTTCGGGGCGACGAGTCGGTCAGCCATCCATGAACCGACGATCTGCGCCAGCTGCGCGAGCGCACCATAGGTGCCGACGACTCCAGCGACGACCGCCGCGCTGACCGCCAGGCCGCCATCGGCGACGTCGTAGAGCAGGTAGTACGACAGCAGGGCTTGGAGACTGTAAAAGCTGAATCGTTCCCACAAGTCGGTGAACGCCAGATTCCAGAACCGTGGCGGTTGCGTCAGCAGTCCGACTCTGCCCGGCTGCCGGGCCGCGGACTGCAGCGACGCAGGCGTCACCGCGTCATCGTCGGCTACCGCCGGTTCAGGTGAGTGAGACATCGCAGACTCCTGACACTAGTTAGGCTGACGGCGGCGGAATTCGCCTACCGGTGGTCGGGGTACGCCGCACAGGGACGAGACCCGTGGTCTCGGCTGTATGGGGTCGGTACTGCAACAACACAGGGGTGTGACCCCACCGTGTCATCTGGTCGGCGGCAGGCCGCCTTGCCTCGCGTGACGTCCAGACGGTCAGCGCTCCGCGTTGACCTTGTGTCTGAATGATCGTTAATATAGATCTCGGTTGTGATGTCCGCAACAGGTATCGCCAAACTCTCCACGGTGGACGCGCGATTGTCGCTGACCTCGGCATTCACACCCGGTTTCGGCCCACGCGGGTGCACCCGGCCCGCGTCGGCGGATTGCGGGATCGGCAATCAGCACCCCCCGTGCGCATCACCCGTCACCACTTCCGGGTCCAGGATCGCTGCACAAATTAATGAACATTCGTATATACTGTGATCCGGCGCACCTACTACCCGCGGCCTCCGTTGGCGCCGCCCGGGTGCACGAGATAGTCAGTCGAGTCCCGAGCCGCTGCGTCCATCCATTACAGCTGCTCTCCACCAGTTAAGTCAGATTCGGGAGGCCACCGTGAAGTTCGCTCTCATCAACATCCCTTACGCCCTGGAGTACGCGGAAGGTCGGGAATCAGCCTCTGCCGTCATCGACTGGGACCTGCAGATCACCGAATGGGCGGACAAATACGGATACGCGGAGGTGTTCTTCGCAGAGCACTACACCTTGGGCGCTGAGCCATCGCCGGCGCCCGACTTGATGATCGCGGCGGCCTCGCAGCGGACGAACAACGTCAAACTCGGTGCGCTGGGGCATCTTCTGCCATATCACAATCCGATCGCACTGGCCTTCCGCATGATGTGGCTTGACCACATGACCCGTGGCCGCTACATCGCGGGTGTGGCACCCGGCGCGTACCCGAGCGACGCCAAACTGTTTCGGACCGGGAAGAACAATGCGGCAATGATGGCCGAGGCCCTCGACATCATCGAGATCCTCTGGGCGAACAAGGGCCCGGTGAACTACGAGGGTAAGTACTTCTCTGTCGATCTCGCAGCGTACGACACCAGCATCCATGGGCCGCACCTGCGGCCGTTCAATGACGCTCCGCCGCTGCTGATGACGGGCATGCAAGCGTCGTCGCCAACCCTGACCGAGTGCGGTCGCCGAGGTTTCGAACCGGTGAGCCAACTGGTCGGCACGCAGACCCTGCGGGCCCACTGGGACGCCTATGAAAGCGCCGCGCTCGCTGCGGGCCGGACACCGCTACGCAGTAAGTGGCGTGTCGTGCGGCCTGTTTTCGTCGCCGAAACCGACGAGAAGGCGATGGATCTCTTCATGCAGGGGCCGTCGGTGCGCCTATGGAACGAGCACAATCTGCCCTCCTTCAAGCGCCTCGGCCTGGGCTCACTGTTGACCGACGGGGCGATCCCCGACGATGCCATCACCCTTGAATGGCTGGTCGACAACCTGTTCTTCGTCGGATCCCCCGACACGGTCGCGGCGAAGATCGCCGAGCTGTTCGACGCGACCGGCGGCTTCAGCACCCTCATCTCCTCAGGGGAGGACTACAAGACCAACCCGGAGGTGTACCGGCGCAGTCTCGAGCTGGTGGGTACCCAGGTCGCCCCTGCCCTCGCTCATCTCTCGGTGGATCCGATTTTGCGGTGACGTACCCGTGAAAGGCCCTGACCGCCCGGCCTTCACCAATAGACATCCTGAAATCAGTACTGCGGGAAAGGAATTCACGAGAATGAGTCGCGACAGTGACACCACTTTCGCCAGGGCGGTGAACGTGCTCCCCGGGGGCACGACGCGGATGACGACATTCGTCGCGCCGCATCCCCCCTATGCCGCCTTCGGCAAGGGGTGCGAAGTCACCGATACCGACGGTCACACCACCATCGACTGCAACAACAACTACACCTCGCTGATACACGGGCATGCCGACGACCGACTTGTGGAGACGGCGTACCGCGTCGCTCAGCGGGGAACCGCATTCGGGCTGCCCACCCCCTACGAGGTCGAGATGGCCGAACACCTGCGTGACCGCTCCGGCATCGAGCACTGGCGGTTCTGCAACTCCGGGACCGAAGCCGTGATGATGTTGTTCCGCGCGGCACGTGCCTATACGGGGCGTGACATCGTCATCCGATTCGACGGTAGCTACCACGGCACCTACGAATCGGTGGTCAACCCAGTCGGTGCCGCGGGAATCCCCAAATCGACGTACGAATCAGTGGTGGTGCTGCCGCAACGCGACTTGGCCGCGCTCGAGAACACGATGGCCACCATCGGCGACCGCGTCGCGGCCGTCCTGATCGACCTCGTGCCCAGTCGAGCAGGCCTGCACCCGGCCTCCCAGCACTACATCGACCGTCTGCGCGAGCTGACTTCCGCCAACGGTGCCCTGCTTGCCGTCGACGAGGTGATCAGTTTCCGGCTCGCCTATGGAGGGTTCCATAAGCAATACGGGATCACCCCTGATCTCGTATCGGTCGCCAAAATCATCGGCGGGGGCTACCCGGTCGGAGGAATCGGCGGACCCGCAGCCATCCTGGAGTCCTTCAGCCCTCTCGACGGCGCGGTGGTGTGGGGCGGTACGTACTCCGCCAACCCGGTGACGCTGGCTACCGGGCTGGAGGCGATGCGCCGCTACGATGCCGATGCCATCGCGCGACTGAACGCAATGGGCGACCGACTTCGTCAGCGGTTGGCCGACGGCGGGGTATCGGTCCGTGGTGTCGGGTCGCTGACGCAGTTGACACTCGAAGACGCCGACAGCGCGTGGTGGTCGATGTACTCCAACGGCGTTCTGGCCTCCAGGACCGGGATGTTGTCGTTGTCCACACCCATGACCGACACGCATATCGACACCATCGCTGATGCGGTTCTCCGCTCGCAGGCCATTGTTCGGGAGCCCGCACGGTGACGCCGTCGCCAGGGCGTAGCCGACCGACTCACCGCGCCCGTCGACCAGCGGCAACAATCGCGGGTTTCCTGTTGCTGCGGTGCTATAGTCGGCGCAATCAGCCGCCGGTTGCCGGCGCGCGCATTCACGATCGGCGATTGACTTGTCAGCCCTCTCAGGAGCACATGCCGTCACGATGTCCGAACTAGTGGGGGTCACGGACGGACGGCTGGCCCGGGGTAATCGAACCCGCGAGCAACTCTTGTCGGCGGCGGTCGCGCTCTTCGGAGACCGCGGATTCCATGCCACCACGATGAAGGACCTCGCGAACAGCGCCGGAGTGCGTCCGCCGGCGATCTACAACCATTTCGAGTCCAAAGAGAGCGTCCTGTTCGCGGCGCTGATGTGGGGATTGCAGCGGTTCCGCAGTTACGTCATCGAACCTGATGACTCCAGTCTGGACCCGCAGGATCGACTCGAGGCTCTCGTACGCCGGCACGCCCGGTATCAAATCGAGTTCGCCAGCAGGGTCCGGTTCACCGACCGTCTACTCGAATCGGTGGTCGCTGGAGAGCTTCTCGATGACTCACGGCGTGACGACATCGCCCGGATGATGCGCCATTACCGCGAGCTCGTCGACGATCTGATTCGCGCTGTCACCCGCAATTCCTCACTCGAACTCCCCCCGATCCGCGTCTGCACCAACGCGATTGTCACTCTTTGTGATCGCTCGCCACAGTCTCCGCGTTCCCTGCCCGCCGAAGCGGCCATGGTCGAGGACGACATCTGGCTGCTGGTGCGCGGCATGCTGGGCTTGAGTCGATAGCATCTCCCCCGAACAGTCTGCAGTGCAGGTGATCCGGCCTTTTGGCGGTGTCAGCCGGCACCGCCCGGCTGAACCGAGCCGAAATCGATGACCTGACGGATCGCCTTGCCGGCCGCCAAGGCGTCCATACCTTCGTTGATGTCGTCCAACGAAATCCGCGACGAGATCAGTCGTTCGACAGGGAGCGTGCCGCGCCGCCACATCTCCAGGTAGCGGGGGATGTCCCGCGACGGGACCGCCGAGCCCAGGTAGCTGCCCACGATGGAGCGCGCTTCTGCGACCAGCCCAAGAGGCGAGATCGAGGAACGCGCGTCCGGGGCGGGAAGTCCAACCGACACGGTGGTTCCGCCCGGCGCCGTAGCCGCGACCGCCGCTTCGAATGCGCGTGCGCTGCCTGCGGCTTCCACCACGATGTCGGCGCGCCGCTCACCCAAGGTGGCCGGTGTATAGACTTCGGTGGCGCCGAGCGTGCGAGCGGTTTCGAGTTTGTCCTCCACCGCGTCCACGCCGATCACCGGCCCGCATCCCAGCGACGCGGCCACCAACAGCGCGGCCATCCCGACGCCGCCCAGACCGACCACCATGACCGAGTCACCGGGGCGTGGCGGTGCCGCATTGAGAAGAGCTCCGCCGCCGGTGAGAACCGCACAGCCCATGACCGCGGCAACGGAGGCGGGGACGTCGTCGTCAACGGGCACCACAGATCGGCGGTCGACAACGGCGTGTGTGGCAAAGGCACTCACACCCAGATGATGTGCCACCGTGGACTCCCCACGGGTCAGTCGGCTGCCGCCGTCGAGCATCGTGCCGGCTCCGTTGGCTGCCGTCCCCGGTTCGCACGGCATTCGACCCTCACTGCGGCATCCTCGGCACTGACCGCATCGCGGCAGGAAGGTCATCACCACGCGTGCTCCGACGCTCACGTCCGTGACCTCTCCACCGGCGGCCAGGACGATGCCGGCAGCCTCATGGCCCAACAACATCGGCGTGGGCCGGGGCCGGTTGCCATCGACGACCGACAGATCGGAGTGGCACAGTCCGGCCGCTTCGATACGCACGAGAAGCTCATTGGCCTGTGGTGGAGCCAGGTCCAGCTCGGATACGGTCAGCGGCCGAGACGACGCAAACGGGCCCGGGCGACCGATCTCTTCGAGCACTGCACCACGAATCTTCATCGATACTCCTCGCAGGCTGTTGTCAGCGTCGAACGCCGGCGTCTGCACCGGCACGCTCGAGGTACGGTGCCGGGTCGAACTCCGCGCAGTCGTCGCGGTAGGTGTGGGCGAAATTGGGCCACGACAAGGTGGCCTTGCCGTTGCGCGGATCGACATACCAACTGGTGCACCCGCCTGCCAGTTGCGCTGTGTGCTCGGCATTTTCGTGTAGATGGTCGGCGTAGGCCTGCTCGTGTTCAGCGCTGACCTCCACAACGCCTTCCTGCGAGCCATCGGCCCATGCGATGGCCGACAGGACGTAAGAGATCTGTGTCTCGATCATGAAGATGATCGAGTTGTGGTTCAGACTCGTCGCGGGGCCATTGACCATGAACAGGTTTGGGAAGTTATGCACTGTCACCGAGTTGAATGCCTGCATGCCCGACGACCATTGCTCGCCGAGCGATTGGCCGTCGCGTCCGAAGATCCGATGCGAGGACGGCAGGTCCCAGGTTTCGAAGCCGGTGGCAAAGATGAGCACGTCGAGGTCGTAGTTCGCACCGCGAGCACTGATCGCCGAACCGCCGGCCACGGAGTGCAATGCGCTGTCTTCCAAGATGACGTTGGGCAGCTGAAGAGCCGGGTAGAAATCATCGGACTTGAGGATGCGCTTACAGCCGATGTCGTAGTTCGGGGTGAGTTTGCGACGCAATTCAGGGTCACTGACTTGGGCGTTGAGGTGATTCAGCGCATTGGCATGCGCCTCGGCGTAGTACTGCGGCACCCGCCGTCGTGCCGCGAACTGATAATCCCCACCCCAGAAAACCGTGCGGCGCAGGTCTTCCGCTGAGCCGATATCGCGGGCGAACTGGCGCCGTTCGGCCTCGGAGAATGCGCGGTCGCGCCGCGGCACCACGTATGCGGGTGTGCGCTGGAAGACGACCAGTTGCGCAACCTCGGGCGCGATAGCGGGGACGATCTGCACCGCCGAAGCTCCGGAGCCGACCACACCGACGCGCCTACCGGCCAAGTCGACCTCGTGGTCCCAGCGCGCCGAATGCATGATGACCCCGTCGAAGTCGTCGATCCCGTTGATGGCGGGCAGTTTTGGATCAGTCAGATGACCCGTCGCGGCGACGAGATAGCGGCCGGTGAACTCGCCACGCGGAGTGCTCACGGTCCAGCGGTGGTCGCGTGTGTTCCACCGGGCGTCCAGCATCTCGGCGCCGAAACGCACGTGGGCGTCCACTCCCTCGTCCGCCGCGACGCGGCGGATGTAGTCGAGGATCTCCCGGCCGGGAGAGAACTGCCGGGACCAGTTCGGATTCAGTGCGAACGAATAGGAATACAGATGCGATGCCACATCGCAGGCGACACCGGGATAGGTGTTGTCCCGCCACGATCCACCCACGTCATCGGCACGTTCCAGGATGACGTAGCTGTAGCCGGTTTGGCGGGACAGCTGCACGCCCATGCCGACGCCGGAAAACCCTGCCCCGACGATGACGACGTCGACGTCGGTCAGTGGGTCCGAATCGGTGCCACCAGCGGTGTTGCGAGATGATGTGGTCATTGCTGAACTCTCCAGATCACGTTTGTTTTTCTGATGCTTCAAGGGCGCGGATTCTCGATGATCGTCCCCGCCGGGTAGCGGCGCGGATCACGGTTGAAGGTGTCGATCCAATGCACCAATTCGGCCGGCCGTTCGACGACCACCGCGTGACCGGCGGCCACTTCGACATAGCGGGCGTTGACGATGGCACCCAGCAGTTGCTTGCTGTGATGAGTCGGAACCATCATGTCGTCGCGACACCCGATGATCAGGGTCTGAGCCCGCACCCGATCCGCTTCGGCGGTGATGTCAATGCGCCGGTTGAGATTCATCTGAGCGGTCTTGAATTCGTCGAACGTCACCGAATCGACCAAGCGCTGCCGCTCCTCCGGGGTGCGCAGACGCAGGAAGGCCGGGCTGAACGAACTCATTACGGTGAACTTGCGGGCGATGTGCTCGTCGAGCCGAGTCACTCCGTGCCAGACATCGTTGCGGATCTGCTGGTGGACGTCAGTACGTAGCCATCCCGCGATCAGGACGAGGTTCTCGACGAGGTCCGGGCGGTTACCCGCGACCGCTGTGGCCACCACCGCACCGAGGGAGTAGCCGACCAGCGTCACCCGCGGGCAGGCGATCTGCTCGAGCACCGCGACGATCTGGTTCTGCAGGTGTATCAGTTCCACTCCGCCATCGGCAGGTGGCGTCCAATCGATCGACACGACGCGCTGCCGAGTGGCGAGCATGGGCATCAGGAAGGAGAAGTGGCGCGCCGTGCTACCGCCGGTTCCGTGGACCAGCACCACCGTGGGCCTCTGCTCATCGACGTCACCGGAGTCGAAGTACGTGACCGCCACACCGTCCACGTCCTCCTGAGCTTCCCGGATCGCTTCGTCACGGACTGGCGCGATAGTCATCACGTCACCTCACATCGTTCTGGTGGAAAGTCCGTTCACCGGACTCATGTTCTATACTGGGCGGCGGTTTGCCTGCGTGCGGTCCAGCCGTTACAGGCTGGCATACCGTGTCGCTGCAGGTCAACTGCGCTTACGGAATTTATGAGGAAGTCCGTTAAACGGACTTCGGGGTGACCGACCGGTCGCACGAAAGGAGCGCCGTATGGGTGCGAACGGCGGCGTCCCATCCGGGACGGTGGTCCGAGTGGCGGAGGTGCTCAAAGCCGTCGGCGCGTGGGGTGCCGAAGGAGCGCGCCTGATCGACCTGACGTCGGTCACGGGACTACCGCGGCCGACTACACACCGAATTCTTCACGAGCTCATCGACGCGAATCTGGTCCGCCAAAGCGCGGACCGGCGCTACAGCTTGAGCCCCACCGCACTGTTCATGGGAACGAGCGTCCTCGAGCCGTTCGACAACCTCCCCGCGATCCGCGACGTGGTACAGGATTTGGCCGAGACCACCACTGTCACAACCTATCTCGGCGTCCTCATGCAACGTCGCGTCGTATACATCGCACGCGGACAGGGCTCGGCGCCAGTCCACATTCAGTCGGTGATGGTCGGTCAGACTCGACCGTTGACGTCCACCAACGCAGGAGTGGCGCTCTTGAGCTGCCTACCGGGGAGGGTTCAAGAACAGGAACTCGCCCAGGCCAGGCCCACGAACCAAACCGCCCACGGCATTGTCGACCGAATCGCCGAGATCGCCGGGTGTATGACAGACATCAAGAACAATGGCTACTTCTACCGTCAAGACCTCACCATCACCGGGGTGTCGGGTATGGCCGCGCTGACTCCCCAGGTGGCCGGCGTGCCCCCCATGGCGATCACCATCACGGCCCTCAACGACTACCTGACCCCCGAGCGCGCCACCACGTTCGCCGATCATCTCTTCGCCGCCGCGCGCGCTGTGGGCGATTACGCCGCCGGACTCTAGGTGCGTCCTGTCATGCGTGGTCGACAGGTCCGCCGACGCGCTCCATGCGATGTGTGCGCATCCCCTACGTGTGCGCCCGGCGAGGCATCACCATTAACGCCTGTCCCATCGTTAACATCGCGCCGTGAATCACTCGCCGCAGACACGGGCTCTCCGGCCTACGCGCCCGGTCACCAGGCGTGATGCGCTGCGCTACGCCGTCGGCGCGTCGGCGCTGGCCGGGCTCAGCGCCGCGACGGGAGGGCTCGCACCCACGGCGTCGGCCGCCGCGCCCACGCTGATCGACTTCGCCATGCGCCAGATCCCGGCCCAGGACATCCGGGCCGCCGGGCACGCCGGGGTGATCAACTACGTCTCGACCTCGCGGCCGGGCTCGAACTTCGGCGCCAAGCCGATCACCCTGCCCTACGCGAGATCGCTGAATGCCGCCGGGCTGGTGATCGTCAGCAACTACCAGTACGGCAAACCGGGCGGGACGGCACCGTCGGACTTCACCCGCGGTTATGCCGGCGGTGTCGCCGACGCCCGCACCGGGTGGGCACTGCATACCGCCGCCGGTGGCGGCCAGAGCGCACCGATCTTCTTCAGCGTCGACGACGATATCGACCGAGAGACGTGGAACACCCTGGCGCTGCCGTGGTTTCGCGGGATCAACTCGGTGATCGGCGTTCAGCGCACCGGCATCTACGCGGGTGTCAACCCGTGCCAATGGGCGATAGCCGACGGCGTCATCGGGAGATCGAGCACGCCGGGCAAGGTGTGGGCCTGGCAGACCCGGTCCTGGTCGCGTGGGCAGATCCATCCCGCGGCGGTTCTCTACCAGCGCATCATCGACACCGCATCGAATCCGGGACCGGTGGTCGGCGGCATCCGCGTCGACGTCAACGATGTCCTGGCCCAAGACTGCGGCCAGTGGAACCTACATCCGTGATCCGGTCAGCGGCGCGGCGTCACGGTGATGTGCACGTGGTCGTAGTGACCGTAACCCGATGCTTGGGGACCGGCCGGCGTGTAATAGGTACCGCGCCAGATCACGTCCTGTAGCCCGAAACGGCCCGCGTTGCTCATCGCGTACGCGAGGATCTGGTCCCCCAGCGCGATGCCCTCGAGGCTTTCGGGGTTGGGAATCATGATGTCGATGGCCAGCCCGCTGGGATGCCACGGCTTCGAATCCGGCCGGACCCCGTCGATCTCAGCGATCTGGGGGAACTGTCGGCTGACGGCCCTCGCGGCCAGGATGGTATTGGGCTGCAATCCGGCTTCTGACGCGACGCCGACGGGCAGCGCCTCGGGGCTCTCCGGGAGGGCGGCGAGCGGCGGCGGCGCCATGTCCCCCGGAGGTACACCGGGCAGTGCGGCGACCGCCGGGGCAGGCGTGCTGTCGACGATCGCCTGCTGCTGCGGTGTCAGCGCCGCGTAGTGCGCCTCCGCCGCGGAGATCTCGCGCAGCAACTCGTTCAGTTTGGCTTGGAGTTCGGCCCGCACCGCGGCGGCGGATTCGGCCGCGGCGCGCGCGTCCGCGGCCGACCTCTCCGACGCCTGGGCGGCGGTGGCCGCACGCTCACGGGCCGATTGATAGGCCTTCATCTGGTCGGCGATCCCGGCGCCGACCGTCCGTTGCACCGACAGCTGATCGATCAACTGCTGCGGGGAAGCCGCGGTCAGCACCGCCGCGAACTGACCGTCACGCCCGCTCATGTAGTTCATCGCCGCGATCTTGTCGACAGCGGTCTGGTAGGGCTTCAGCTGGGAGTTCGCGAGCTCCAGTGCCGCCATGTCGGCGCGGTGACGGTCAACGGCCGCTGCCTGCGCGGCCAGTGTGGCGTCGGCTTCGCGCTGAGCTGCAGTGACGGCCTCGCGGCTCTGCACCGCCCGCTGGGACAACTCGTTGAGCTCGGACAACGCATCCGCGGCGGGGTCCGCATTGACGTTCCCCATCGGCATGGCCATCGAGGTGGAGAGCATCAGGACGGCCGTCGCAGAAGCGCACACCGTTCGTCGAAGCGAGCGGCGCACCCGGGTCACGCTGATTCTCAGGATCCTTGGCTCGAGGACCGATCGCGGCCCGGCTGTCGATGTCCTCGGCAAGGCTACGAACTGACACCGGCGATGTCCACTCCTCCTGCAGTGGTCCTGGACGGGCCGACGAGGCCGAGAGTTCCCGGCGTTCAGGTGGCCATCGCGGGCGGATCATCGTCGGGAGGTAACGAGGCGGCGGTTTCGTTCATGCCGACGGCGAGTTCACGGGTCGCCAGATTTCGCACGAACTCACCGGTGGCGTCGATATTGGAGACGCCGAGGCGAGCCCGACGATCGCGTTGAACGGGTCGTGTGGCAGACCGGTGCCGTCGGCTGTGCGATAGAAGTGAGCGTCCGGGCCCGCCATGCACCTCTCCAAACCTGCATCGACTGCCACGCGCTCAGCGTCGCGGGGACCATCTTGGGCTGTCCCGCAGCGCCGAAGGCAACGTCCCACGTCGACATCCATGAGGAAGTGGCGGTGGTGAGAAGCGGGCGGGATGGCTGTGCGTCCGAGTGGGTACCCCCCAGCCCATGCCAGACACGAAACCCCGCAACGAGAATTCGGACGATCCCCGTCCCGTCGTCATCTTCGCCCCACTGCCGGTTCTCACCGTGACGGTCGAGGACCGTTCGGGGGCGGACGACATCCACGTTCACGCTGGGGGCCAAGGTGTCTGGCAGTCGCGCATGATGTCCTCCCTCGGGGTGCCGGTCGTGCTGTGCTCGGCGCTCGGCGGGGAGACGGGCGACGTGCTCGGGCACCTGCTGCCCGTCAACGACGTCACCGTGCGTGCCGTGCCGGTCAGCGCACGCAACGGCTCGTACGTCCACGACCGCCGCACGGGCAGCCGGGAGATCGTCGCCGAGGCCGCCGGCAGCCCGCTGGACCGCCACGAGCTCGATGCGCTCTACGAACTGACCCTCACCGAGGGGCTGACCCACGGCCGAGTCCTTCTGTCCGGACCGCAGGAGGACAACGTGGTGCCCGCTGACATCTACCGACGGCTGTCCACCGACCTGGGCGCCAACGGGTGCAAAGTGGCCGCCGACCTCTCGGGTGAGCGGCTCGAAGCGGTGCTCGCCGGCAAACCCGACCTGATCAAGGTCAGCCACGAAGAGCTCCTCGACGATGGCCGTGCGAAGTCGGAAGATGCCGAGGATCTGGTCGCGGCCATGCGCTCCATGCGAGACGAGGGCGCGGGCACGATCGTGGTGTCGCGTTCCGGGTCGGCGCCGGCCCTGGCCCTCCTCGACGACCGTGAGCCCGACGGCGATGGGACGCGGGGCGGTGACATCCTCGAGATCTGCATGCCGGCGTTGGAACCGGCGGATTCGGCGGGCGCCGGGGACTCCATGACCGCGGGCATCGTTTCCGCGCTGGCGCTCGGTCGGCCGCTGCGCCGGGCGTTGCAGATCGGAGCGGCCTGCGGCGCGCTCAACGTGGTGCGGCACGGGCTCGGTACCGGCGGCGCGCGGGCCGTCGAGACGCTCGCCGAGCGGGTGGAGCTGCACCCATGGAAGTAGCACCGACGGAGACCGAGGAGGTTGAGGCGTGCCACGGGCACTGGTGACCAACGACGACGGAATCGACTCCCCTGGTTTGCATGCTCTGGTATTGGCGGCGGTGGAGGCGGGGTTGGACGTGATCGTGGCCGCCCCGGCCGAGCAGGCCAGCGGTGCGAGCGCCGCGCTGAGCGCGGTCCGCCGCGACGGCCACACGGTCGTCGAGCAGCGTGAGCTACCCGGCCTCGACGTCGAGGCGTGGGCAGTCCACGCCCAGCCGGGACACATCGTCGCCGCCGGGCTCAACGGTTGGTTCGATCCGCGTCCGGACGTCGTGCTGTCCGGAATCAACCACGGCGCCAACGTCGGTCGGGCTGTGCTGCACTCCGGCACCGTCGGTGCGGCGCTCACCGCCAAGATCAGCGACACCCGCGCGCTGGCGGTGTCACTGGACGTCGCCCTGCACCCCACCGGCGAGCGGCACTGGAAGACCGCCGCCGGCCTGGTCGCACCGGTGCTGGAGCTGTTGTTCGACGCGCCCCATGGCACGGTGCTGTCCCTGAACGTTCCGGATCGGCCGGCGGCGGAGGTGGGCCCGCTCCGTCACGCGCGGCTGGCGCGGGGTGGAGCGGTGCAGACGCGGGTCGAGGAGGTCCGCGATGGTGGCGTCCGCTTGAGCGAGGTCGAGGTGTCCGACAAGCCGGAAGAGGACACCGACAGCGCACTGCTGGACGCGGGGCATCCGACGCTGACCGAGCTGCGGTCGGTCGAGGCGGACGAGGGCGACCTGGTGCGAAAGTGGTTGTCGGAGAGAGCCGGGGGTGGATTCGGGTAGGAGACGTCTCCGGCGGGCAGACCGGACCTCTAGAGTCGGATGAGCTCGAACAGTGGGATAGCCCGCGACGTCCGGGCCTGGTACTGAGCGAACACAGGTGCGATCGAGACGAGCTTGTCGAAGGTGGCTTCGCGCTCCGCGCCGACCAATTCACGGGCACTGACCTGGTATGCCTCGGCGCCGACTTCGATGCGGGCGGTCGGCGTCGCCCGCAGATTGTGTACCCAAGCAGGATGCTTCGGCGCGCCGGCATAGGCGCCGACGATCAGCATTCTGTTGTCGAGTCTGACGTACGCCAGCGGTGACAATCTCGGTTCCCCGGACTTGGCGCCGATGGTGTGCAGAAGCAGGACCGTGTCGACGCCGTGGGCGAGAACGCTGCCACCGTTGGCCCGGAAGTCCCGGATCACATTTTGGTTCAGGTCGTGCACGTATGCGGCGTCGGACACGAACTTGTCCATATCGAATTCGCTCATCGTCGTTGTGAGCAGCGGATCTCTCGCTTCTATTCCCATCGATTGCTCGGCGTCAGCCGGATGCCGATCGGTCGTGGTGGGTGCAGGTCAGCGGGATCTACCTACCGGCGGCGATCGTGTCGAGCATGGCGATGTTCTCGAACACCCCGCACCAGATGCGGTGCAGTACTCGGCCGAAGTGATTGCTGCCGGCGGCTGCGCCGAACGGTGCAGCCGGAAGCGACGTTGGATCCTCCGAAGGATGTGTTGAACTGCTCGTCGTCGTCGCCGGCGGTAGTGAAGACGAGCCGATGACCGCAGCGCGGGCGGCGGCGTTCGGCGTTGGGATCGACGTCGGCACACCCCGACACGAGGCGGCGGCAGTGGCCGACGCCGTACGACAGGTACTGCGGGGTCCGTCCTACCGCACGCGCGCCGCGATTCTTGCCCAGCGGTACCGCGCCTGCGATCCGGTCGCTGCGGATACTCGAACTCATCGACCAGACCGAGTCAGCCACGACCGTCGTCGCAATCTCTCGTATCGAATGACTGCAAGCGTCGGAGGTCAGGGGCGCGGGTAGACACCGGTCAGCGTGCCGCGAGCGATCCCGTGCCGGCGTATCGCCTGCAGGACTCGGTCTTTGGTCTTGATGGTGTCAGGCACCGGATTGTTCAGCGCGATCACGTGGAAGCGGTAGTGGTGGCGACCGTGGCCGGGTATCGGGCGCTGTCCTGAATATCCCTGCCCGAGCGCTGTTTTGATGAATCTGATACCGGTGCCGCTGGTGCCATTCGCCGCTGCGCAGATCAAAAGCGTTACGACGTAGATCCTCCGCGCCATGCCATCAGGCTGACCTGGGGCATCGCTGGGGCATTCCTCTTCCGTTGTCCGCGGCCCGGCGGTCGAAGGCGGCCGCCATCACCAGCACCGGCCACGCCTCCTTGGCCGAACGACCGGTTTCTCTCAGCGCTCGAAACCTCGAGTCGAACTGAATCACCTGTCCCGGCGGATGCTGGAGTCGCCCGGCCATCCCGGCAGATGGTGCGGGCGATCGGGACGTCGTCGGCAGGTCCCGGATGTCGATTCCAGGCGCATATCGAGATCTAGGGAGACGCTCTCGTATCGGAATAGTCTGGATCGGCGCTCGGATAGCAGCTGCTGATCGCTCCGTAATCGCCGTAATGATACGATCGCGTACACTATGGGGATGGAACCGATACGCACCGCGCGCGGTAGACAGCGCGCCGACGCGATACTCGACGCAACGCTGCAGTTGCTGGCGGAGGTGGGGTACGACCAACTAACGATCGATGCGGTGGCCGGACGCGCGCGATCGAGCAAGACCACCATCTACCGCCGTTGGCCCGACAAATCCGCACTCGTCTGTGCAGCACTGGTTTCGGCGTCCGAGCGACACCCGGAAATGCAGGCGGGGGCGCGTGAACTGCGGTCAGACCTCTTCGCACTGACCGGCATCTTCGCCAAGATCGCCGACGGTGAGGATTCCCGTGCGTTCGCCAGTCTGCTCGCCGCCGCTCAACAGGACGAGACGATCGCGACGACGATGCGGGTAACCGCAGTCCAGCCGCGCCGGCGCGACTGTCGCGACGTCGTCCAACGTGCCATCGGCCGCGGTGAACTGCACGATCCGAAATTGGCGGATGTCCTCTTCGACCTGGTGATGGGTCAGACAATGGTGCGGTTCCTGCTTCTCGCCGACGGTTTCGACGAAGCTCGGCAGGCCGACTTCGTCGACCGCACCCTCATTCCGGCGCTCACCGCGTACGACGGGAAAGTCCATGACGATGGCGATCAGTGAACCCACCCTCGAGCAGGACGGAAGAGGCATCGCCGAGCTGCTCTGGACCGAGGGGACCGGCTCGCTCGCGGTGCTCGCCCACGGGAGCGCCGGCAGCGTCGATGATGCACTTCGCACCCGATGACTTTGTCGTCTGCCTCCACACTCTCACCTACTCGCGCAGGCACACGGGTGTCGGCGTCGTCACCGTACAAGACCACCCTCAAAGCGGTGCCCTCCGCTGAATTGGAAGGAAACTCGACATGCTGATACCTCTCGACGTGAGCGGGTGGCTGATGGCCCTGTTCGGCGGGCTGTTCAGCGGTGCCATTTTCATCGTCGCCGTCGAACGGGTGCACTTGTGGCGGCGCATGCCGACCGAGCAGTACGTCGTCGACTTCCGCCGATCCCTGTACCGACTGGATCCGCTGGTGCCGATCCTGGGCGTGCTGAGCGCCGTGGCTGCGGTCTTCTTCGCGTTGGGCTCCGAGGGTCGGCCTGCGATGCTGGCCTGGATCGGCGTCGCACTGATTTCACTGGTCATGGTGGCGTCCGTGACGCTCGCCGAACCCATGAACTCGAAGTTCCGGCGGCTGCCAGAAGGCCAAATCCCCGAAGGCGTCGAAAGGACACGCATCAACTGGCGCCGCTTCCACATCGCGCGCACCGTAGTAGCGCTCGCAGCGTTGGCCTGCCTCACCGCTGCGGTTGCCTAGGTACTTCCACAACAATCAACCCTCACGTTCGACGGATCAAAGTCTGGCGTTGGCAATCGGGATGGCATGATCGAGAAGGGTCAGTGTCGAACACGAGGCATAGATTTCGGATCGTGCCTGGCCATTTCGGCCTTCAGTCGGCGTCGTGTGATTGCAGAACCTCCACCCGGGAAGTGACGCCACGCCACCGCACGCAGGCCTACGCAAATCTCCTTTCGTGTCCATTGGACATTGGGGTTGAGAAATGGACTTCAGACTTGAGAAGCCACCAAGCGTCTGTAGGTTCTCACCCCCGGATGCATCCGGCCGCGGCTCAGACCTGCGACGGTTTGGCTTGCTCACGGCGATCAAGCCAGCACTGCCAGGAGAGCCGGGGTAGGTGGCGGTAGTGGCTCACTTATCCGAGCGTGCTGATGGCGACGTCCACACTGCGCGCGAGCGCAGCGCGGTCGGGACGAACCTTGGCGGTCACCAGAAGGCCGCTCAAACACGCCACCAGGAAGTCAGCCAGGCTCGCCGGATCACACGACGGGTGGAGGTACCCGAGGGCTGAAGCACGCGTCAAGGCCGCCTCGAATGCATTCCTGTTGGCGTCCATGACGTCTCGCGCAGTCTGTCCCGTGATTTGGTCATGGGGCAAACGCTCGCAGACGGCGTTGACCAGCATGCAGCCCCTCGGCGCCGGGCCCTCGATCGCGACGTCGATCCGCGCGAGCAGGGCGGCGCGCAGTGTGGTTCGCAGGTCATCACCTCGTTCCAGTGCGGTCACCATCTCCGAGGCCGCCAGCTCGAGGTAATGCGCAAGCGCGGCCCGGTAAAGACCGTCCTTACTGCCGAATGCTTGATAGATCGATCCCCGCCCGAGTCCGAGTGCCGTGGTGAGGTCCGACATCGACGTCGCCTCGTAGCCACGCTCCCAGAACACGTTCATCGCCTTGTCGACGGCGGCGCCGATGTCGAACTGTCGCGTTCCGGCCATAACTGCTACCGTACCAATCATGGACCGATCGGTCACGTATAAGGGTGCGGTGGTCGAACTCGTGTTGGCGCGCAGCACCGTTCATGGCTGGCGGCGAATCGCCACCGCCGTATCCGCCGCCGCCGCGCTCGCCCTGACGGGTTGCGCAGCGGCCAACGCCGACACCCCGGGCAGCGCGCCGGGATCGGATAGATTGCCGGACCTCGTCATGATCGAGCGGCCCGGCCTGTACCCCGAAGGCGTCGAGTGGGACGCGAAACGTCAACGCTTCCTTGTCAGCTCAGCTGCCGATGGCTCGGTGACCGCCGTGCACGACAACGGAACACTGAGCACCCTCGACTCCGGCGAGGGACTCACCAGCACCCTCGGCACCTATATCGACGAAGACCGCGACCGCCTGCTGGCCACCGTCGCCGATTTCGCCGCCGTCGAAGACGCGACTCAACCCGGGGAGGCGGCGCTCGCGATCTACGACCTGACGACTGGTCGGCGTACGGCACTTGTGCCGCTCGCCGGGCTACGCCCACACAGGCGACACCTTGCTAACGACGTCACCGTGGACGCTATCGGCAACGCCTACGTCACCGATAGCCTCACATCCGCGATCTACAAGGTGACACCAGACGGGCAGGCGAGCGTGTTGGTCGAAGATCCGCGCTTGGGAAGCTCCAACGGACTGGGACTGAACGGCATCGAGTACGACCCTCGCGGGTTCCTTTTCGCCGCCGTCGCAGGCACGCATAAGCTGTTCCGCATCCCGGTTGACAACCCCACCAACATGACCGAGGTCGTACTCCCTGAACCCATCAGCATCGACGGAATCACCCGGAAACCGAACGGAAACCTAGTCGTGGCAGCCCCGTTCACCCCCGCGGTCATCACACTCTCAACCTCGGACGACTGGACGTCAGCTCAAATCGTCGACAAGGTAGCCGTTGCTGCGACCGACACGACCACCAATACCACGGTTCGCGGCGGTGCGCTCTACGCGATCAACGCGCACTTCGCGCAGATGCACGAACCGAAGCCGGTCCAAGCGTTCGAGATCTTCCGAGTCGGAACCGTCAACTGAACTCGCGCACCGACATCCCAGGCTGAGATCGTGCCGTCGACGGCTTCCCGTCTGGCCCGCGCATCGGTGGCCACAATCACCCGTAATTCCCCACCGTTTGAGCTACCAGCCGCCGAGTTGCCGCGGGGAGAATTCGAGACAAGATATGAGACGTCTTGACCTGGGGTTGCAGAGCGGGAGAGTGGCTTGTCGGCCGTGTCTCGTTTCTTCAGATATGAGACGCGGTGGCGGTGCAAAGCGAGACGCAGCGCCAATGAAGTCGTCGAGGTTTCGGCCATCGCGTGCAGTCGGTGGACACTCAGGACGAGAATTGGACGTCAAACTTGAGAAGCCACAGCTGCAGCGAGCATCGTCCCCTACGCGTGCGCCATGTTCGTGAAGCGCGACAGATGCAGCTGATGCGCCACGGTGATCGTCTTCGTCGGACCGTTACGGTGTTTGGCGACAATCAAATCCGCTTCACCACCGCGCGGGTCGTCGCGTTCGAAGGCGTCCGGCCGGTGCAACAGGATCACCATGTCGGCGTCCTGCTCGATGGCTCCCGACTCACGAAGGTCGGACAGCATCGGCTTCTTGTCCGTGCGCTGCTCGGGTCCACGGTTGAGCTGGCTCATCGCGATCACCGGAACCTCGAGTTCCTTGGCCAGCAGCTTCATGTTTCGCGAGAACTCCGACACTTCCTGCTGGCGCGACTCGACTTTCTTGCCCGACGTCATCAGCTGTAGGTAGTCGATGACGATGAGGCGCAGCCCGGCCTTCTGGTGCAGGCGCCGCGCCTTGGCCCGGATCTCCATCATGGTGAGGTTCGGCGAGTCATCGATGTAGAGCGGCGCCTCGCTGATCTCACTCATCCGCCGCGCCAACCGCGTCCAGTCGTCGTCGCTCATGCGGCCCGACCGCATATCGGCGAGCTTGATCTTCGCTTCCGCCGAGAGCATGCGCATGACGATCTCGGACTTGCTCATCTCCAGCGAGAAGATCACGCTGGGCAGCTGATGCTTGATCGAGCACGACCGCATGAAATCCAAACCAAGCGTGGAGTTGTGCGTCGGCACCATCGACCGGCTCGCCAAGTACATGTGGTTGGCATTGTCCACTTCGACGCACCGCACCGGCACGCTCGCCACCGGCCGCACATCGACGATGAACCGCGACTCGGACCGAGCGGTGTTGGTGGCGCCCCGACGCTCCTTGTGGAGCAGAACTTTACGGCTCAAACCGAAAACGTCGTCGTCAGTCGAGAAGTTGAGTGTGTACGCAGTAGATGAGCCTTCGCTCCGGCCCTGGACGCACTTGGTGGAGGTCTGGCAGCGATATCCCAAACTCACAATCAGTTCGGCGACGTCGGCCGCCAACCGCTTGTTCGTCACGCTGAACTGGACCCCGCCCCCGACGGTGACCGTGCCGTCGGTGTCGAGTAGGCCGGCCAACAATGCCCGCCGCTGCGCCTCCGAAGCGCGGAGGTATGCCATCGGAATGTGCTTGTCCCCCAGTACACCGATCGCGCGGAGGCGACCCTGCAGCGTGCCCACTTCATTGTGGCAGCGCTGGCACAGACGCAGCCCGCACGACTTGCCACCACAACGCTCACACGTGGGTGCCGGCACCGGCGCGGATACGAACCGTGCTCGGCCGCCGCACGACCGCCCACAGGTACGCACCTGGCTGCTCTGCGGAACGAACTCCGCGCCGCATACCTCACATGCCCGCGGCGCAATGGCCGCGGGCGCCGGCAGCTTCAGCTGATACCGGTACCGAGCGCTGGCCGACTGGTGCGCCTCGACGCCCTCCCCCTCTATGCGCATCACGATCTCGGGATCAGCTGTCGTAATCTGCGCGGCGGCCGTCGTCCCGTCACCCAGCCACGCGCCAAGCGTGTACGGCGGTACGAGCAAGTCGCGTTCCGGGGCCTGCAATGCCGCCGCGTTCACGACCGAGTGATTGAGCCTGCGGTCGGCCGTCGGGCACCGCAGCGTCGCCGCGATCTCCTCCGTCGTGCGGATCGCGGCGTCCCGCGTCGACCTACGTGACGCGCGCGTATCCGTCAGCCACTGATGCTCCGCGTCCGCGACGATGACCGTGCCGTCGGAGAACTCCACCTCGTAGCACGGCCGGCCGACCATCACGTCCGTCGCCGCGACGACGCGCGTCGGCCGTCCGTCGTCGCCGATCAGTTCGTCTCCGACCGCGACCTCGCCCATGGTGGTCCAGCCGTCTGGCGTCGGCAACGGCGTATCCAAAGCCAGCGCCTTGCCCATACCGGGCCGCGCCGCGATGACGACCATCTGGCCGGCATGCAGACCGTTCGTCAGCTCGTCCAGTTCGGTGAACCCCGTCGGCACCCCCCGGGAGATGCCGCCCTGTGAGGCGATGGCGTCGATCTCGTCCATCGTCGGCTGCAGCAGGCTCTCCAGCACCGCGAAGTCCTCGGACGACCGTCGGTCCACCACGTCGTAGATCTCGGCCTGCGCACGGTCCACGACCTCGGCCACATCGGCGCCCTCCGCGCCCGCGTAGCCGTACTGCACGACCCGAGTCCCCGCCTCCACCAGCCGCCGCAACAGCGCCTTCTCCGAGACGATCCCGGCGTAGAACCCCGCGTTGGCCGCCGTGGGCACCGTGGAGATCAGCGTGTGCAGATACGGCGCCCCGCCGATCCGCCGCAGCAGCCCCCGCCGGTCCAGTTCCGCGGCCACGGTCACCGCGTCGGCAGGTTCACCCCGCCCGTACAGGTCGAGGATCGCGTCGTAGATGTTCTGGTGCACCGGACGGTAGAAATCGCCCGGACGCAGCCGCTCGAGCACGTCGGCGATCGCGTCCTTACTGAGCAGCATGCCGCCCAGGACGGCCTGCTCCGCGGCGGCGTCATGCGGCGGCTGGCGACCGAAATCCTCCCGCGGCGGAGGTTCATCCATGTCCGGATGACCACGGTCGTCCACGACAGCCACGAGACCCCCTCCATCGATCGAACGCCAGTTCGTTTTCCGCTCGCTGCGACTGTAGGAAACCCCACCGACAACTCCACGCGACGGCCAACGTTAGACGTTGCTGGAGCGGTCCGGGCGCGACCCTGTTGACGAACCTGTGGAGCGA
Source organism: Mycolicibacterium litorale (assembly GCF_014218295.1). Next base: position 5,581,026 of record NZ_AP023287.1, read on the forward strand.
ATGTGCATAGCTCAGGACAGGTGTGTTGAGGCCTTGGGGAGAACCTGTGGATGATCATTCGTTATCTGGATATCACCGCAGATAAGCGCACCACAGCCTGGGTGGATCGTTGTGGATAGAAACTTCTCCGGCGTGTCGTGTCCGGTTGACTTCCCGGGCGTGTTGGGTGGCGCCGGAGGGCCCCGCAGGTTAACGCCAGATAACCTTCGCTACGGAAGCACCTGCTCGCGATGTTCGCCAGACAACACAGCAACGCCCGGGTGGAAACCGATTTCGGTTCCCACCCGGGCGTATTGACGCTGGCGTCAGGCTTCGGCGACGACGTTCAGCGACACCGAGGCTTCCACGCCCGGGTGCAGCCGCACGACAACCGTGTGCGTCCCGAGGCTCTTGATGTGTGCCTTGGGCAGCTGGACGGTCCGCTTGTCGAGGTTCGGGCCGCCGGCCTTCTTGATCGCGGCGACCACATCGGTGGCCGTGACCGAGCCGAACAGCTTGCCGGTGTCGGCCGAGGCGTTCACCGCGAGCTCCACGCCTTCGAGCGCCTCGATCGCCTGCTTGATCTCATTGGCGTGCTCGAGACCGCGCACGGTCTTGATCTCGCGGGCGCGACGGATGTCGTCGGCCTGGCGCTGCGCACCACGGCTGGCAACGATCGCCAGACCGCGCGGCAGCAGGTAGTTGCGGCCGTAGCCGTCCTTGACTTCCACGGTGTCACCGGGTTCACCCAGGTGGTCCACCTCGGCGGTAAGAATCAGTTTCATCTCGTTGATCTTTCGTTTCCGGTGGACTACCGCGTGGACGAACTGAACGGCAGCAGCGCCACCTCGCGGGCGTTCTTCACCGCAACCGCGATGTCCCGCTGGTGCTGCACGCAGTTACCGGTCACCCGGCGGGCACGGATCTTGCCGCGCTCGCTGATGTAGGTACGCAGCAGTGCGGTGTCCTTGTAATCGATGTTCTGGCCCTTCTTGGAGCAGAACACGCACTTGCGGGTCTTGACCGGCTTCTCCGGCGCCGGCCGCCGCTTGTTGGACTTGGCCATATCGCTATCTCTTTCTTGATCTTGCTCGTGGAGTGCTTCTCAGAAGCTACTCAGAAGGGCGGCTCGTCGTCGGCGCCGCTGAAGGAACCCGACGCCGGGGCGCTGCCCCACGGGTCCTCGGCCGCAGCCGCCTGCCCACCACCGCCACCGCGGGATCCGCCGCCGCCGCCACCGAAGCCGCCGCCTCCGCCGCCACCGCGGCTGGCCTTGTTGACCTTGGCGGTCGCATAGCGCAGCGACGGGCCGATCTCGTCGACCTCGACCTCCATGACGGTGCGCTTCTCGCCCTCGCGGGTTTCGAAGGACCGCTGCTTGAGGCGACCGGTCACGATGACCCGTGAACCCCGGGTGAGGCTCTCGGCGACGTTCTCGGCGGCCTCACGCCAGATGTTGCAGCGCAAGAACAGCGCTTCGCCGTCCTTCCACTCCCCGCTCTGGCGGTCGTAGATCCGCGGAGTCGACGCCACGGTGAAGTTGGCGACAGCCGCACCGGACGGTGTGAACCGCAATTCCGGGTCGGCGGTCAGGTTTCCGACGACGGTGATGGTGGTGTCACCAGCCACTGGGTCCTCCTGAAATGGACGGCATATTGGGCGCGAGCCTACGCAAGGCGCATGACACCCACAGCCGTTCGGTGATCAGTGCTTGTCGGTCCGCATGACCTTGGTGCGCAGCACCGACTCGTTCAGGCTGAGCTGACGGTCGAGCTCGGTCACCGTGGCCGGGTTGGCTTTCACGTCGATCACCGCGTAGATGCCCTCGGCGTGCTTGGCGATCTCGTACGCCAGCCGGCGGCGGCCCCAGATGTCGACCTTGTCGACACTTCCGCCGTCCTTGCGGACGACGTTCAGGAACGTCTCCAGCGAGGGCGCAACGGTGCGCTCGTCAAGGGTGGGGTCGAGGATGACCATGATTTCGTATGGACGCATTAGAACCTCATCACCTCCTATGGTCGTAGTGCGGCCACGGCGGATTCCGTGGCAGGAGGGTCGCCTGCGTCGGCAACCTGCCCAGGCTACAGGAAAGACCGCTGAGCTGGGAAATCGCCGACCACGCCGTCCGGGTCGTACTGCACCTGTATCCGCCCGGTGTCGGGATGCGGCCGGATCCGGGCCACCACCCCGTACACCCGCGCCAGCAGATCGGCGGTGAGCACCTCGGCAGGTGGTCCGGAACACCACTCGCTGCCGTCTTTCAGCACGTGGATGCGGTCGCAGAAGTGCGCCGCGAGGTTGAGGTCGTGCAGCGCCACCACGGCCGTCAGCCCGAGCCTGCGGGGCAGCGCCAGCACCTCGAACTGGTGTCGCACATCGAGATGGTTGGTCGGTTCGTCGAGCACCAGCAGACCGGGCTGTTGCGCCAGGGCGCGGGCGACGAGGACGCGTTGGCGTTCACCACCGGACAGCGACGCGAACGGCCGCTCGACAAGGTGCCCGGCGTCGACCAGTTGCAGACACGTCGCGATGACGTGGCGGTCGGCGTCGTCGTCACGGGAGAACACGCCCTTGTACGGACCCCGTCCCATCGCGACCACATCGTGCACTCGCAGGTCGAAATCCCCTGTGGTGTCCTGTAATACGGCGCCGATCATCCTGGCCGACCGCCTGGGCGGCAGCGTCGCGAGGTCGATCCCGTCGACCCGGACACACCCTGCCGACGGGCGAAGGATGCGCACCAGCGTCCGCAGCAGGGTCGACTTGCCGCTGCCGTTGGGTCCCACGATCCCGATCGTCTCGCCGGGTTCGGCACGCACCGTGACGTCGTCGATCACCCGGCGGCCACCGAGCTCGACACACAACCGGTCGGCGTGCAACCGCGCGGCGGTCACGCCACTCCCCCGGCCACCGCCCGGCGCGCGTCCCGCCGGATCAGCCACAGGAAGAACGGTCCACCGCACAGCGCGGTGAGCACGCCGACCGGGATCTCCTGCGGCGACGCCACCGTCCGCGCGGCGAGATCGGCCACCACCAGGAAAGCCGCCCCGGTCAGCGCCGCCGCCGGCAGCGAACGCCGGTGATCGCCACCCACCAGCAGCCGTACCGCGTGCGGCATGATCAGGCCGACGAACCCGATCGGTCCGCTGACCGCCACGAGCACACCGGTCAACAGGGACGCCACCACGAAGGTCTGCGCCCGGAAGCGGTCGACGTCGACGCCCATCGTGATCGCGGCCTCGTCGCCGGCCAGCAGCACATTGAGTGTGCGGGCGTGCGCCAGCAGCGCGACCAGGCCGACCAGCACCGCGCCCAGCGGCAGCCACAACGCGTCCCAGTGCGCACCGCCGAGCCCGCCGAGCAACCAGGTCAACACCTGCCGTGCCCGGTCACCGCTGTCGGCGAGCAGGAGCATCAGGCTCGTCACCGCGGACAGTACGTAGGCGACCGCCACACCGGCGAGCACCAGGCGGGTGGTGGTGATCCGGCCGCCGGCCCGCGACAGCGCATACACCAGAGCGAGGGCACCGAGCGCACCGACGAACGCCGCGACGGAGGTCGACGCCACGCCGAGAAACGTTGTGCCGGTGACCAGTACACCGACGGCGCCGACCGACGCCCCCGACGACACCCCGAGCAGATAGGGGTCGGCCAACGGATTGCGGACGAGCGCCTGCAGAGTCATGCCGACGACCGCGAGTCCGGCGCCCACCACGGCGCCGAGCACGACCCGCGGGGCTCGGACCTGGACGACCACCGTGTCGACGTGGGTCGATCCGCTCCCGTCGACGAGGCCTGGCGCCAGATGGTGGCCCAGGGTACGGACCACCTCGCCGGGCGGGATCGCGATCGATCCGATCGCCAGTCCGGCCAGCATCGAGGCGGCGAGTGCCAGGATCAGCACGAGCAGGACGGCCGAATAACGCCACCGCTCAGGGTGTTTCATCGTTCCGGGTGCAACTGCTCGGCCAGTGCGCCGACCGCGTACGGCGCGCGGACGCCGAGCACCGCATCCTGCAGCGTCAGCACCGCGAAGCGGTCGTCGCGGATCGCGGGCACAGTGGAGAGTTCGGGCCGTGCGCGCAAGGCGGCCTTCTTCTCCTCGACCGACGGGGTGCCGTAGTAGTCGTAGATCACGATGACGTCCGGCGCACGCTCGATCACCTGCTCCCATGACACGTCGGCGAACGTCTCAGGGACGTCACCGAAGATGTTGGTACCGCCGGCCAATTCGATCACCTGGTTCCCGATGCCCTGGCCGCCGGCAGTGAACGCGGTGGCGTCCCCGCTGTCGTAGACGAACACCTTGACCGGCCGCACACCGGCCACCCTGGCGGTGGCGTCCCCGACGTGCCGGGACATGTCGGTCACCACCTCTTCGGCGCGGTCCGCCACACCGAAGATCCGGCCGACGGTCCGCACCTCCTCATACACGTCGTCCATCGTGATCGGTTGCCGCGCACAGTGTTCCCGGTTCAGGTACGTAGCGATCCCGGCGTCGGCGAAGGCCTGGCGCGAGCGGCCCTGCGCCTCGTCGAAGGCGCTGCCGTATCCGCCGTAGACGAAGTCGGGGCCGACCGCCAGGATCTGCTCGAACGACGCGTCCTTGACCGAGATCTGCGGTATCGACCGGTAGTCGTGGGCGTACCGCGCCAGCGGTGGGTTGTCGGGATACACGGTCGCGGCCACCGCGTCACGCAGACCCAACGCCAGCAGCAGCTCGACGGAGTGCTGAAAGTAGCCGACCACCCGGGCGGGTGGTCGGTCCACGGTGACGGCGGCCCCGCAGTTGTCCACGGTGACCGGGAAGCCCTCGGCCGCCTGCGACGGGGCCGGCGCACCGGGCGCACCGCCTCCGCATGCGGTCGAGACCAACAGGACCAGGAGCGTCGACAGTGCGACGACACGTGACTTCACGACATTCAGCTCCATCCGGGATGTCCACGTCCCGAAGCGAAGGTCCGGTGGGGGCAGTGTCTGGCTCCCGGACCGCTCATGCGTTCCGGTCACAGTGGCGGGACCGCGCCGGAATGACACCGGCTTCCTGCCTGATCCATCGGAGCCGATCGGTCGACCGGCCACGATGACAGTAGATGATCGCGGCCCGAGCTGTCAGCGCCGCATCACGCCGGACGCCTCGGCCGGCTCGTCATCCGGGGCGGCAGGCGCGGGGCTCACCCGCACCCGCTGGGCCGACGGCCGCAACCAGTCCGGCAGCCAGCGCGGCGGGTCGTCGGGTGCACGATCGAAGACACCGCCCGCCGGATCGTCGACCCGCCCGCCCCACCGCACCAGGTCGAGCGACGGCCGGTAGATCTGCCGGATCACCAACGCGCACAGCGTGATCACCGCGATGTCGCGCAGCAGCACGGTCGCGGTGAACCACTGTTCGGGCAGTCCGCGATTGGACTCACCGTAGAGGTAGAGCATCCGCGGAACCCACACCAGCGCGTCGATCGTCATCCAGGCCAACAGGATGCGGCGGTGCGGCAGCGCGAGTACGGCCAGCGGCACCAGCCACAGCGAGAACTGCGGGCTCCAGACCTTGTTGGTCAACAGGAACGCCGCCACCACGAGGAACGCCAGCTGCGCGACCCGCGGTCGCTGCCGCGCTGTCAACGCGATGAAGCCGATCGCGATGCAGCACGCCGCGAACAACGCGGCCGTCACCGTGTTGAGCACCGTCGGGGGCTGCCAGAAGCCGAGGTCGGTGTCGAACCCGCGCCACCCCGTGAACGACTTCACGACGTTGTACAGCGAATCCATGTCGTCGCCGCGACGGGTGTTGAGCCGGAAGAACTCCGACCACCCCCGCGGGAACAGCGCCATGATCGGCAGGTTGACCACCAGCCAGGTGACCGCCGCGGTGGCCGCCGTCTTCGCCACCTCACGCAGCCGGCCGGTCCGCAGCCCCAGCACCACCAGCGGAACCAGCAGCAGCAGCGGATACAACTTCGCCGCCACCCCGAGACCGATCAGGGCGCCGGCCAGCACCGGTCTTCGCCGCGCCCACGCCAACAACGCGCCGACCGCGAACGCCGTTGCCAGCGCGTCGAAGTTGGTGAAGATCTGGAAGACCACCAGCGGTGACGCGGCGACCAGCGCGGCGTCCCACACCCGGCGCCCGGCCAGCATCGCCGTCGCCCACACCGTCGCGAGCCACGCCAGCGCGAGACCGAACGCGGCGATGTTGAAGAACATCACCACCTCGGCGACCACCGGGATCGACACCGCCCGCGTGACCGCCGAATACGTCTTGGCCAGCGCCATCGACACGTACTGGTACAGCCCCGTCAGCACCGGATACTCCATGTAGCGGACGGCGACCTCACCGTCGTAGGTGATGCGCGGCTGTCCCTCGCTGTCGGTTTCGATCCAGCTCGACTTGTACGGGAACTTGCCCTGATTCAACAGCTCCGCGGTGTAGAGCGGAACGGTGTCGGAATAGCAGAGTTCGTAGTAGGCGCGGTTGTTCTCCCAGTTGGCCACCCGCTGATCGGCCGAACCGGTGCCGACACTCTGCAGGCAGGCGGCCTTCGTGGAATAGCCCAGCGCCAGGAACACGACGGCGATGACGAACATCACCCGCAGCGGGGTCATGAACCGCTGCCTGCCGATCAGCGCGTGCCTGCCGACGGGACCGCCGATGGTCTCGGACAGTGCCGCCCCGATCGGATCGGTACGGCTGGGCAGATCGCGGTCGGCGGCGTTGCGCCGGTCCTGCGCGAGCTGCGTCGGCGAGACCCACCCGGGCTCGCTCCGCTGCGGCTGCTCGTCCGCCGTCACGGAGGCGGCGGCGGACCGGGCGGTACGGGCGCACCCGGGACGACCGGCTGCGGCTGCACCGGAACACCGGGTGCGGGCACGACCGGTGCCGGCACCGGCGCGCCGACCGGCGGCGGCGGACCCACCGGCACCGTCGTCGGCGGGCCGAGCGGAATCGTGATGCCGGGCGCCACTTCGAGCGTCGGCTGGATGACCGTCTCCGAGGGGGTCGGCACCAGGGTCGAGGTCTGGACGGGTCGCGGTGCCTGCGGCACGCCCGCGTATCCGCCGATCTCCTCGGGCTTGGGGAACGACTCGTTGTCGGTGTCCTCCAGGGCGCCGTCCATCGTGGCTTTCCAGATGTCGGACGGCAGACCCGACCCGTACACCGGGGAACCCCACTTGTTCTCGAGCGGTTTGGTGCCGTCGACCGTGCCGACCCACACCGCGGTCGACAGTGACGGGGTGAACCCGACCATCCAGGCGTCGCGGTTGTCGCCGGTGTCGCCGAGCTGGTTGGTGCCCGTCTTGGCCGCCGACGGCCGGCCTCCCGCCAGGGCGTGACCATTCGAGTACGCCGCGATCGGCTGCATGGCCGCGGTGACGTTGTCGGCCACCGCCTTGTCGATGCGCTGCTCGCCGCTGTTGTCCTCCTGAGAGGCGTCGAACAGCACGTCGCCCTGGGAATTGACGACCTTCTGCACGAAGTGCGGCTTGTGGTAGACGCCCGAGGCCGCCAGCGTCGCGTAGGCCGACGCCATGTCGATCACCCGAGACTGGTACTGGCCGAGCACGATTCCGTTGTTGGGCGGGCCGCCCTTGCCGTCCTCACTGAGGGTGTGCTCGACACCGGGGAAGCTCTCGGCGATGCCGGCCTTGTGAGCGGCGTCGGCCACGTCCTGCGGGCCGTTGTTGAGCTTCAGCATCAGCCGGTAATAGCTGGTGTTGAGTGAGCGCTTCAGCGCCTCGGCGATGTTGCAGCTGCCGCAGCTGTTGCCCTCGACGTTGCTGATCTCGATCCCGTCGACCGTGAGCGGTGAGCTGTCGACCTGGTAGCCGAGGCCGATGCCCTGCTGCAGTGCGGCGACGAGCGCGAACACCTTGAACGACGAACCCGTCGGCAGACCGGCCTGGGCGAAGTCGAACCCGTTGGCGTCCGAGCCACCGTAGTAGGCCTTGACCCCACCGGTTCTCGGGTCGATCGACACCACCGCGGTGCGCATGTCGGGATCCTGCCCGTCGAGGTACTCCGCGACGGCCTCCTCGGCCGCACGCTGCGCCTTGGGGTCGATCGTCGTCGTGATCTGCAGCCCCTCGGTGTTCAGTTGCTGCTCGCTGATGTTGAACAGCTCGAGCAGCTCGCGCTGCACCTGACGTTCGATGAGGCCGTTGGGACCCGTCGTCTGGTTCTGGGTCTGCGCCACGTCCGGCGGGACCGTCGGTGGGAACACCTGCGCGGTGCGGTCGGCCTCCGACAGCGCACCGATCTCCACCATCCCGTCGAGCACCCAGTTCCACCGCTCCGCCGCCCCCTCGGGATCGACGGCCGGATCGAGGGCCGACGGCCGCTGGATGAGCGCCGCCAGCAGCGCCCCCTCCGAGACCGTGAGCTCTTCGACCGGTTTGTTGAAGTACGCCTTCGACGCCGCGGCCACACCGTAGGCGCCGCGACCGAAATAGATGATGTTCAGGTACGACTGCAGCACCTGGTCCTTGGACCATTCGCCGGACATCTTCGTCGAGATGACCAGCTCCTTGGCCTTACGCGTCAACCCGCCGAGGCCACCGCGCTCCGAGCCGACGAGCGCGTTCTTCACGTACTGCTGGGTGATCGTCGACCCGCCCTGCAGATCACCGCCGAAGATGTTGTTCTTGAACGCGCGGGCGAACCCGGTGAACGAGAAGCCCGGGTTGGAGTAGAAGTCGCGGTCCTCGGCGGCCATCACCGCATCGCGCACGTGCACCGGAATCTGGTCGATGTTGACGTCGACGCGGTTGCCCTCTGGCGGAACGATCTTCGCGATCTCACTGCCGTCGCTGGCCAGGATCGTCGACACCTGATTCGTGCGGATGTCCCCCGGATTGGGCACGTCGACGATCATGTAGGCCATTCCGAACGTGACCAGCGGGAGCACGATCAGCACGGCGGCCGCGGCGATCAGTCCACGCCGGACCCACTTCCAGTTGATCTGTTCGCGCCAGTGCGGGCGCCGCCCGGGAGGCGGCGGACCCGACGGGCCGTCACCCCCACCGCCGGGGCGCCGGGGCGGCGGTGGCTTCTGGGGCGGCGTGCCGTCGAGCGCGGCCTTGACCACGTCGATCGGATCGCGCAGATGGGCCGGCGGTTCGTCGCGGTACTGCGGCAGGATCGCGGTGCGGTTGTCGTCGGGCGGCCGCTGCGCTCGAGGCGGCGCCGGCGGGCGACGGACCGCCCCGTCCGACGGACGTGGCGGTCGCCCTCGATCCGCGTGGCGGGGGCCGTGATCTGACCGGGGAGGGGGCGCGCCCGCACCGTCAGCCGCGTGTCCCCTGCGGACATCGCCGACCGACCGTTCGTGGCGCCCTTCGCTATTCACTCGCGGTACGCGCGCTCTTGCGCGCCGTCCGGGTACCGCGCGGGGCCTTCGGCGGCCGCACCGCGCCGAGCACATACGACTTCACCAGGTGATTCCATTCACAGGTTCGGCATACCTCCACCACGTGTACGGAGAACTCGTCGAACTTGGTGGCCAGCAGAACCAGCTCCTCAGCGGTGCGCGCCGACCCGGACACCGGACCCAGATGATCCCCGAACACCCACGACACGAGCGTGAGCTGTTCCTTCCGGCAAATCGGGCACATCACCGAGCTGGGCTTGCCGTGGAACTTCGCGGCGCGCAGCAGGTAGGGATTCGCGTCGCAGACCTCCGAGACGCCGGTGCGCCCCGAATAGACCTCAGCCAGCAGGGACCGGCGCCGCAGCGCGTAGTCCACCACCTGTCTCTGCAATCGCACGCAGACCAGAGTACGTCGGCCCGGCAGGCACCGGACGTCAGACGCCGCATCGTGACCCCGAATCCGGCGTCTGGTCTGCGGCGTTGGCCACCGAACTCTTACGATCCTCGCGTGGCAGTTAGCAGCTCAGGGCGTCCGACGGCGGGAACCCGGGCAAAGGACAGCGACCGCAACGACACCTGCCAGGTGCTCGACACCGCGCTCAGCGAGGGGCAGCTGTCGATGGCCGAGCACGGGGAGCGGGTGAAGGCCGCCACACACGCGGCGACGCTGGGTGAACTGCAGGCGCTCGTCTCGGATCTGCAGACCGCCAACGCGCCGGTGCAGCTGCCCGATCTCAGCCGGCCGAGGCGTCGGCGCCTGCCGATGCGCGCCGGGTGGGGCATCAAGGCGGCGATGGCCGCGGTGCTGGTCGTGCTGGGCATGTGCATCGGCTGGGGGCTGTACGGCAACACCAGCTCCCCGCTGGACTTCCAAAGCGACCCGGGCGCCAAGTCCGACGGCATCGAACCGGTGGTGCTCACCCCGCCGCGGCAGCTGCTGTCCCTCAACGGCCTCAACGGACTGTTCGAGCAGATGCGTCAGCGTTTCGGCAGCACGATGGGTTACGAACTGGACATCCGCGCCGACTACGCGTCCCTGGACCGCCCCGATCCGTCCGACAACCGGCGCAAACAGGACTTCGACTACCGCGGCGGATGGGGTGACCCGTGGGGTTCGGCCACCACCCTCGACTCCGACGACCGGCTCGTCGACCTGGCGAAGTTCGACTACGAGAAGACGCTCGCGGTGATGCGCGGAGCGCCCGACACGCTCGGGATGAAGCGCGCCGACGTCACCGACACCTGGGTGCGGATCGGGCCGTCCGCCGACCCGGCGACCCCCGATCTCGTGACCGTCGAGATCGTCGCCAACAGCGACTTCGGCACCGGGCGCATCGAGCTGTACCCGGACGGCACCACCAAGGCGATCTGGCCACCCAGCAGCTGAGCGGCCGGCCCAGGTGACGGGCAGGCAAACGGCAGGCAACGCCCCCGTGTGGCGCTCTATATATCGGCGCGATACTATTTTGCGAGGTGTCGATGCGTCGTAGCGACGGTGCAGATCGTGAGGAGGTGGTTCCCGGTGCTGGAACTCGCCATCCTGGGTTTGTTGCTCGAATCGCCGATGCATGGCTACGAGCTGCGTAAACGCCTGACCGGTCTGCTGGGTGCGTTCCGCGCCTTCTCGTACGGTTCGCTGTACCCGGCGCTGCGCCGGATGCAGGTCGACGGGCTGATCGTGGAGGACGCCGCCCCGGCCGGCACCGTGACCCGTCGGCGGGCCCGGCGGGTGTACCAACTCACCGACGCCGGCAAGCAGCGCTTCGCCGAGCTGGTGGCGGACACGGGTCCGCAGAACTACTCCGACGACGGATTCGGTGTGCACCTCGCCTTCTTCAACCGCACCCCGGCCGAGGCCAGGATGCGGATCCTCGAAGGCCGCCGTCGTCAGGTGGAGGAACGTCGCGAAGGCCTGCGTGAAGCAGTGGCGCGGGCCAGCAGCTCGTTCGACCGATACACCCGGCAGCTGCATCAGCTCGGGTTGGAGTCCAGCGAGCGCGAAGTGAAATGGCTCAACGAACTCATCGCGGCGGAACGTCTCGGGCAGGGCAGTCCGGACAACACGTGAGGAAAGCCTTTTACCGGGGCGACCAAAGCAGAGCTACCGATTTCAGTAGGAGAGGGAGAGAACGGCCATGACTGAGCACGCAGGAGACATCCGGGTCGCGATTGTCGGCGTCGGGAACTGCGCGTCCTCGCTCGTGCAGGGCGTGCAGTACTACAAGGACGCAGACGAGAACGCGACCGTGCCCGGTCTGATGCACGTCCGCTTCGGGCCCTACCACGTTCGCGACGTCAAGTTCGTCGCCGCATTCGACGTCGACGCCAAGAAGGTGGGCTTCGACCTGTCCGAGGCCATCTTCGCCTCGGAGAACAACACCATCAAGATCGCCGACGTGCCGCCGACCGACGTGGTCGTGCAGCGCGGCCCGACCCTCGACGGCATCGGCAAGTACTACGCCGACACCATCGAGGTGTCCGACGCCGAGGCCGTCGACGTCGTCAAGGCGCTCAAGGACGCCGAGGTCGACGTGCTGGTGTCCTACCTGCCGGTGGGCTCCGAGGAGGCCGACAAGTTCTATGCCCAGTGCGCGATCGACGCCGGCGTGGCGTTCGTCAACGCGCTGCCGGTGTTCATCGCCAGCGACCCGGTGTGGGCGAAGAAGTTCGAGGACGCAGGTGTGCCGATCGTCGGTGACGACATCAAGAGCCAGGTCGGCGCGACCATCACCCACCGCGTGATGGCCAAGCTGTTCGAGGACCGCGGCGTGCAGCTCGACCGCACGATGCAGCTCAACGTCGGCGGCAACATGGACTTCCTCAACATGCTCGAGCGGGAACGCCTCGAGTCGAAGAAGATCTCCAAGACCCAGGCCGTCACGTCGAACCTGCAGCGCGAGTTCAAGACCAAGGACGTCCACATCGGCCCGTCGGATCACGTCGGCTGGCTCGACGACCGCAAGTGGGCCTACGTCCGCCTCGAAGGCCGCGCCTTCGGTGACGTGCCGCTGAACCTGGAGTACAAGCTCGAGGTGTGGGATTCGCCGAACTCGGCCGGCGTCATCATCGACGCGGTGCGTGCGGCGAAGATCGCCAAGGACCGCGGCGTCGGTGGCCCCGTCGTCGCCGCCTCGGCCTACCTTATGAAGAGCCCGCCGCAGCAGCTGCCCGACGATGTCGCCCGCACGCAGTTGGAGACGTTCATCGAGGGCTAGTCATACCGCCGAGACTGCGGTGAGATCGCGATTCCCGGTCAACGGGCGATCTCACCGCAGTTTCGTCGTATAAAGGGCGGGTGGTCACCGACGACGAACTGCTGCACCTCGACGAGTTCGCCCTGCTTCCGGAGAACGCCGCCCAGATCGGCGTGACCGACATCCCTCCGGTCGCGCGTGTCGACGCCGGTCCGGTCAGCGCGATCACCTGGGGTGACGCCGATCCGCAGGTGGTGTTCCTGCACGGCGGCGGGCAGAACGCCCACACCTGGGACACCGTCATCCTCGGCCTCGGGGTACCCGCCCTGGCGGTCGACCTGCCCGGTCACGGCCGCTCGGCGTGGCGGGAGGACGGCGACTACGGCCCGAAGCTCAACGCCGAAACACTGCGGCCGGTGCTGCGAGAGTGGGCGCCGCGGCCGAGGCTGGTCGTCGGAATGTCGCTGGGCGGGTTGACCGCACTGCGCATCGCGGCCACCGAGCCGGCACTGGTACCCGAACTCGTCCTCGTCGACGTCACCCCGTCGGCCCCCGAACGCCACGAGCAGATGACCAAGGCCCAACTCGGCGCGGTGGCGCTGGTGCAGGGTGACCGCACCTTCCCGTCGTTCGAGGCGATGCTCGACGTGACCGTCGCCGCCTCCCCGCACCGCGACCGGGAGTCGTTGCGGCGCGGGGTGTTCCACAACTCGAAGCGGCTCGACGACGGCACCTGGACGTGGCGTTACGACTCGTTCCGCAAGGGCGACGGCTTCGAAGGACTGTGGGACGACGTGCCCTCCATCACGATGCCCACCACGCTGGTGCGGGGCGCGAAGTCCTTCTTCGTCAATGACGAGGACGCCGAGGCATTCGCCAAGGGAGCACCCGGTTTTCAGCGCACCCACGTGGTCGCCGACGCCGGGCACTCCGTGCAGGGTGACCAACCGCGAGCGCTGGTCGAGATCCTGCGCGGAGTGCTCGACGGTCAGCGCTGAGCCAGGGCCTGCTTACGCCACCGTCGGCCGACGAACAGGAAGCCGATCAACGCCATCGCCGCGACAGCAGGCGGCGGCGCATCCACGCGGAAGCCGAGGTCCCGCAGGATGCCGATCTCGACAGGGCTCAACGCCCGCACGATGAAGCCGGTATCCGTCTTGGCGTTCATGACCTTCTGGTCGTCGCCCGTGAACGTGAAGTCGTCGAGGTGACTGGTGGAACTGCCTTCCGAGAAGGGGTTCGGGGTGTAGAGGGGAACCAGATCGCCGTAGGCCCTGACCGCTTCCGCGCCGCCGAAGTACAAACCGCCGTCCCCACCGGTCAGATTGGGGTCGAAGTCGGTGTCCCACTGGTAGTTCCGGTTGATCGGATGGCTACCGTCCCGGGTGACCATGAACTTGTCGTAGATCGTCCACGTGGTGGTCTCCTGGTTGGTGCCCGGTGCGTCCGTGATCGACAGGAACCCGAACGAGTGCAGCAGTTCGTGGACCGCGGTCGAGTTGAAGTCGAACTCGTCGTCCGGAACCGTGTCACCGAGCGCCCATGGCTTGCCGAAGTTCCATTCGATCTCGCCGTCCGCGTCCTCCCCGTTGGCGTCGATTCCGGTGATCAGCTTGTGCTGCACCACCGTTGGCCAGAAGCCCGGGTCCTCGCTGATCAGTCCGCTGCCCGCCGCGGCGAGAGTGTGCGAGGCAGCATCGTTCTCCGCCGTGACGTCGTAGGTGAGCACGACCGGCTGGGTCACCAGGAAGTACAGCACCAGGTCGTCGGCTGCGTCCTGGAGCGCCTGACGTCGTTCGGGCGTCCAGTGCTCACTGCCCTCGAGGTAGGTGAACTCGAATCGGATGGCGCGCTGGTTGACGAGGTTCGCGGCGTGGGTGCCGACTCCGCGGAACGGGTCGAGCAGGTTGACGTGCGGTCCGACGTCGATGGCCACCACGCGGAAGGTGTCCACACCGTCGAAACCCGCACCGGGCGTGTAGGTGTAGGTGCCGTCGGCGTTGAGCTCCACCGAACCAGACGACGGCCCGCGGGTGATCACGTAGACGATCCGGTCGCCGTCGGGATCCACCGCGCCCACCGTGCCCGTCACCGGACCGTCCAGCTTGCCGCTGATCTGCACCGGCGCGACGTCGGGCGCCTGGTTGAACAGGGTGCGGCGGGTGGTCCACAGGGCGCCGGCGAGGTGGTACTTGGCCTGGTCGTCGACGGGCAACGACTTGATCCAGCCCTGCGATGACGTGGTCCAGTTGTCGATCGACCGGCCGGCGAACTCACTCCAATTGCCCGCCGGGTTCCTCGGTGTTGTCGCGCGCGCCACCGCGGCCTGCACGGGCGGCTCGACGGGATCTTCCTCGGCGACAGGGCCTTCCGACAGACCGGCGTCCTCGATCTCCGGTTCGGATTCACGTTCGGGTTCGTCGAGGTCCGCTTCGGCGTCCTCTTCTCCGTCGCCTCCGACATCCGACACGGCCTGCGCTTCGACGTCCGCCTCGGCATCCAACTCGGCCGCGGCCTCGTCAGCGTCCTCGTCAGCGGCCTCGTCAGCTTCGGCGTCGGCGTCCTCGTCAGCGTCGGCGTCGGCGTCAGCGTCCTGCCCGGTGTCGTCGTCCGCACCGGCCGCATCAGTCGACTCCGAGGAGTCCGCACTGTCCGATGCCGGCGCGCTCGACGTCGTCGCGCTCTCCCCCGCCGTGTCGGCGGCGGCCGAGCCCACCTGGGGGCCCAGCAGCGAGAAGCCGATCAGGCCGGCGCCCACACCCGCCGACGCCGCCCCCAACTGCAGCCAGCGCCGGACCGCGAACCCCTCCGCACGACGTGCGCGACGACGAACCGCCATGTATTTGACCCCCTCGTTATTAATTGCCCGGGACGGTATCGCGCCGGCAGACGATGCCGCAGCAAATTCATTGAATTCGCACGAGCGTGTCGCGGTCGTCCACCCGCTGTTCACCTGTCTCTCGCCTGCCGCTTGCCCGGCTGCCGTACCTTTCCGCCCGACCGGCCGCTCAGCCCGCGGCCGTCGGAACGGAAGGACTCTGCCGGCCATGGCGCTCATGCCGTTGAATCTCTTTGTCTCCCACGACGGAAAGTCGAAGCGTCAGCACATCACCTGTCGCTACAGGTGCGGTGACGCCTGTTCGAAACCCGCACCGAACACCAGCGACAACGAGTACTTCGGCGACATCGTCAAACAGCTGTCCCGCCGGTCGGTGCTGCACGCCACCGGCGTGACGGTGCTGGCTGTCGGGGCCGGTTCGGTGCTCGCCGCCTGCGGGGGCAACGACACTCCCCCGGCCGCGAGCCCCTCCGAGACCGCACCGCTCGAGCCGCGTCCGGGCATGAAGTTCGCCGCGGTGGCGCCCAACAGTGAGGACGCCGTCGTGATCCCCGACGGCTACCAACAGGCGGTCGTGATCAGCTGGGGCGACCCCGTCCTGCCAGGTGCGCCGGCGTTCGACGTCACCCGGCAGAGCGGCGCGGCGCAGCGCGGCCAGTTCGGCTTCAACAACGACTTCGCCGCGCTCCTGCCGATCGAGGGTCAACCCGACCACTTCCTGCTCGTCACCAACTTCGAGTACGTCACGCCGCAATTCATGTTCACGGGATACGACGCCGACGCCCCGACCCGGGAGCAGTTCGACATCGAGATCGCCGCGGTCGGCATGGGTGTCGTCGAGGTCGAGCGCACTCCGCAGGGCCTCAAACCCGTGATGGGCCGCTACAACCGCCGCATCACCGCCGACACCCCGTTCACACTGACCGGACCCGCGGCGGGTACGGAGTTCGTCACCACCGCCGCCGATCCGGCGGGCCGCACGGTCGCCGGCACCTTCGCCAACTGCGCCGGCGGCGTCACTCCCTGGGGCACAGTGCTTTCCGGTGAGGAGAACTTCCACGGCTACTTCGGCGCCGCCGAGGGGTCACCGCCACCGCCACCCGTCGTCGCCGACCGGCAGGACCGCTACGGCGTCGCCCTGGAACCGTCCGAACTCAGATGGGAAACCTTCGACCCGCGGTTCGATCTCGTCGCGACGCCCAACGAGGTGAACCGGTTCGGCTACGTCGTCGAACTCGATCCATGGGACCCGAACTCCACCCCGGTCAAGCACAGCGCGCTCGGACGGCTCAAGCACGAAGGCGCCAACATCCACGTCACCGGCGACGGCACCGTCGTCGCCTACACCGGTGACGACGAGCGCTTCGATTACCTCTACAAATTCGTGTCCAGCAAGAAGATCCGGCCCGGACGCGACGCCGCGGCCATGGCGCACAACATGACGATCCTCGACGAGGGCACGCTGTACGTCGCCAAGCTCTCCAGCGACATCCCCGCCGCTGAGATCGACGGGTCCGGCAAGCTTCCGGCGAAGGGTTCGTTCAGCGGCACCGGCACCTGGCTTCCGCTGCTGCGGTCGGGTCCGAACGGGCAGGCCGAATCGCTGGTCGCCGGCGTCACCGCCCAGGAGGCCGCCGTGTTCACCCGCATGGCCGCCGACAAGGCCGGCGCCACGAAGATGGACCGCCCGGAGGATGTCGAGGCCCACCCGAAGACCGGCAAGGTCTACGTCGCGCTGACCAACAACGACGAACGCGGTGCGCCGGGCGAACCGGCCGTCGACGCGGCCAACCCCCGCAACGACAACAAGAGCGGGCAGATCCTCGAGATCACCGACAACCATGCCGGTACCGACTTCACGTGGGATCTGCTGCTGGTGTGCGGCGACCCGGCCGCGGCCGACACCTACTACGCCGGGTTCGACAAGACCAAGGTCAGCCCGATCTCGTGCCCGGACAACCTCGCCTTCGACAGCCACGGCAACCTGTGGATCTCAACCGACGGCAATGCGCTGGACTCCAACGACGGCCTGTTCGCGGTCGCGCTCGACGGGGAGAACCGCGGCGAGACCAAGCAGTTCCTCACCGTGCCGGTCGGCGCCGAGACGTGCGGCCCGGTGGTGACCGACGAGTTCGTCACCGTCTGCGTGCAGCATCCCGGCGAGCACGACGACAACAGCATCGACAACCCGCTGTCGCACTGGCCCGAGGGCGGTAACGGGACGGCGCGGCCGTCGGTGGTGGCGGTGTGGCGAAACGACGGACAGATCGGCGTGTGAAGGTCCGCGAGGATAGATTGAGGCCATGACTCGTCCCGTGCGCATCGGCGTCCAGCTGCAACCTCAGCACTCCCCGGAGTACCGGCACATCCGCGACGCTGTGCGGCGCTGTGAGGACATCGGGGTCGACGTCGCCTTCAACTGGGACCACTTCTTCCCGCTCTACGGTGACCCGGACGGCGCCCACTACGAGTGCTGGACCATGCTCGCCGCCTGGGCCGAGCAGACCTCGCGCATCGAGATCGGCGCGCTGGTGACCTGCAACAGCTACCGCAACCCCGAACTGCTCGCCGACATGGCCCGCACGGTCGACCACATCAGCGACGGCCGGCTGATCCTGGGCATCGGCTCGGGCTGGAAGCAGAAGGACTACGACGAGTACGGGTACGAATTCGGCACGGCGGGAAGCCGTCTCGACGACCTCGCGCAGGCGCTGCCGCGCATCACGTCGCGGCTGGCGAAGCTCAACCCCGCGCCGACACGCGACATCCCGATCCTGATCGGCGGGCAGGGCGAGCGCAAGACGCTGCGGTTGGTCGCCGAGTACGCCGACATCTGGCACGGCTTCACCGACCGCAGCACCTATCCGGGCAAGGCCGAGGTGCTCGATCGGCACTGCGCCGACGTCGGGCGCGACCCAGCGGCGGTCGAACGGTCATCCGGGGTGCCGGAGGGCAGCCAGGACGCCATGCTCGCCGAGGCCGACGCGCTCGTCGGCCTGGGGGTCAGTCTCCTGACGGTCGGGGTCAACGGCCCGGACTACGACCTGACGGCCGCCGAAGCGCTGTGCCGCTGGCGGGACAACCGATAGCGGTCCGTCCCCCGGCCGGATGCCGAAACGCTACGGGGTCAAGGAGAAGGATCAGGTCGTCAAGCATGTGATCGACCTGGTCCTGACCGGCCGACTCCGCGGCGGGCACCGGATCGACCGCAACGCGATCGCCGCGGCCCTCGGCGTCAGCCGCGTCCCGATCCAGGAAGCCATGGTGCAGCTCGAACACGACGGCATCGTGTCGACCCGCTATCACCGGGGCGCGTTCGTGGAACGGTTCGACGCGGCGACGCTGGCCGAGCACCACGAGCTTTACGGGGTGCTCAACGGCATCGCGTCGGCGCGGGCGGCCACCGACCCGGGCCCGGGACTGCTCACGGCGCTCGACGACGTCCTGCAGCACATGCGGAAAGGCAAGAGCCGCTCAGACTTTCAGGATTCGTGCCTGCGTTTCCGCGGCGTGGTCAACGACGCGCACGCCGGGCCGCGGCTGCACGCGGCGATCCGGGCGTCGCAGTGGTTCGCGGCGTCCGACTTCTGGCTGTCCTATCCCCGGGTGCGCGCCGAGCTCCTGCCCACTTACCAGCAGGAGGCGGCGGCGATCGGCGACCGTGACCCGGCCGCCGCGCGCACCGCCTGCATCGAACGATCCGACCTGATGGCGACGATCATGATTGCCGAGCTGACCCGCCGCGGGGTGCTCGGTGGCTCCAGTGGTTAGGTTCGACGCATGAACGTCGGACGGATCGCGGCACTGATCACGACGATGCTGATGGTGCTGACTCTGTGTTGTGCCGCCCCGGCCGCCGCGCAGGTCGACCAGTGCGCACCGCCCGGCGTGGAGAGCGCCAGCCCGCTGCCCACCAACCTCGCCGCCGCGGCGCAGGGCCCGGAGGCCGACCGGTACACCACCGAGACGGTGCGCCCCCTCGACAGCGTCGACGTCAACGCGCTCGGGCTGGGCACACCGGGAGTGCTCACGGTCGGGACGCTGTCCGATGCCCCGCCCAGCATCTGCATCGACTCCGCGGGCCAGTTCACCGGGTTCGACAACGAACTGCTGCGCGCGATCGCCGACAAACTCGGGCTGCGGGTCGACTTCGTCGGCACCGAGTTCTCCGGACTGCTCGCCCAGACCGCCTCGCGCCGGTTCGACGTCGGCTCGTCGTCGATCACCACCACCGATGCGCGCCGCCGCACCGTCGGCTTCACCAACGGCTACGACTTCGGGTACTTCTCGCTCGTCGTCCCCACCGGCTCACCGATCGACGGTTTCGGGAAACTCGGGCCCGGCCAGCGGATCGGCGTCGTCCAGGGCACCGTGCAGGAGGCCTACGTCGTCGACACGCTGCGCCTGCGGCCGGTGATCTTCCCCGACTACAACACCGTCTACGCCAGCCTCAAGACCCGGCAGATAGATGCCTGGGTGGCGCCGTCGGCCCAGGCCGAGGGCACCGTGCAGGCCGGCGACCCGGCCCAGATCATCGAGAACACGTTCAGCCTCGACAACTTCATCGCCTACGCCGTCGCCAAGGAGAACCAGCCGCTGATCGACGCGCTGAACTCCGGGCTCGATGCCGTCATCGCCGACGGCACGTGGGCGCGGCTCTACTCCGACTGGGTCCCCCGCGCCCTGCCGCCGGGCTGGAAACCCGGGTCGAAGGCCGCACCCGCACCGCAGCTACCCGACTTCCAGGCCATCGCCGCCGAACAGCAGGAGACCGACGCCGGTCCCGCCGCACCGAAGTCGACGCTGCGGCAGCTGTCGGATTCGTTCCTGAACTGGGATCTCTACAAGCAGGCGATTCCGGACCTCATCAAGACGGGTCTGCCCAACACGCTGATCCTCACGGTCAGCGCCGCGGTGATCGGACTGGTGCTCGGTATGGGGCTCGCGGTCGCCGGGATCTCGCGGTCCCGGTTGCTGCGCTGGCCCGCCCGCGTCTACACCGACATCTTCCGCGGACTGCCCGAAGTCGTGATCATCCTGCTGATCGGCCTCGGGCTCGGCCCGGTCGTCGGCGGCCTGACCGGCAACAACCCGTACCCGCTCGGTATCGCCGCGCTCGGGCTGATGGCCGCGGCCTACATCGGCGAGATCTTCCGGTCGGGCATTCAGAGCGTGGAGTCCGGCCAGCTCGAGGCGTCGCGGGCGCTGGGCTTCAGCTACTCGTCGTCGATGCGGCTGGTGGTCATCCCGCAGGGCGTGCGACGCGTGCTTCCGGCGCTGATGAACCAGTGCATCTCGCTGCTCAAGGCGTCGTCGCTGGTGTACTTCCTCGGGTTGGTCGCCGATCAGCGCGAACTGTTCCAGGTCGGCCGCGACCTCAACGCCCAGACCGGAAGCCTGTCCCCGCTGGTCGCGGCGGGCCTGTTCTACCTCATGCTGACCATTCCGCTGACCCACCTGGTCAACTTCGTCGACGCCCGGCTGCGGCGCGGACGCCGGCCCACCGAAGAGGATCCGCCGACGCTGCAGCCGGCCGCGACACAGGAGATGATCTGATGGCCGACGCTCGCATCGATCCGGTGTCGTTGGCCGCCAAGGACATCCACGTCGCCTTCGGCCCCAACAAGGTGCTGCGCGGGGTCGACATCGACGTGCCGGCCGGGACCACGGCGGCCGTCATCGGTCCGTCGGGCTCCGGCAAATCGACGCTGCTGCGCACGCTGAACCGGCTGTACGAACCCGACCGCGGCGACATCCTGCTCGACGGGCGCTCGGTGCTCAAGGACAACCCCGACCAGCTGCGACAACGCATCGGCATGGTGTTCCAGCAGTTCAACCTGTTCCCGCACCGCACCGTGCTCGACAACGTCACGCTGGCCCCCCGCAAACTCAAGCGGCTGCCGTCCGAGGAGGCCAGAGAGCTGGGCATGGCGCAGCTCGACCGGGTGGGGCTGCGCCAGAAGGCCGACGTCCGGCCCGGCACGCTGTCCGGCGGTCAGCAGCAGCGGGTCGCGATCGCCCGCGCGCTGGCGATGTCACCGCAGGTGATGTTCTTCGACGAAGCTACCTCCGCGCTCGACCCCGAGCTGGTCAAGGGCATCCTGTCGCTGATGGCCGAACTCGCCGCCGACGGAATGACCATGGTGGTGGTCACCCACGAGATGGGCTTCGCGCGGTCGACCGCCGACTCCGTGGTGTTCATGGATCAGGGGCAGGTCGTGGAGTCCGGGCCGCCGCAGCAGATCTTCGACGCGGCACAGACCGAACGGTTGCAGAGGTTCCTGTCCCAGGTCCTATGAAATTAACGTCCAAAAGCATTACGGCAGGCCCGGACACGTTAGACTGGCGAACTATGATGGAGACCCAGGCGCAGGCAGGCGAGCTCGCGGGTGAGCTCCAGCGTGTGCTGTCGAAGGTGTTCTCCGTCCTGCGCCGGGGCGATGCGAACCGGGGTACCGAAGGCGGCGATCTGACGCTGGCCCAACTGTCCATCCTGCTCACGCTGCTCGACTGCGGCCCGATGCGGATGACCGAGTTGGCCGCACACGAACGCGTCCGCACCCCGACCACCACCGTCGCGATCCGCCGGCTGGAGAAGCTCGGACTGGTCAAGCGGTCCCGCGACCCCTCGGACCTGCGCGCCGTGCTCGTCGAAGTGACCCCCGAGGGGCTGGTTCAGCACCGTGAGGCGCTGGCCACCCGGCGCGCCCACCTCAGCACGTTGCTCGCCAAGCTGAGCGACGAGGAGCTCGACACGTTGGCCAAGGCGCTGGCCCCGCTCGAGCGGCTCGCCGACCAGCACGAAGAGAAGAGCTAGCCGAGCCAGTCGAGCACCGCGGCCGCGGTCCACGACTGCTGCATACTGCCCAGCGGCTCGCCGGTGAACGGTTCGTAGTACTCGGCGAAGGTGCCGTCGCTGGCCTGCCGCAACCCCTCGTGCCGGAGCACCCGGGCGCGTTCGGCCCATCCGCGCCGGGCGAAACACCAGGCGAACAACCACGTCATCACCGGCCAGACCGGCCCGCGCCAGTACTCGCGGGGCCGGAAGTCGCGCGACACCGGCGATGTCGACGGGATGCATGCGTACTTGAGATCCGGGTGCCCGCAGAACCGCGGCCCCTCCAACAACCGCAGCAGCGCGCGTTCCCGGTTGTGCGGCAGCCCGCCACACAACAGCGGAGCGAACTGGGCGACCGTCTCGGTGGCCACCCACTTGTCCGCTCTGACGTCGAAATCCCTTGCCGCGCCTGTTCTTTGGTCAGTCGTCTCGATAACCCCGGTGCGGAACCGGTCAGCCCACGAGTACAGGTCCCGCACGTCGGCGTTCGGGCGTTTGTAGTCCTCACCGATCTCGGCGAGCACCTGGCAGGCCACCGAGAAGATCGCCGAGACGAAGACGTCCTCGACGACGAAACTCATCACCTTCGGCAGCAGGTGGTCGTCGTAGCGGGCGGATTTCATCTCCTCGAGGAGCCACAGGTACCGGTCGTACTCGTGGTCGGACGGCCGCTGGCTGGAGTCGGTGATGATCGTGTTGTCCTCGCGCTGGTACTCCGGCACCGCACCCGGAACCACCTTGGCGTAGGCGGCATCCCACCGCGGTGAGTTGTCCATCCCGGATTCCCAGCCGTGATACAGCGTGATGCGACCACGTCCCTTCTGGTCGCGGCATTCGGCCAGCCATCGGTGCCACCGCACCAGGTCGCCCCAGCGCCGGTCGAGGAACGCCTCGGCCACCTGGCGGGTCGACCGGCCGCGGGTGCGGGCATGGTCGAGGATGCGCTGGACCGCGATCGCGTGGACCGGGGGCTGGGTGATGCCGGAGGTGTGCCGGGTGCGCGGCGCGTCGGCCGCCAGCGCCGAACAGGCCCAGCGGGCCGGGCCGGGAAAGTAGCCGTCGACGCCGTTGGCGAACACGATGTGCGGGATCATCCCGTTGCGCCACTGCGCCGACAGCAGGGTGTCGAGTTCGACGACGGCCCGCTCGACGCTCAGCGGCGCCAGCCCGATCGCGACGAACGCCGCGTCCCAGCTCCACATGTGCGGGTAGAGCAGCGGCGCGGCAGTGGTCATGGAGCCCAGGTCGTTACCGCGCAGGAGGTACGCGGCGCGGGCCGCGAGTTGCGTGGGCGCGAAGCTGGGATCGTGTGGCATCTGTTCAATCATGCGACGGCCGGGCGTTGCGCGCAGGTCGGTAGGGTTGCGACATGCCGACCGCGATGATCACAGGCGCCGGGCGCGGACTCGGGGCGGCCATCGCCGAGGCGCTGGCGCCGACCCACACCCTGTTCCTCGCCGGCCGCCCGTCGGCGCAGCTCGACGAGGTCGCACAGCGGCTCGGGGCCACCACGTGGGAGATCGACTTCGACGACGTCGACGCGATCCCGGCGGCCGTCGAACCGATCGTCGAACTCGACGTGCTGATCCACAACGCCGGCGTGGCGTATCCGGCCCGGGTCGCCGAGTCGACGGTCGACGAGTGGCGGGCCACCATGAACGTCAACGTGATCGGCGCCGTCGCCCTGACCCTGGCGCTGCTGCCCGCGCTGCGCGCCGCCGCGAACGGTCAGGTGGTGTTCATCAACTCCGGGTCGGGGATCAACGCCTCACCGGGTCTGGCGTCGTATTCGGCGAGCAAGTTCGCGCTGCGGTCGTTCGCCGACTCGCTGCGCAACGACGAGCCGGGCCTGCGGGTCACCTCGATCCACCCCGGCCGGATCGCCACCGAGATGCAGCAGGACCTGCGGGCCTACGAGGGCCGCGACTACGACCCGGCCGACTTCCTCAGCGCGGAGACGGTCGCGCGGGTGACCGCCGACGCGGTCAACGCCCCGCTCGACGCGCACATCCACGAAGTCATCGTCCGCCCGCGGTAGTGCGTGATTTCGGTGTAGTTGGTCACGGTGAGCGCAACCGACTACACCGAAATCGCGGCACTGAGCGTGGCGATCACCCGGTCGGGATACTCGGTGAGGTCCAGCCAGGTGAACCGCAACACCTGCCAACCGAGGAGCGTGATCGCGTTCTGCCGCACGCGATCCCCATGAAAGTGCTCGGTTTCGGTGTGGAACGCCAGACCGTCGATCTCGACGGCCAGCTTGCTCCGCAGGAACGCGACGTCGACGAGGTAACCCGCGACCGGATAATTCGTCCGCCATCCGGTGATACCCGCCTGCTTGAGGAGCTTGATGAAGAGCCGCTCGGCCGCGGAGTGCGCGCCGTCGTCGGCCGCCTGTAGCAGCATCCGCGCTGCGGGTGAGCCATAGCGGCCCTTGTTCCGCAGATGCGCGCGCCAGAGCTCACGTAACGCCACGTCGCGCTGCAGTGCCCTGTCCATGATCTTCGCCCCGCCCCGAATCCGGACCGCGGCTTCGACGACTGTCAAGGCGACGGCCGTGAGCCGAAGCCCACGCTGTTCGACGATGTCGGCGACGTCCAGGTCACGCCGGCGCAGCTTCGAGCCCGGGCGGATTCTGCCGCTCCCGTTGCGGGGCATGGTCACCTCGACGACATCCGGGGCGAACATCGTCAGACCGTGCCACCAGGCGGCGGCCAGCCCGCTCGCGACGGCCCTCTCGCCGTAAGCCCATACCGCCGCGCGAACGCGTGCAGCGTCGGTGAAGGGGCGGTCGTCGACGAAGTACACGCCGCGCGAGCACTGACGCCACCGGCCCGAGCGGACACGCCTGTGCACGGCTTGTCGGCTGAGTCCGGCGTCGAGCGCCTGCGGCAGAGTCAGGACGCCGTCGTGCCGACGCAGATAGTCGTTGAGCACGACAGAAGGACGTCAGCACTCAACGGAACGGTTCCCTGGGTTGCGATTTCGGTGTAGTTGGTAGCGGCCAGCGCGACGAACTACACCGAAATCGCTAGACGACGAGGTTGACCAGGCGGCCCGGGACGACGATCACCTTCTTCGGCGTCGCCCCGCCCAGGAAGGCCTGCACCTTCTCGTCGGCCAGCGCCGCCGCCTCGAGCGCCTCCTTGCCGGCGTCGGCCTCGACCGTGATGCGGCTGCGCACCTTGCCGTTGACCTGCACCGGGTACTCGACGGTATCGGTCACCAGGTACTGCGGATCGGCCACCGGGAACGGCCCGTGTGCGAGCGAGGTGGTGTTGCCCATCCGCCGCCACAGCTCCTCGGCGAGATGCGGAGCCAGCGGCGCGACCATCAGCACCAGGGGTTCGATGGCCGCACGGGCCGTCACCCCGTCCTTGGTGAGGTGGTTGGTGTACTCGATCAGCTTCGCGGCCGCGGTGTTGTTGCGAAGGGCGGCATAGTCTTCCGCCACCCCGGCGATCGTGCGGTGCAACACCCGCAGCGTGTCGGTGTCGAGCGCCTCGTGGTTGGCGACCCGCACCGCGCCGGTCTGCTCGTCGACCACCAGCCGCCACACCCGCTGCAGGAAGCGGTGCGCGCCGACGACATCCTTGGTCGCCCACGGCCGCGACGCCTCCAGCGGTCCCATCGACATCTCGTAGACCCGCAACGTGTCGGCGCCGTAGTTGTCGCAGATCTCGTCCGGCGACACCGAGTTCTTCAGGCTCTTGCCGATCTTGCCGAACTCCTGGGTGACCTCAATTTCTCGGCGAACGTCGCCGTCCTGGACCGGCCAGTAGAACGTCCCGTCGCGTTCGACCACCTCGGCGGCCGGCACGTAGGAGCCGCGCGCATCGGTGTACGCGAACGCCTGGATGTAGCCCTGGTTCACCAACCGCCGGTACGGCTCACGGGAACTCACGTGGCCCAGGTCGTAGAGCACCTTGTGCCAGAACCGCGAGTACAGCAGGTGCAGCACGGCGTGCTCGACGCCGCCGACATAAAGATCGACACCGCCGGGGTCCTGCGGTCCGTGGACGTCCGGGCGCGGGCCCATCCAGTACGCCTCGTTCTCCTTGGCGCACAACGCCTCTTTGTTCAGCGGGTCGGTGTAGCGCAGCTCGTACCAGGAACTGCCCGCCCACTGCGGCATGACGTTGGTGTCGCGGGTGTAGGTCTGCAACCCGTCGCCGAGGTCGAGTTCGACGTGCACCCACTCGGTGGCCTTGTTCAGCGGCGGATTCGGTTCGCTGTCCGCGTCGTCCGGGTCGAACAGCACCGGCGAGTAGTCCGGGACGTCCGGAAGCTCCACCGGCAGCGCCGATTCCGGCAGCGGATGCGCCCGGCCGTCGCTGTCGTAGACGATCGGGAAGGGCTCACCCCAGTACCGCTGACGCGCGAACAACCAGTCCCGCAGCTTGTACTCGACCCGTGCCCGGCCGCGACCGTCGGCGACCAGCCGTTCGGTGATCGCCTCCTTGGCGGCCGCCACGTCGAGCCCGTCGAGGTAGTCGGAGTTCACCAACCGGCCGTCACCGGCGTAGGCGGCCTCCGACACGTCACCGCCGGAGATCACCTCGACGACCGGCAGACCGAATTCGCGGGCGAACTCCCAGTCGCGCTGATCGTGACCCGGCACCGCCATGATCGCCCCGGTGCCGTAGCCGATCAGCACGTAGTCGGCGATGAAGATCGGAATCCGTTGTCCGTTGGCCGGATTCGTCGCGTAGGCGCCCAGGAACGCGCCGGTCTTGGTCTTGTTCTCCTGCCGCTCCAGATCGCTCTTGGCGGCGATCGACGCACGGTAGGCCGCGACCGCCTCCGCAGGAGTCGACGCGCCGAACGTCCAGCGGTCGTCGACGCCGTCGGGCCACTGCGCGGCCGTCAACTCTTCGACGAGCGGATGTTCGGGTGCGAGCACCATATACGTCGCGCCGAACAGCGTGTCGGGCCGGGTGGTGAACACCTCGATGTCACCGGCGTCAGTGCCGAACAGCACGCTGGCGCCGGTGGAGCGACCGATCCAGTTGCGCTGCATCGTCTTGACCTTGTCCGGCCAGTCCAGGACGTCGAGATCCTCGAGCAGGCGATCGGAGTAGGCGGTGATGCGCATCATCCACTGCCGCAGGCGTTTGCGGAACACCGGGAAGTTGCCCCGGTCGCTGCGCCCGTCGGCGGTGACCTCCTCGTTGGCCAGCACGGTGCCCAGGCCCGGGCACCAGTTGACCATCGAGTCGGCGCGGTAGACCAGCCGGTAGGAGTCCACGACGTCGGCGCGCTCGCCGGCGCTCAGCTGCGACCACTGCCTGCCGTCCTCCAGCACGCGGACGCCGGACTCGAATTCGGCGACCAGCTCTGCGATCGGGCGCGCCTTCTGCGCGTCGCGGTCGAACCACGCGTTGTAGATCTGCAGGAAGATCCATTGCGTCCACTTGTAGAAGTCGACGTCGGTGGTGGCGAAGCTGCGCCGGGTGTCGTGCCCCAACCCCAGCCGGCCCAGCTGGCGGCGGAAGTTGACGATGTTGGCCTCGGTCCGGGTCCGCGGATGCGTGCCGGTCTGCACCGCGTACTGCTCGGCCGGTAGACCGAATGCGTCGAAACCCAACGCGTGCAGGACGTTACGGCCCGTCAT
Source organism: Mycolicibacterium litorale (assembly GCF_014218295.1). Next base: position 5,608,852 of record NZ_AP023287.1, read on the forward strand.
CCGGTAGTAGCGGGCATAGACGTCGGTGGCGATGTAGCCGAGGGGGTGCCCGACGTGCAGACCCTCACCCGACGGATACGGGAACATGTCCTGCACGAACATCTTGTCGGCGGGCACCGAACCGTCCGGCGCGGCCAGCTCGCCGACCGGGTTGGGCACGTTGAAGGTGCCCTCGGCCGCCCAGGTCTGCTGCCACGTCTGCTCGATCTGCCCGGCCAGCTCTGCGGTGTAGCGGTGCTGCGGGGTGTCGGCGTCAGCGGCCCTGTCGGGCCGCGCGGTGGGCGTTTCGGTCACGTCATCAGGGTATAAGGAGAGTTTCGGCGCGGTCGCGGGCCCACATCGGCGCAGGTGAGTGGCCGCCAGGACACGTCTCGGTATCGGTTGCGTTGCGGCGGAGTCAGGGGTTGGTCCCAGGTCGGTTCCGAACCTGGTGACCGCCGATACCGCCTGGATACAGTCAGCGCCTGACCTCAGGGCGTGACGAGCCCACCACCACGGGAGAAGGACTGCGTCGATGATCGAGAAAGCCCGTCACTGGCGGGTTCTGGCAGGAGGTGTGGCTGCGGGCGTGGCCGGACTGGTCGGCTTCGCCGGTGCAACCGCCACGGCAGAACCCGTCTTCCCCCAACCGCCCGTACCTGGCCCCGCCGCCGTGACCGCCGCTCCGGCCGCGGTACCGGAAGCGGTGGCGATCCCCGGATCGGCCGGTGCGGTGATCACCCCAAGCGCGGGCACCGTGCCCACCGTGGCGGCCCCCTCGGCGCCGACCATCCTGCCCGCCTCGTCCGGCACGATCGCCGAGTTCTTCCGCGCCAAGAACGTCACCATGCAGCCGCAGGTGGCCCGCGACTTCAAGGCACTCAACATCACGCTGCCGATGCCGCGCGGCTGGGCCTACATCCCCGACCCCAACGTGCCGGAGGCGTTCGCGGTCATCGCGGACCGCGTCGGCGGCGACGGGCTGTACTCGTCGAACGCTCAGCTCAAGGTCTACAAGCTGATCGGTGACTTCAACCCCGACGAAGCCATCAGCCACGGCTTCATCGACAGCCAGATGCTGCCCGCGTGGCGGTCCACCGATGCGTCGCTGGCGCCCTACGACGGGATGCCGTCCTCGCTCATCGAGGGCACCTATCGCGAGAACTCCATGACGCTCAACACGTCGCGGCGCCACCTCATCGCGTCGTCCGGGCCCGACCGCTACCTGGTGTCGCTGGCGGTCACCACGACAGTCGACCAGGCCGTGGCCGCCGCGGACGCCACCGATGCGATCGTGACCGGGTTCAAGGTGGCCTCCCCCACCCCGCAACCGGCGATCGCACCGCCGCCACCGGCACCCCCGGCTCCGCCGGCACCCGGTCTGGCCCCGCTGCCCCAGCCGCTCGGGCTGCCCTGAGACGGCGTCCCCCGGGCGATGCCTGGCGCCCGGGGGACGGCCTGGAACACCGCCTCGTATCCTTGTCACCCATGGTCTTCGTTGCGGTGCTGTGCCTGTGTGCCGCCGTCGCGGTCGGAGCCCTCGGGCTTTGGCTGCTGACGCGGCCGCGTTCGGACGATCCCCGGCGGCAGATCCTGCGCGCGGTGGCGCCCACTCAGCTCGCGGCCGCGGTGATGCTCGCCGCCGGCGGTGTGGTGGCGCTCGCGGCGCCGTCGGGCACCGGGCTGCTGGCGGTCATCGCGTGCGGAATCGGCGCGTTCGGAACGGTCGCCGCAGGCTGCTGGCAGAGTGCGAAGGTGCTGACCCGTACCGAGGCGGCGGCCACCGACGCCGACTGCGCGGGCTCCTGCGCCGCGTGCGCCCTGTCGTGCCGCTGACCTAGTTGCGGCTGACGTCGATCGGATGCGTCGCCAGCAGTGACAGCGGAAGCGGCTGACGGCGCAGCACCCGGCCCCACAGATCCACCCGCGGCTCGGTCAGTACATCAGAAGGCAACGCTGACAACACGATCCAGTCGTCGCGCTCGATCTCGCCCTCGAGCTGACCGATGGTCCAGCCCGAGTACCCGGCGAAGATCCGCACCCCTTCGAGTACCGGCGCCAGCGTCTCGGGATCCGCGTCGAGGTCCACCATCACCATGCGTCCCTGCACATGCCGCAGCCCCGGCACCCCGGTGGCCTCGACCCCCACCCGCAGCGTCGCCAGGCACAGGGCGGCGTCCCGCTTGACCGGCCCGCCGATGAACATCGTCTTGGGCTTGGCCGCCAGACCGGCCCACTGGGGCAGCACGTTATGGACCGCGGTCTCGCTCGGCCGGTTCAGCACCACACCGAGGGTGCCGCCGTCGTTGTGCTCGACGATGTAGATGACGCTGCGCCGGAATGTCGGCTCCAGCAGATCGGTGTTGGCCAGCAGCAGCGTTCCCGACCGCACCCGCTGTGCCGCGGGGGCGATGAAGTCCTCGGGATCCTCTGACTGCGCCACGTTCACCATCATGTCACCGGCCGGCGGCCGATGTGGTGGACAAGCCCGGCCCGCGCCCACATTTGTAATGTGGATGCGGTGCCGCGCAGCGCGGCGCCTCTCGCAGTCTCTTGCGCCGGAACAGGACGTGATCTTTCGTGGCTGACGCTCGCGCGCTCAAGGCCGTCTGGCGGTCGGCGCGTGGCCTTCCGGAATTCCGGCGGCTGCTCGAACTGCGGGCCGTCAGCCAGTTCGGCGACGGGCTGTTCCAGGCCGGGCTCGCCGGGGCGATCCTGTTCAACCCCGACCGCGCCGCCGACCCGTGGGCGATCGCCGGATCCTTCGCGGTGCTGTTCCTTCCGTACTCGGTGCTCGGGCCGTTCGCCGGCGCCCTGCTCGACCGGTGGGACCGGCGGTTGGTGATGATCGGCGCCAACCTGGCCCGGCTGGTGCTGGTGCTCGGCGTCGCCGCGCTGCTCGCCGCCCGGGCCGGCGACCTCCCGATCCTGCTGGGCGCGTTGGTGGTCAACGGCTTCACCCGCTTCGTGTCCTCGGGGCTGTCGGCGGCGCTGCCCCACGTCGTCCCGCGCGAGCAGGTGGTCGCGATGAACTCCGTCGCCGCGGCCACCGGTGCGGTCGCGGCGTTCCTCGGCGCCAACTTCATGCTGCTGCCGCGCTGGGTGTTCGGCGCCGACGACACCGGCGCCTCGGCGATCATCCTGATCGCCGCACTGCCCGTCGCACTGGCGCTTGTGCTGTCGGTGCGGTTCGGACGACATGTGCTCGGTCCCGACGACAGCGTCCGTGCGATCCACGGTTCGGTCGCCTACGCGGTCGCCACGGGGTGGGTGCACGGTGCGCGCACCGTGCTGTCGGTCCCCACCGTCGCGGCCACCCTGTCGGGCCTCGGTGCGCACCGCGTGGTGTTCGGCATCAACACGCTGCTGGTGCTGGTGATGGTGCGGCACAGCGACACCGCGGCGGTCGCCGGGCTGGGCACCGCGGTGCTGTTCGTGGCGGCGACGGGCACCGGGTCGTTCCTCGCGACCGTCGCCACCCCGTCGCTGATCTCCCGGTGGGGCCGCTACCGCACCGCCAACGGGGCGCTGCTCGCCGCGGCGGCCATCCAGCTGGCGGCGGTCGGGCTGCAGCTGCCGGTGATGGTGATCTGCGGATCGCTGGTCGGAGCCGCCGGCCAGGTGGTCAAGCTGTGCGCCGATACCGCCATGCAGATCGACGTCGACGACGCGTTGCGCGGGCACGTCTTCACCGTGCAGGATTCGCTGTTCTGGATGGCGTTCATCGGCGCCATCGCGGCCGCGGCGGCGGTGATCCCGCCCGACGGTGACATGCCGGCGCTCGCGGCCGCCGGTGTCGCCGTCTACCTCGTCGGGTTGGCGCTGCACGCCGCACTGGGCCGGAAGGCGACCCGCAACTAACCTCAGGGCCATGGCCGCCGCAGCACCCGTCGTCGCCGACCTGCGCGCAGAAAGCGACGACCTCGACACGCTCGTCGCCGACCTGCCCGCCGACCGGTGGGCACTGGCAACCCCGGCGGCGGGCTGGACCATCGCCCACCAGATCGCCCATCTGCTGTGGACCGACCGGGTCGCGCTGCTGTCGGTCACCGACGAGGCCGGCTTCAACGTCGTCCTCGGCGACGCCGCCCAGGATCCCGCCGGATTCGTCGACCGCGCGGCGGAGGACCTCGCCGTGACCGATCCGCCCGAGCTTCTGGCGGACTGGCGGGCCACCCGGCGCCTGCTGCACGACGCGCTCCTCACCGTCGAGGAGGGTCGGAAACTGCCGTGGTTCGGTCCGCCGATGAGCGCGCCGTCGATGGCGACCGCCCGGTTGATGGAGACGTGGGCACACGGCCTCGACGTGGCCGATGCCCTCGGTGTGCGGCGACCGCCGACGGCGCGGCTGCGGTCGGTGGCGCACATCGGCGTGCGCACCCGCGACTTCGCGTTCGCGGTCCACGGGCTCCCCGCGCCGACGGCACCGTTTCACGTGGAACTGCGCGCACCCGACGGATCGCTGTGGACATGGGGGCCGGAGGCCGCCGCCCAGCGGGTCAGTGGATCCGCCGAGGACTTCTGCCTCCTCGTCACGCAACGACGCCCGCGCGCCGAGCTCGACGTGACCGCCGTGGGTCCGGACGCCGAGCGGTGGCTGACCATCGCGCAGGCGTTCGCGGGACCGCCCGGCCAGGGTCGCGGCTGAGCTATTCGCGCTTGCCGTTGCCCTTCCCGTTCCCGTTGCCCTTGCCGTGGCCCGGTCCCTTGTCCGGTTTCTTGTCCTCGTTCTTCGGCGGCGGGCCCTGCGGCTGTTCGATGACGGGGGCGACCGACGGCGCAGGCGGCGGAGTGGTCGGCGGCGGAGGAGGCGGTGGCGGCGCCAGCGTGGTGCTGGTGCTCACCGGCTCCTGGGCGGGCGCGGAGGAGAACGGGTCCATCGCGAGTGCGACGGCGGCGACGGCAAACGCGACCAGTACCGCCGATGCGCCGGCGAGGGCGCGCGTACGGGGTGACCGGGTGCGGCGCGGCGGCACACCCGCGGTCGGTGGCAGCGGCGCGTCGAGCACCCTGGTCATCGGCGGGGTGACCGGCGCGGGACCGGACGTCAGGGCGCCGTGGTCGCCGGCGAGCGCGGCGCGCATCTGGGTGGCACTCGCGAAACGCCGGCGCGGATCGCGGCTCATCGCCCGGTCGATGACGCCGGCGAGGAACGGGTCGACGTCGGCGCGGAACGCGGTCACCGGCGGCGGCGGATCGTCCATGATCGCGCGGGCCACCGCGGCCGGGTTGTCCTGTGGGAACGCGCGCCGCGCCAGCAGCGCCTCATAGGCCATCACGCCGACGGCGTAGAGATCGTCGGCCACCGAGGCCGGCGCCCCGGTCACCCGTTCGGGGCTCATGTACGCCAGGGTCCCGACGATCTGACCGGTCATGGTGTGGGCGGCGCCGCCGGTCTTCGCGATTCCGAAGTCGGCCACCTTGAGGCTGTTGGCGTCGGCCGACAGCAGGATGTTGCCGGGTTTGATGTCGCGGTGCAGAACCCCCGCCGCGTGCGCCACCTCGAGCGCCGCGAGGACCTCGTCGAGCATCGAGCGGACCTGCGCCGGCGACATCGGACCCTGGGCGATGACGTCGCCCAGCGTGCGGCCGGGCAGCCGCTCCATCACGATGAACGGCCGGCCGTCATCCTCGCCGTAGTCGTGGACCGCGACGATGTTCGGGTGCGACAGCGCGGCGGCCGAGCGTGCCTCGGCCTCGAAGCGGCTGCGCACGTCCGGCTGGGCGCGCAGCGTCGGATGCAGCAGTTTGATCGCGACCGCACGGTCGAGGCGCGTATCCCAGCCGTCACGAACCTCAGCCATGCCGCCGAGGCCCAGCACCTCACGCAATTCGTAGCGGCCGACGAGCATTTCGTGGCCGGTCATAGGCAAACGGTAGCCCGCTCGACCGCCGCGTAAACCGAGCGCCGGTCAGCGGCTCACAGTGCCGCGGCCGCGTCCGCGCGACCGTCGCCGTCACTGTCGGACAGCTTGACGTCCCAGTGTCCGTCGCGGTCAGTGTCGACGTGGGCGGTGTCACCGCCGGTCACCTGGTCGGCCAGCCCGTCGCCGTCGCTGTCGACGAGCCGGTCGTCGACCTGCCCGTCGGCGTCGAAGTCGACCACCGGTCCCCCGGTCTGCTCGACACCGTCGAGGCCGAACCAGCGCACCTGTCCGGTGCGGTCGACGCTGAGCATCCAGGTGCCCGACCCGTCGTCGCTGAAGAACGCCTCGGTCACGTCGTCGTCGTCGAGGTCGCGTCCTGCCAGTTCGGCCAGCCCGTCGCCGTCGCGGTCGGACAGCGCGTCGTCGAGGCGGCCGTCGCCGTCGAGGTCCAGGCCCACCGCGTCGAGAACACCGTCACCGTCGGTGTCGGTGTCGGGTTCGGCGGTCCACATCGTCGCCGAGCCGTCGGCGTCACCCAGGCAGTACTCCATACCGTTGAGACGCCGCCCCGCCGCGGCGGGTTCCGCCGGCGCTCACTTCCTGGCGTTCCACCACTTCAGCAATTCGTCGGCGGCCTCGTCGTGCGACAGCGGGCCGCGGTCGAGACGCAGCTCCTTGAGATAGCGCCACGCCTCCCCCACCTGCGGACCCGCCGGGATGTCGAGGAGCTTCATGATCTCGTTGCCGTCGAGGTCGGGACGGACGCGCTGCAGATCCTCCTTGGCCGCCAGCTCGGCGATGCGCCGCTCCAGATCGTCGTAGTTGGCCTGCAGCCGGGCCGCGCGCCGCTTGTTGCGGGTCGTGCAGTCCGCGCGCACCAACTTGTGCAGCCGGGTCAGCAGCGGACCGGCATCGGTGACGTAGCGGCGCACCGCCGAATCCGTCCACTTCCCGTCGCCGTAACCGTGGAAGCGCAGGTGCAGGAACACCAGTTGCGACACGTCGTCGACCATCTGCTTGGAGTACTTCAGCGCCCGCATCCGCTTGCGCGCCATCTTCGCCCCGACGACTTCGTGGTGGTGGAAGCTCACCCCGCCGTCGGGTTCGTGGCGCCGCGTCGCGGGCTTGCCGATGTCGTGCAGCAGCGCGGCCCAGCGCAACACCAGATCGGGCCCGTCGTCCTCCAGATCGATCGCCTGCCGCAGCACCGTCAGCGAATGCCAGTAGACGTCCTTGTGCTGGTGGTGCTCGTCGATCGCCATCCGCATCCCACCGACCTCCGGCAGCACCACATCACCGAGACCGGTCTGCACCATGAGGTCGATACCCGCCACCGGGTCCTCGCCCAGCAGCAGCTTGTCCAGCTCCACGGCGACGCGCTCCACGGTGATCCGCGCCAGCTGCGGGGCCATCTCCGTCATCGCGGTCAGCACCCGCGGCGCCACCTGGAAACGCAGCTGCGACATGAACCGCGCGGCGCGCAGCATCCGCAGCGGATCGTCGCCGAACGAGACCTCGGGCGCCGACGGGGTGTCGAGCGTGCGGGAGCGCAGCGCGGCCAGCCCGCCCAGCGGGTCGTGGAAGTCCCCGAGCCCTGCTGGTTTCTGCGGGTCGATCGCGACCGCCATCGCATTGACGGTGAAGTCGCGCCGCACCAGATCGTCTTCGAGGCGGTCGCCGTATCGCACCTGCGGGTTGCGTGACACCTGGTCGTAGCTGTCGGCCCGGAAGGTGGTGATCTCCAGCCGGTGGTCGCCCTTGCCGACGCCGATGGTGCCGAAGTCGATGCCGGTGTCCCACAGCGCATCGGCCCACGGCCGCAGGAACGCCTGCATCTGCTCGGGCCGCGCGTCGGTGGTGAAGTCGAGGTCGGGGCTCGGCCGCCCCAGCAGCGCGTCCCGCACGCTGCCGCCGACCAGGTACAGCCGGTGGCCGGCCTCGGCGAACACCGCCCCGACGTCGCGCAGGAGGTCGCCATAGCGGTTGAGTGCCACCGCGGCGCGCGCCAGCAGTTCGGCGTCGGCTCCTGCGTCGTGGTCGTGGTCGGACACGTTCGTTGAGCCTAGAGGGTCACGGTCCGGCTGCGACCGGCGAGTGTGGCCGGAGTGACTGCACGTGGCAGCTACTATCGCTTGGGTGTCGGACGGCGAACAGCCCAAATCACGACGCCGCCGCGGGCGACGTCGGGGCCGACGCGCGGCCGGACCGCCGCAGGGGTCCGCCGAACGCACCGACGCCCCGGCCACCGATACCCCGCCGGAACCGACGGTCAAACCCACCGACCAGGCCAGGAAGAATCGCCCCCGCCGGCCGCCGGAACGACTGCGGACCGTGCACGAGACGTCCGCGGGCGGCCTGGTGATCGACGGGATCGACGGGCCGAAGGACAGCCAGGTGGCCGCCCTGATCGGGCGGGTCGACCGCCGCGGCCGCATGCTGTGGTCGCTGCCCAAAGGCCACATCGAGATGGGTGAGACCGCCGAGCAGACGGCGATCCGTGAGGTCGCCGAGGAGACCGGCATCCAGGGCAGCGTGCTCGCCGCACTCGGCAGCATCGACTACTGGTTCGTCACCGAGGGGCGCCGCGTCCACAAGACCGTGCACCATTACCTGATGCGCTTCCTCGACGGCGAACTGTCCGACGAGGACGTCGAGGTCACCGAGGTGGCGTGGGTGCCGCTCAAAGAACTGCCGAAGCGGCTGGCCTACGCCGACGAGCGCCGGCTGGCCGAGGTCGCCGACGAACTCATCGACAAACTGCACACCGACGGTCCCGCGGCCCTGCCGCCGCTGCCGCGGTCGGCACCCCGGCGACGCCCGCAGACCCATTCGCACACCCGCAACCGTCGTCGTGACGAGTCGAGCCAAACCCCTCCCGGCCGGCGGACGAACGGATGCGGACAAGGCCAGTGAGGACCGTGGCGGTGCCACGCAAGTCCCGGGCGGCCGGGCCGCGTACGGCGGTGTTGCCCCGGCTGCTGGCCGCGCTCGTGGTGCTGTTGCTGACCGCCCTGCCCACTGCGCTGCCGAAGGCCGCCGCAGCTGAACCCGGCGCCTCCGCGTTCCTGCAGCTGCGCATCGACCGGGTCACCCCCGACGTCGTCACCACGACCAGCGAACCGGTGGTGAGCGTGTCCGGCGTCGTCCGCAATGTCGGCGACCGCACGGTCCGCGACGTCGTGCTTCGCCTCGAACACGCGCCGGGCGTGGACTCCTCGTCGGGGTTGCGCACCAACCTGGCGGGCAACCTCGACCAGTTCGACCCGGTCGCCGACTTCATCACCGCCACCCCCGAACTCCAGCGCGGCCAGGAGGTGCCGTTCACCCTCACCTACCCGGTGCGCGCACCCGATCGGCCGTCGCTGCGCATCGAACAGCCCGGCGTGTACCCGCTGCTGGTCAACGTCAACGGCACCCCTGACTACGGTGCGCCGGCCCGGCTCGACGACGCCCGCTTCCTGCTGCCGGTGGTGGGCGTCCCGTCGGAGGCCGGTGCCGATTCGGCCGCCGAGACGCTGAACTCCGTCGTGCCTCCGGACACCTCCACACCGGTGGAGCTGACGATGTTCTGGCCGCTGGCCGACAAACCCCGACTCGCCGCCGGCATCCCGGGCGGAACCGCACCGGTGCGTTTGGTCGACGACCAGCTCGCCGCCTCGTTGGCGCCGGGCGGCCGGCTGGAGACGCTGCTCGCCGCGGTCGACTTCGCCACCAGCCCGGCCGTCGACCCCGGCGGTGACGTTGGCCGGGCGCTGTGCCTGGCCATCGATCCCGACCTGCTGGTGACCGTCAACGCGATGACCGCCGGATACGTCGTCAACGACGGCCCCGACGCCGGGCCCACCACCCCGACGAGGCCAGGCACCGGTCAGGAGGCGGCCGTCGGATGGCTCAACCGGCTCAAGGCGCTGACCCAGCGGATGTGCGTGGCGCCGACGCCATACGCCCAGGCCGATCTGGACGCGGTGCAGCGCGTCGGCGATCCCGCGCTGAGCGCGATCGCCACGACCGGTGCCGCCGACATCGTCGACCGGATCCTGGGTATCACGTCCACCCGCGGCGCCACGCTGCTCGGCGACGGTCCCCTCACCGCGGCGGCCGCCCAGCTGCTGACCGGCCAGGGCCGCACGGTGGCCGTCACCGCGGCGGACCTCACCGCGCAGGACGACGCGACCGGGCTGGGCTCCACCGCCGACCTGACACCCGTGCGGTACTCCCCGAACCTCGTCGCCGCGCCGTTCGACCCGACGGTCGGCGCGGCCCTGGCCGCGGCGGGCACCGACCCCACCGCGCCCAGCTACCTCGACTCCTCCCTCGAGATCCCGCTGCGGCAGGATTCGCCGGTCGCGCGCAGGCAGAACGCGATCGGGTCGCTGCTGTGGCGTGGGCTGCAACCCGACGTCGAACCGCGGACCCAGATCGTGCTGCCGCCCCTGGTGTGGTCGCCGCGCCCCGAGGACGCGCAGTCGATCCTGACCGCCGTCGGCACCGCCATCCGCGCCGGGCTCGCCCTCCCCCGTCCACTGCGCGAGGTGATCGCCGACGGCGACGCCGTGCCCGCCCGCCCGGACGCCGGCTGGCCGCCCGCCGAATCCGGCGAACGGGGCCGCTTCGACGACGCGGTGACGGGAGGGATCGCCGCCACCAACGGCCGCCTCGCCGGGCTGACCGCCGCGCTCGGCGTCGACGAACGCACCGGCCTTACCGGAATCGCCTACACCGCCCCGCTGCGCGAGGACATGCTGCGCGCCCTGAGCCAGTCCGTACCCGCCGAGGGACGCAACGATCTGGCCCAACAACGACTCGCGGTGGTGACCGACACCGTCGGCGACATGTTCGGGGCGGTGCGGATCATGAACCCGGGCGGTGCCTACACGCTGGCCACCGAACGCAGCCCGCTGCCGCTGGCCCTGCGCAACGACCTGCCGGTACCGATCCGCGTGCGCCTGGCCGTCGACGCGCCGCCGGGTATGACGGTCGACGACATGGGCGAGATCAGCCTTCCGCCGGGCTATCTGCCGCTTCGGGTACCGATCGAGGTGCACTTCACCCAGCGCGTCGCCGTCGACGTGACGCTGCGCACCGCCGACGGGCTGCCCCTCGGGGAACCGGTTCGGCTGTCGGTGCACTCCAACGCCTACGGGAAGGTGCTGTTCTTCATCACGCTCAGCGCCGGCGCCGTCCTCGTGCTCCTGGCCGGGCGACGGCTGTGGCACCGGTTCCGCGGCCAACCCGACCCGGCCGACCTCGACCGGCCGTCACGGGCGTCGGCCCCCCGCACCGAGGGAGCTTCCCTGCGCTCCGATCCGCTCGAGACCGCGATCCGCCACGCGCCGGACGACAGCCCCCGACCGGCCCGCGCCCGCCGCGACCAACCCGTCGGCGACCAGAAATGAGCACCACGGGGTGGGACAGGGACGCCCCGCCACCCATGCCCTCCCCCGCGTCGGATCCCGCCGCGCCCCGGTGCGGTACGTCCGGACCCCTCGCGGCGGCCGCCACCGCCGCCGCCGCGGCAGCGCGTCCCGCGCGGTCCGGCCCCCCGCCGGCGGGCGGGCCGTCCGGAACTGTCCGACGCCGCCGTCGTGTCCCGCTCATGGGGTATGGCGGTGGCGACGCTGGTCAGCCGGATCACCGGGTTCCTGCGGATCGTGCTGCTCGCCGCGATCCTCGGCGCCGCCCTGTCGAGCGCCTTCTCGGTGGCAAACCAGCTGCCCAACCTGGTGGCGGCGCTGGTACTCGAAGCGACCTTCACCGCGATCTTCGTCCCCGTGCTGGCCCGCGCCGAACGCGACGATCCCGACGGCGGCACGGCCTTCGTCCGACGGCTGGTCACCCTGGCCACCACGCTGCTGCTCGTGGCCACCGTGCTCTCGGTGGCGTGCGCACCGCTGCTGGTGCGGTTGATGCTCGGCGACGACCCACAGGTCAACAATCCGCTGACGACGGCGTTCGCCTACCTGCTGCTGCCGCAGGTGCTGTTCTACGGGCTGTCCTCGGTGTTCATGGCAATCCTCAACACCCGCAACGTGTTCGGGCCGCCGGCATGGGCGCCGGTGGTCAACAACGTCGTGGCCATCGCCACGCTCGGGCTCTATGTGATTGTGCCGGGCGAACTCTCGATCGACCCGGTGGAGATGGGCAACGCCAAACTGCTGGTGCTCGGCATCGGCACCACACTCGGCGTGTTCGCGCAGACCGCGGTGCTGCTGGTCGCCATCCGCCGGGAGCGGATCAGCCTGCGGCCGCTGTGGGGTATCGACGACCGCCTCAAGAAGTTCGGCACGATGGCGGCGGCGATGGTGCTCTACGTGCTCATCAGCCAGATCGGTCTCATCGTCGGCAACCAGATCGCCAGCGGCGCCGCGGCATCCGGACCGGCGATCTACAACTACACCTGGCTGATCCTGCAGCTGCCGTTCGGGATGATCGGGGTCACGGTGCTCACCGTCGTGATGCCGCGGCTGTCGCGCAACGCCGCCGCCAACGACATCCGCGCCGTGCTCGGCGACCTCTCACTGGCGACCCGGCTGACCATGGTCACGCTGATCCCGATCGTGGCCGTCATGACGGTGGGCGGACCGGCGATCGGCAGCGCGCTGTTCGCGTACGGCAACTTCGGTGCGACCGACGCCGGATACCTCGGCATGGCGATCACCCTGTCGGCGTTCACTCTCATCCCCTACGCGCTGGTGCTGCTGCAGCTGCGGGTGTTCTACGCGCGCGAACAGCCGTGGACGCCGATCATCGTCATCGTCGTGGTGACCTCGGTGAAGGTCATCGGCTCGCTCGCGGCGCCACACCTGACCGACGACCCCGACCTGGTCGCTGGATACCTCGGCATGGCGAACGGACTGGGGTTTCTCGCCGGCGCGATCGTCGGCTACATCCTGCTGCGGTCCAGCCTCAACCCGCCGGGCGGACGGCTGCTCGACGTGCAGGTGATCCGCACGATCCTGGTCACCGTCGCGGCATCGCTGCTGGCCGGTCTGCTCGCCTACGTCGTCGACCAGTTGTTCGGCCTGAAATCGCTGACCGACAGCGGCGGCGGGCTCGGCTCGCTGCTGCGGCTCGCCGTGCTGAGTCTGATCATGCTGCCCGTGCTCGCCGGTGTGCTGCTGGCGGCGAAAGTGCCCGAAGCCGCCGCCGCGGTCGCGTTCGTGCGCCGGCGCCTCGGCGGCCGCCGGCCGGTGTCCCCTCCGTCAATAACTCGGCCCGACCAACCGCGCCCCTCCGAGGCCTTCCCGTACTCTGACCACAGGAGTGCAGGTCCGGCACGGGGGATTCGGGGCCCCATGACCGGCCGGAATGGGCCTCCGGTGCGGGGTACATCAGTGCGTGGCGCCGGAACAGACATGTGGAAAGGACCAGCGGTGAGCGACGACTCCGCGGGCGATTCCGCAGCACCGCCCGACAACGCTGCGACCACCAAGATCTCGCGGCCCGCCGCGGACCACCATTCGCGGCCCGCCGCGGATACCCATTCGCGGCCCGCCGCGGATACCCATTCGCGGCCCGCCGCGGATTCCCATTCGCGGCCCGCCGCGGACGACTTCCTGCCCGACGTCCCCGACTCCGCCACCACCGAGATGCCCATGTCGGGGCGCCCGCCCGCCGACTACGGCGGCGACCCGACCCGCGAATCGCTGCCCTTCGACGTCCCGCGCGAACCCCCGGTCGAGGCCGCCACCTCCGAAGAGGACGTCCACCTGATCCCGGGTGCGACGATCGCCGGCGGGCGCTACCGGCTGCTGGTGTTCCACGGCGGCCCACCGAACCTGCAGTTCTGGCAGGCACTCGACACCGCGCTCGACCGCCAGGTCGCGCTGACCTTCGTCGACCCCGACGTCACGCTGCCCGACGAGCGGGTGCAGGAAATCCTTTCCCGCACACTGAAACTCAGCCGCCTCGACATGCCGGGCGTGGCCCGCGTCCTCGACGTGGCCAACACCGGCTCCGGTGGGCTGATCGTCTCGGAGTGGATCCGCGGCGGATCGCTGGCCGAGGTCGCGGCCACCGCACCCTCCCCGATCGGCGGCGCCCGCGCGATGCAGTCGCTGGCCGCTGCGGCAGAAGCCGCCCACCGGTCCGGGGTCGCGTTGTCGATCGACCACCCCAGCCGCGTGCGGGTCAGCATCGAAGGCGATGTGGCGCTGGCGTTTCCGGCGACGATGCCCGACGCCACGCCGGAGGACGACATCCGCGGCATCGGGGCCGCGCTCTACGCGCTGCTGGTCAACCGGTGGCCGCTGCCCGAAACCGGGGAGCCCAGCGGGCTGGCCCCGGCCGACCTCGATCCCGCGGGCAACCCCGTCGAACCGCGCACGGTCGACCGCGACATCCCGTTCCAGATCTCGGCGGCGGCCGCGCATGCCATACAGCCCGACGGCGGGATCCGCAGCGCGCCCACGCTGTTGAACCTGCTGCAGCAGGCCACCGCCGTCGCCGACCGCACCGACATGATCGCGCCCGTCGACCGACCCGACACCGGCGGCGGATCCCGCTTCCGCGGCGAACCCGACGACGACGACCCCGACGCCAAGGCCCGACGCAAGCGGGGTCTGATGGTCGGCCTGACCGTCGGTGGCGTGATCGTCGTCGTCGCCCTGATCGTGCTGGCGACGGTGCTGAGCCGCATCTTCGGTGACGTCAACGGCGGATTCGACGGTGACGAACTGGGCCTCAACGCCCCGACCACCTCGGCCGAGGCCGACGGCCCGGCATCCGGACCCGGCAACGTCGTGCGTCCGGTGCGGGCGACGGTGTTCTCCCCCGACGGCGGCGCCGACTCACCGGATCAAGCGGGCAACGCCATCGACGGCAACTCGACCACGGTGTGGCCCACCGACACCTACTCCGACCCGAACCCGTTCCCGAACTTCAAGAACGGCGTGGGGTTGATGCTCGAACTGCCCCAGCCCACCACGCTGAGTTCGGTGGACATCAACGTGTCCTCCACCGGCACCTCGGTGCAGATCCGGTCGGCGCAGTCGGCCGAACCGTCGTCACTCGACAGCACCACCGAGATGACGCCGTCCACCCCGCTGCGGACCGGGAACAACACCATCCAGGTGACCGACGCGTCCCCCACCTCCTATGTGCTCGTGTGGATCGACAAACTCGGCACCGTGGACGGAGAGAGCCGCACCGACGTCTCCGAGATCACGCTCAAGGGCACCGCCTGACGGTTTATCCACAGGCCCGTCAACTCGTGTCCGGCAGGCTGCCGCACTGCGCTTAGTGTTCGGCTGTGGAGAGCTTCGACATGGCCGACCGGTCCGACGCGCAGCTGTTGGCCGATCACGTCGCGGGTGACCGTCACGCATTCGCCGAGCTGCTCACCCGCCACCGCCGTCACCTCGAGCGGCTGGCCCTGGTCACCAGCCGCAGCCGGGAGGACGCGGACGACGCCCTGCAGGAGGCGCTGTTCAAGGCCCACCGCAACGCCGCGACCTTCCGACACGACTCCGCGGTGAGCAGCTGGCTCTACCGCATCGTGGTCAACGCCTGCCTGGACCGGCTGCGCCGCGACCGCAACCACCAGACCGTCGCCCTGCACGACGAGATCGGCCCACTCAACGACCCGACCGCCCGGGTGGACACCGCCATCGTCGTCCAGCGGGCTCTGCTGCGGTTGCCGGTCGACCAGCGCGCCGCCATCGTGGCCGTGGACATGCAGGGCTACTCCGTCGCCGAGACCGCCCGCATGCTGGGCATCGCCGAAGGCACCGTCAAGAGTCGATGCAGCCGGGCGCGGGCCAGACTCGCCGAGACGCTGCGCACCCTCGACGAGACCGGTCCGCACACGCCCGTCGTCCGTGGCTGCCGCACGCCGCCGACGTCACAGCGGGGCCGCAGCCGCCCCCGTAGCGTGGGCCTGCCGCCGTGCGGGAACACCCCGACCTAGGCTGGTGTTGTACCCGTGCCGGTGCGAAACGGCAGAAAGGCTCACATGACCACCTCATCGACGGTTCACGATGTCATCATCATCGGTTCCGGGCCGGCCGGTTACACGGCCGCCGTGTACGCCGCCCGGGCGCAGCTCAAGCCGCTGGTGTTCGAAGGCAGTCAGTTCGGCGGCGCGCTCATGACCACCACCGAGGTGGAGAACTACCCCGGCTTCCGCAACGGCATCACCGGTCCCGAACTGATGGACGAGATGCGCGAGCAGGCATTGCGCTTCGGCGCCGACCTGCGGATGGAGGACGTGGACGAAGTCTCCCTCGAAGGTCCGGTCAAGACCGTGACCGTCGGCGACGAGACCCACCGGGCCCGCGCGGTCATCCTCGCGATGGGGGCGGCGGCCCGTCATCTCGGCGTGCCCGGTGAGGACGCGCTGCTCGGTATGGGGGTGAGCACCTGCGCCACCTGTGACGGCTTCTTCTTCCGCGACCAGGACATCGCGGTCATCGGCGGCGGCGACTCGGCGATGGAGGAGGCGACCTTCCTCACGCGGTTCGCCCGCAGTGTGACGGTGATCCACCGCCGCGAGGAGTTCCGTGCCTCGCGCATCATGCTCGACCGCGCCCGCGCCAACGAGAAGATCACGTTCATGACCAACACCGCGGTCACCGAGATCGAGGGCGACCCGAAGGTGACCGGTATCCGCCTGCGCAACACCGTCACCGGTGAGGAGTCGAAACTCGCGGTCACCGGTGTGTTCGTGGCGATCGGGCACGTCCCGCGGTCCGACATCGTGCGCGGCCAGGTCGACGTCGACGAGGACGGTTACGTGCTGGTCGAGGGCCGCACCACCAACACCTCGGTCGAAGGCGTCTTCGCCGCAGGCGATCTGGTGGACCGCACCTACCGGCAGGCCATCACCGCCGCGGGCAGCGGCTGTGCGGCGGCCATCGACGCCGAACGCTGGCTGGCCGAAATCGGCGTAGCCCCAAGCGATCAAGAGATCTCAGCACCGATCTGAGACAGATCCGTCCCACTTCTTCTAGGAGCAGACCATGGCTGACAACAGCGCCACCGTCACCGTCACCGACGACTCGTTCTCCGACGATGTGCTGACCAGCAGCACCCCTGTGCTGGTCGACTTCTGGGCCACCTGGTGCGGACCGTGCAAGATGGTCGCCCCGGTCCTCGAGGAGATCGCCTCCGAGAAGGCCGGCGCGCTCACGGTCGCGAAGCTCGACGTCGACGCCAACCCGACCACCGCACGCGACTTCCAGGTCGTGTCGATCCCGACGATGATCCTGTTCAAAGATGGTGAACCGGTCAAGCGAATCGTCGGTGCGAAGGGTAAAGCGGCGCTGTTGCGCGAAATCGGCGACCTGCTCTGACGCATCGCGGCCCGTTTCGTGCAGCCTGGCGTTTTCCGGAATGACGGAAACGTCTGAGAGAATGCCTGCAGGCCTGTCGTGCATATGTCGGCGCCGCACGGGTACTGACAGCCGGAGCTGAGGGGCCAGCTGAAGGGGCGAGTATGTCGAGTCTGCGTCACGGTGATCGCGGGGCTGCGGTCACCGAGATCCGCGCAGCGCTCTCCGCCCTCGGGCTGTTGGAGAGCGCCGACGACGACCTGGTCACCGGCAGACACGTCGCGGCCGACTTCTTCGACGACGACCTCGACCAGGCGGTGCGCGCCTTTCAGCAGCACCGCGGTCTGCTGGTCGACGGCATCGTCGGGGAAGCCACGTACCGGGCGCTGAAGGAAGCGTCGTACCGCTTGGGCGCGCGCACGTTGATGCACCAGTTCGGGGCACCGATGTACGGCGACGACGTTGCGACGCTTCAGGCGCGGCTGCAGGATCTCGGTTTCTACACCGGTCTGGTCGACGGCCATTTCGGCCTGCAGACCCACCACGGTCTCACGTCCTATCAACGCGAGTACGGGTTGTACCCCGACGGCATCTGCGGTCCGGAGACGCTGCGCTCGCTCTACTTCCTGGGTTCCCGGGTCACCGGCGGCTCTCCGCATGCGATCCGGGAAGAGGAACTGGTCCGCCGGTCCGGTCCGCGCCTGTCGGGTAAGCGGGTCATCATCGATCCGGGCCGCGGTGGCAGCGACCATGGGCTCATCATGAACGGCCCCCAGGGACCGATCAGCGAAGCAGACATTCTGTGGGACTTGGCCAGTCGGCTCGAGGGACGGATGACAGCGATCGGGATGGACACGTTCCTGTCGCGACCGGCCACCCGTAGCCCGTCCGACGCCGAGCGCGCCGCCACGGCGAACACGGTCGGCGCGGATCTGATGATCAGCCTCCGCTGCGCCGCCCAGCCCACCCCAGCGGCCAATGGCGTCGCCTCGTTCTATTTCGGCAATTCTCACGGTTCGGTGTCCACCATCGGACGCAACCTCGCCGACTTCATCCAGCGAGAGGTCGTGGCACGCACCGGTTTACGTGACTGCCGCACCCACGGCCGCACCTGGGATCTGCTGCGCCTGACCCGGATGCCCACGGTCCAGGTCGATGTCGGCTACATCACCAATCCCCGCGATCGGGATCTGTTGGTGTCCAATCACACTCGCGACGCCGTCGCCGAAGGCATCCTCGCCGCAGTCAAGCGGCTCTACCTGCTCGGCAAGAACGACCGTCCGACAGGGACGTTCACGTTCGCCGAACTGCTGGCGCACGAACTGTCCGTCGAACAGGCCGGCCGGCTCAGCTCCGGCTGACCGGTTGCTTCGCCAACAACGTCGCACCGCCCGCACCGACGGGCTGCAGCTGCGCTGACTCCAGGAGCCTTTCCAGGGCCGCCTCCACGTCGGCCTTCCAGCCGAGCCCCTGCTCCAGTTCCAGGCGTAGCCGGGGGAAGTAGCGGTGCGGGGCCACGACGGTGAACCCGACCTGTTCCAGGAAGTCCGCCTCGGCCATGCACTGCTGCACCGAGCAGTCACCGAGCACTTCGGTGACCGGGGTCAGCTCGGCCGGGATCAGCCGGGGGTCGACGAGTTCGGCCACCGCATCGGTCCGCCCGAACGCCTCCAACGCGCGCACACCGCGCCGCACCAGGTCGCCGACCACCGACGTCAGCAGGGTGTGGGGAAGTCCGTCCGCGTCGTCGCCCTGCTCCGCCCCCACGGTCGTCAGCAGCACCGCGTCCGCGCTGACCGGACCGGTCGGGAACAGCCGGGCACGTGGAACGGCACGCGGCGGCGCGTAGAAGGCGTAGCCCACACAGGGTTCTTCGGCGGACGGGTCGGTGGCAGCAGCCTCGTCGCTCATCGCCTCGGGGCACACCACGGCCACCTGGCCGCACGAACCCCACTCCAGCATGACCATCGACAGCCATGCTTCCTTCTCGAACTCGGGGTCGGACAGGTGATCGTCACGACCGAGCGTCGAGGGATCCACCTCCCAGAACACACAGCGCCGCGCATGCTTGGGAAGCTGTTCGAAAGCTTCCAGCCGCAAAGGCGTGATACGTGCCGACACTAGGCTCCCCGCTTCTCGTGCCCTGCGAACGGGCGCGACTCGCACTCCAGGATAGGAGAGTCCGCCACCGGCGGCTCCGCACGTCCCCGGTGCGGGCGCTGAACCGTCGATGCGAACGAAAACCCTTGAGGCGCAGGAGCTTCGCTCCCGGTGGAGGTGGGCTCGCGGTCCGCGGACTGCCGTGGTGTCACAGTGACGTAATGCCCCCGTGTCCTCGGTCAGTCTTTCGCCGAGTTCATCAACTCGACAATCCGCTGTAAATCGTCCACGGACCCGAATTCGACGACGATCTTGCCCTTGCGCTTGCCGAGGCTCACGGTGACCCGGGTATCGAACGCGGTGGAGAGCTGCTCGGCCACATCCTGCAGTCCCGGCATCTGGATCGGCTTGCGCCGCGGCGCCGGCGGTACCGCCGGATCACTGCGGTTGGCGAGGGTGACGGCCTCCTCTGTGGCGCGCACCGACAGGCCCTCGGCGACGATGCGCGCGGCGAGCTCTTCCTGGCGTTCCGGACCGCCCTCGAGTGCCAGCAGGGCGCGGGCGTGGCCGGCGGAGAGCACTCCCGCGGCGACGCGGCGCTGTACCGCGATCGGCAGCCGCAGCAGGCGGATCATGTTCGTGATGAGCGGGCGGGACCGGCCGATCCGCGCGGCGAGTTCATCGTGGGTGACCCCGAACTCATCGAGCAATTGCTGGTACGCCGCCGCCTCTTCCAAGGGATTGAGCTGGACCCGATGGATGTTCTCGAGCAGGGCGTCCCGCAACAGGTTGTCGTCGGTGGTCTCGCGCACGATCGCGGGGATTGCCGAGAGCCCCGCCTCCTGGGCCGCGCGCCACCGCCGCTCCCCCATCACGAGCTGATAGCGCGGACCGGCATCGCCGGGTTCGAGGGCGCGCACCACGATGGGCTGCATCAGTCCGAATTCACGGATCGAATGCACGAGTTCGGAGAGGGCCTCGTCGTCGAACACCTGCCGCGGCTGACGCGGGTTCGGCTCGATTGCCGAGGGGTCGATCTCGCGGTAGACGGCGCCCACCTCGGCGGCCGGCGGAACGGTGGCCGGTCCCCCGCCGATCACGACGTCGGCCGCGGCGCTGCCCATCCGGGGTCCGCCGAGTGCCGCGGCGCTCCCGTCCTCGTTGGGTCCGGTCGGGATGAGGGAGGCCAAGCCGCGGCCGAGGCCGCTGCGTTTACGGGTGGGCTGCGTCATGTCCTTCTTTCCTCTTCACCAGCAGACGATCGTCAGGAAGTGTGTTCCCGCGGTGCCCCGCGCTCGGCCAGCTCCCGACTGGCGTCGAGATAGCTCATCGCACCACGTGAACCCGGGTCGTAGTCGAGGATCGTCATGCCGTAGCCGGGCGCCTCGGACACCTTCACGCTGCGGGGGATGACGGTCCGCAGCACCTTGTCGCCGAAGTGGGCGCGCACGTCCTGGGCGACCTGATCGGCAAGCCGGGTGCGCCCGTCGTACATCGTGAGGACGACGGTCGACACCGTCAGTTCGGGATTGAGGTGGGACTTGACCATCTCGATGTTGCGAAGCAGCTGACCCACCCCTTCGAGCGCGTAGTACTCGCACTGGATCGGGATGAGCACCTCTGGCGCCGCCACCAGAGCGTTGATGGTGAGCAACCCGAGAGACGGCGGGCAGTCGATGAAGACGTAATCGAAGTCGTAGTGCTTGAGTTCGGCGAGCGCGGTGCGCAGCCGGCCTTCACGCGCGACCATGCTGACGAGTTCGATCTCCGCGCCGGCGAGGTCGATCGTGGCCGGGATGCAGTAGAGCCGCTCGCTGTGCGGACTGCGCTGCAGCGCCTCCTGCACCGGGATGTCGCCGATCAACACTTCGTACGAGGAGTTGGTTCCCGGCCGGTGTTCGATTCCCAGTGCCGTGCTCGCATTGCCCTGCGGGTCGAGGTCGATCACGAGCACCTTCAGCCCCTGGAGGGCGAGCGCCGCTGCGATGTTGACCGCGGTCGTCGTCTTCCCCACCCCGCCCTTCTGGTTGGCGATGGTGAAGACGCGCTGACGCTCCGGCCGAGGCAGACCGCCACGGCTGGCCGAGTGCAGCAGGCGCACCGCGCGCTCGGCCTCGGCACCGATCGGGGTGTCGATCACGGCGTCGTTCTGCCAGTCCTGAGTGGCGGCGGGGCCGGCGTCCCTCGCCGGGGCCGGCCATGTTTCACGTGAAACACGACCGCCACCGCGCGGCGCCCGCGATTCCTGGGGACCCTCGACCATGCTCATCTCCTGCCCGATCGCGGCGGCCGGTTGCGGCCCTTCGCCGGTGTTCCCCGCTGCGCCACGACCACGGTGGCGGGCGGGTTCAAATAGTCCGCGCCACATCTCATCACCCTGACATCCACCGCGCCAAGCCGACCGAGTACACGCCGGTGCTCCTCGATCTCCGCCTCCGCCTGGGCGCCCTTGAGCGCGAGCATCCGACCCCCGGGGCGCAGCAGACCGATCGTCCACGTGGCGAGCTTGTCGAGTGAGGCGACCGCGCGTGAGGTCACGACGTCCATCTCCCCCACCTCACGTTGCACTGCCCGGTCCTCGGCGCGGCCACGCACCACCTGCACGTCGATCCCCAGTGCGTCCACCGCCTCGACGAGGAACTCGCTACGGCGCAGCATCGGCTCGATCAGCGTGACGACGACGTCCGGCCGCGCCAGCGCCAACGGTATCCCGGGAAGGCCGGCACCGCTGCCGATGTCCGCGATCCGCTCGCCCGCCTCGACGAGCTCTCCGAGCGCCGCGCTGTTGAGCACGTGCCGATCCCAGATCCGGTCGGTCTCGCGGGGACCGATCAGACCCCGCTCCACACCGGCGGAGGCCAGGAGGTCCGCGTAACGCTGGGCCAGCGGGAGCCGCTCCCCGAAAACCGCCTCAGCGACGGGCGGCGGTGCTACGTGTTTCACGTGAAACATCCCCCTGGTGTCGACTGCGGACCGGACCCATGAACTACATGGATGTAACTCAGTCAGTCGGCGAGGACGACGACCCGGCGGGAGGGCTCCACACCTTCGCTCTCACTGTGCACGCCGGCGACGGCCGCGACCGCGTCGTGAACGATCTTGCGCTCGAACGGGGTCATCGGAGCGAGCTCTTCGCGGGTTCCGGTCTCCAGCACGCGGCGGGCGACCTTTTCCCCGAGCGCCGCCAGTTCGTCGCGACGACGGCGGCGCCACCGGGCGATGTCGAGCATCAGGCGGCTGCGCTCCCCGGTCTTCTGGTGGACGGCCAACCGCGTCAGCTCCTGTAGCGCGTCGAGCACCTCGCCCTTGCGGCCCACCAACTTGTTCAGATCGCTACCGCCGTCGATGCTCACGACCGCGCGGTCGCCCTCGACGTCGAGATCGATGTCCCCGTCGAAGTCGAGCAGGTCGAGCAACTCCTCGAGGTAGTCACCGGCGATCTCGCCTTCGGCGACGAGCCGATCCTCGAGGTCGTCGTCGACGGTCGCGTTCACCGCCTCCTCGCGGGTCTCGGTGTCCTCGGCCCGCTCGGTCGTATCAGCGTCAGTCATGTCTGTCTCTCCCTCTTCCGCCAGTCCCCGACTGGTCAACGCTTGCGCTTCTTCGGCCGGGCACCCGGCTTCGGCGTTCGGTTGGGGGCCGGTCCACCACCGGGCTTGGCCGCCCCGTTACCCGCCGCCCGCGTCGCCGGGTCATTGACCGCCGCACCGTCGGAGTTTCCGTCCGTGCCTGCGGTGGCCGTGCTCGTCGTCTCGTCATCGGCACCCGCCGCGTCCTGGGCCTTGCGCGCACGCTTCGGCTTGGCACCCGGTGCCGGCGCGTTGGCGGCGCGGCGTTCCAGCGCCTCGGCCTTCTTCGCCTCTTCTTCCTTCTCGATCTTGTTGAAGACGTAGTGCTGCTGACCGTAGGTCCAGATGTTGTTGGCGAGCCAGTACATGATGACCGCGAGCGGAAGGAACGGGCCGCCCACCACGACGCCGAGTGGGAACACGTACAGCGCGAGTTTGTTCATCAACGCGGTCTGCGGGTTGGCCGCGGCCTCCGCGGTCTGCCGCGCGACCGAGGCCCGGCTGTTGAAGTGCGTCGCGACGCCCGCCAGGATCATGATCGGCACCCCGACCGCGATGACGGCCAGCCGGTTGAATTCGGTGAACGCTTCCAGACCGTGCTGCTGGATCATCGTCGCGCCGAGCGGAGCGCCGAACAGGTTGGCGTCCAGGAAGTGTCCGACGTCGGTCGCACTGAAGACGTAGTTCGGCAGGCTGCGGTTCTCCTCCACCGACAGCCCCAGCCGACCGATGCCCGTCTGCGTGCGGTTGAACGACATCAGCACGTGGTAGAGACCCAGGAACACCGGGATCTGGGCGAGCATCGGCAGACAGCCCAGGATCGGGTTGAACCCATGTTCACGCTGGAGTTTCTGCATCTCCAGCGCCATCCGCTGACGGTCCTTGCCGTACTTCTTCTGGAGGGCCTTGATCTGCGGCTGCAGTTCCTGCATCTGCCGCGTGGTCCGGATCTGGCGCACGAACGGCTTGTAGAGGATGGCGCGCAGGGTGAACACCAGGAACATCACCGACAGCGCCCAGGCGAAGAAGTTGTCGGGGCCCAGGAGGAAGGCGAACGCCTTGTACCAGACCCACATGATCGCCGACACCGGGTAGTAGATGATGTCGAGGCTCAACCAGTTAAACACGCGACTTGCTCCTGACAGGATCGGCGGTGTCGTCTGCACCGCTGCGGTCTTGGGGCGGCGCGCTCGTCGCGTCCGGCCGTTCGGGGATCGGGTCCCATCCTCCCGGATGCCAGGGACCACATTTCGCCAGCCGGACGAGCGACAGCCATCCGCCACGCACCAGGCCGTACTCCGTCAGTGCGTCGACGGCGTACTGGCTACAGGTCGGCGTGAAGCGGCAGGACGGCAGGCGAAGCGGAGAGATCATGTGGCGATAGAGCTGGATGACGTAGACGACGGCTCTGGCCGCCGCGGTGCTCACCACTCGAAGTCCGGTCACGCCGAGGCCTTGACGCGCGGCCGGGCTCGGCGCAGCGCCTCGGACAGTTCATGCGTGAGCCGCTCGGACGTGGCCGTCGCGGCTCCCGGCAGCGCCCGGATGACCAGGCGGTGACCGGGCTGCAGCTGCTCGAGCATGGGATGGACGCTGTGCCGAAGCCGGCGCGAAACCCGGTGGCGCACCACGGCGTTACCCACGGCCTTGGACACCACCAGACCGACGCGCGGGCCGGTCGGATCGTCGACGTCGTTCGCCATGTGCACCACGAGGTCGGGTTGCGCCGAGCGCACCCCTTTACTGACCGTGGTACTGAACTCCGTCGACCGGGTCATCCGGTACCGAGCCGGAAGCACCGCGTGAGATCCTGCGTCGGCTCACGCAGTCAGAGAACGGCGGCCCTTACGACGACGACCCGTCACAATCGCCCGACCGGCACGAGTCCGCATCCGCAGCCGGAACCCATGCACCCGCGCACGACGGCGGTTGTTGGGCTGGAACGTCCGCTTGCCCTTGGCCACGGCAATCTCTCCTCGTTACGTGTGGCGTTCATGCCACCGGTATGTCATCCCGGCCGGACACGTTCACCGTTGTTAAGCTCGTGCATCTTGCGTTGCTTGCCGGCGCGGTCTCCGTCGAGCGGATCGCAGCCGTACCGCCACGTGCGGGCGACTGTTCGAGGGTACTGACGAGATTTCGCTGGGTCAAACCTCGCCGCTCACGCCCCGAATAGTTGACATTCGTCACATTCTTCACCGTGATTTCGCAGGCACAAATATGAAGCCTCCCAATGTCGTCGAACTGTTGGCACTCCGAGAGAAAACTGTTAGCTTCTGGCAATGCCGTTTCGCACCCGGAACGGCCGCCGACAACGAAACGAGGATGACCCGCCGGCCGCGAGCCCACAGCCGATCACCCGCTGTGCCGAGCCCCGTCCCGGTGGAGTCCCGAACCGGTAGACAACAGAACGACGACGACTGCCCGTTCTCCACAGGCTGTGGATAACTTTGTGGACAGTTTGTCCTCGTTCATTTGGTCGTGCTGGACCGACCGCAAGGGGGTAGTCGTCA